>NZ_JBIRVJ010000007.1:0-502825 GCF_044386705.1 Streptomyces sp. NPDC020422 | reverse complement strand
CTGCGCCGGGGGGCGGGGCGCTCCCCCTTTTTTTCTTTTGCGTTTCTTTATACACCCCGTTCGCCCGGGCGGGGGCCCCGGGCGGGGGCGGGGGGGGGGGCCCCCCCCCCGGGGCCCCCCGCCCCTCTCCGTCGTCCCCGGCTCCGTCCTCCCCGGAGCCGGCTGCGGCTGCGGCTCCGGCTCCGGCTCCGGCTCCGGCTCCGGCTCCGGCTCCGGCTCCGGTCAGCTTCGCTCGGCGTAGCGGGTGCGGACCCACAGCGGCAGGGCGAACCAGCAGATCAGGTACCAGGCGAGGACGCCGGAGACCAGCCAGGGCACGTACGGGTCGTGCGTCGCCACCCGCAGGATGAGGAACAGGGCGGCGATCAGCGTCGCGAGAAGCAGCAGGATGCCGGCGAAGGTGAGCCGGGAGGCCCACACGACGGCCTGCGGCTTGATCCGCCGTCCCGACACGATCCGGTGGAAGGAGACGGGGCCGATCAGCGCGCCCGTCGCCAGGGATCCGAGGACGACCGTGACCAGGTAGATCGTCTTGTCGGTCTGCTCCAGCTCGTGGAAGAGCGGGGTGAACACGACGGTGAGCAGGAAGCCGAGGAGGATCTGGACTCCGGTCTGCGCCACCCGGATCTCCTGGAGGAGCTCCTGCCAGCGCCGGTCCGCGCGTTCCTCCTCCGTCTCGCCGCGCCCGTCGTGACGGGACGCCCTCGGCTCGTCCTTCGGCGTATCGCCGTCTCGTTCGTTCATGGGGATCCTCCTCTGAAGAGCGGGGCAGGAACGGAATCGCACCGTCTCATGGCGAAAGCCCCCATCGGGTGTGGGGGCTTCCGTCCGGCGCGGCACGGCGCGGAGTCAGGGCCGCGGCGGGCCGGCCGTTCGCGGGGGCGTCCGGCCACCGTCACCGGTGGCGGGGCCCCGTCCCGTCGGCGCGGTGCGCCGGGGGGTCGCGGCGGGAGCGTGGAGACGGCCCTCGCCGCTCCGGCCCGGGGCACTGGGGTCCTCGGACGGGACTGCGCCTCGCGGGAGGGCGCGGGCGGGGGCCCGCCCCCGCGGGGAGCCCCCGCACGGCGAGGCCGTGCACGGGGGCGCCCGGCGCTCCTCCCGGGCGGCGCCGGATCCTTCAGACCGATCCGCGCCAGCCGCCCGTCTGCAGGCCACCGCGCTCCTCGATGAACGACTTGAACCGCTTGAGGTCGCCGGCCACCTTGCGCCTGACGAAGCCGAGCTTGTCGCCCGCCTGCTCCGTCAGCCCTTCGGGGGCGAAGTCCATCTGGAGCATGACCTTCGTCCGGGTCTCGTCGAGGCGGTGGAACGTGACGACGCCCGCCTGGCGGGCCTCGCCCTCGACCGTGGTCCACGCGACGCGTTCGTCCGGGATCTGCTCGGTGATGACGGCGTCGAACTCGCGCCGCACCCCGCCGATCTCGGTGGTCCAGTGGGTGAGCGTGTCCGTGCGCTGCTCGATCCGCTCCACTCCGTCCATGAAACGGGGGAACGTCTCGAACTGGGTCCACTGGTCGTACGCGGCGCGGACCGGGACCTCGACCTCGACCGACTCCTCCACCTGGGACATGGCGACACCTTTCTCTCGGACGGGGATCGCGTCCCCGTCGGGACGTGCTGCTGGGCTCTGCGTGCCGGGCGGGGCCGGCGACCCGTCAGAGGCCGCCCACACCGCCCGGGAAGTGCCAGGACGTGCGGTAGTACTGGTCGATCTCCTCGCGGTACTGGCGGTCCGCGAGGTGCTTGTCGGAGACGAACTCGGGCGAGTCCTTGACCTGTTCCTTCGACAGGGCCAGGTGGAGGGTCTGCTCCTCGAGGTCGACGCGGGTCACCGCCCGCGCCGGGATGAGCACCTCCTTGCCGAAGATCCACACGCCCGTGTCGACGACCAGGTAGGAGTCGTCCACCTCGTCGGAGTGCTTGTCCACCTTGCCGATGTGCCCGTCGGAGGCCTCGACCCGCCACCCGGTGAGGTCGGTACCCGCCAGGTGGCCGGACTCGGTGCTGAAGGACCACAGATGCTCGGTCATCGCTGTCACTCCTCTGTCGATGTGTTCGTGCAGGACGCGGCGCCGGCTGCGCGGGCCGCCTCAGAGCAGGTCACGACGGTCGTCGTCGGTGACCGTGGGCGCCACGGGCGGGACCACCATCCGGCGGCGGCGCAGCACGCTGGTGTAGACGGCGGTCCCGAGCAGGCCGACGCCCATCAGGATCAGGCCGACCAGATCGAGGTCGACTCCCTGGATCTCCCAGTCGGTCGCGAACGTGAGGATGGCGCCGACGGCGATCATGATGATGAAAAGTCCCATACCCATGGTTGGTTGCTCCTCCCCTGCGGGCTGGACAGCGTCCGCGTACCCGGGTCTCCCGGGATCATTCCGCCGTTGCCCGGAGACGTTCGGACCTGACCCCGCCTCACCACGCCCCGCCCCGGCCCCGACCGCCCGCGATCGGACCCGAGACCGCCCGCGATCGGACCCGACCGCCGATTCGCCTTCCTCCAGGGGATGTTCATGGACGGAGGGGGCACGCGTGCAGCTGCGGGCCCGCACACCCACGGCGGGTGACGCACCCGACTCTCCGGCCCGTCGGCACAGGGCCGGCCACACCCCCAGGGAGCCCCCGATGCAGGTCCGAACGAGGCCCGTACCTCCGGACGCCACAGGCACGGCCCGTACCGTCGCCGGACGCTACCGGCTCGACCTCCTGTTGGGCCGGGGCGGTGCGGCGGACGTGTACGAGGCGCTGGACCTGCGGCTGCGCCGCCCCGTGGCGGTGAAGCTGTTCCGGCCCGCGGGCGCCCGCCGGACCGTCGCCCGATGCGACGAGGAGGCCCGGTTGCTGGCCCGGATGCACCATCCGGGTCTGGTGACCCTCTACGACACGGGCCGCGACGACAGCCGGCCGTTCCTGGTGCTGCAGCTGGTCCGGGGGACGACCCTGCGGCGACGGATCGCCCGCGGTGTCCTCTCGCCCGCCGAGGCCTGCCGGACGGGGGCCGCCCTGGCGTCGGCCCTCGCCCATGTGCACGCCCACGGCGTCGTGCACCGTGACGTCAAGCCGTCGAACATCCTCCTGGACCGCTCGGGCTCCCCGTTCCTCACGGACTTCGGCATCTCCCGCCGCGTCGGGGGCCCATGCGACGACCCCGAGGGCGCGGGCACCCTCGTCGGCACCGCCTCCTACATGGCGCCCGAGCAGGCCCTGGGCCGCGGAACGGGGCCCGCCGCCGACGTGTACAGCCTGGGCCTCGTGCTGCTCGAAACCCTCAAGGGCGAGGCGGAGTACGGCGGAGCGCCGTTGGAGGCGGCCCTCGCGCACCTGCACCGGCCCCCGGTGCTGCCGGCCGGTCTCCCGCCCGAACTCGCGCGCCTGCTCACGGCGATGACCGCGCGCTCCCCCGAGGCCCGTCCGGACGCCGCCGCCTGCGCCCGCGTCCTCGCCGACCCGCGGACCACCGCAGGCACCCCGGCGCCCTCCGCGGCACCGGGCTCCCGGGAGACGGGGACGCACCGCACGCACCGCACGCACCGGTCGCCTCGGCCGCGCCGGTCCTCCGCCGCCCGCCCGGGGCGGACCGCCGCAAGGCGGGCGCTGACGGCGACTCTCGTCACGCTCGGGCTCACCCTGACCGGCTCGCTGGGCAGCGCGCCCGCGGGCCGGCGATGGACGGAACCCGGACGGGCGACCTGACGTCACCGCTCGCGCACGAGAACGCCCGCTCCACCCAGCATGCCTGACGACTCGTCAGCACCAGGGAGGTGTGAGACGGACGCGGAGGGCAACACGGAGTGCCAGGACACGGACATCGGAGGAGAATCCCATGACCGCACTGCTGGACCGCATCAAGCGATTCGCCCGCAGCCCCCAGGGCCGGGGCGCGGCGGCGTCCCTTCGCCGCGCCGCGAACGATCCGCGCCGGCGCGCCCAGGCACGCCGTCTGTTCGGCAAGCTGCGCCACCGCTGACGCGCGCCCCGCGCGCCACTCCCCCGGGGCGCTCACGGCGGGACCGACGACGCCCCGCGCGGTGGTTCCGCGCGGGGCGTCGGTGCACGTACGGCGTGCGCGCCACCGCCGGAGCCCGTCGGCTCGGTGGTGGCGCGCGGGGCCGTCAGCCGTCGTGCTGTCGCGTCTGCTCCTCACGCCCCACCCCGGGGCGCTGCTTCTTGGCGGTGTGGCCGCCGGCACCCTCCCGGTCGGTGACTCCACGGCCGGCCGCCCCCTGCCGCTCGGTCTCGCGCCGGTCGCCGGGGAGTCCCCGGGAGGCCACGCCCTCGTCGGCCTCCCTGCGGGCCTCCTCGTCGCCGCTCTCCCCCACCGCGTCGGCAGGGGTGGTGCGGGGCCGGCCGGCGCGGCCCTCGTCCGTCCGGTGCTGCTGCTCGCCCATGGCGTCTCCTCCGTTTCCGTTCCGTCGCGGGACGCGCGCGTCCCTCCTCATCGTTCCGGCCCGTCGTCCGGGGTGGACCAGGAATCGCGCCTCGCCTCCACGGGCGGCGGCTGGGCGGCACGGGCGTTGCGCCGGCCGCGGGCGACGCGCCGTGAGCCCCACCAGAACGCGGCGATCAGCACGGCGACGAACACCACCCCCACCAGGATCAGGAACAGCGAGGACGATCCGGAGGCGGCGAGGCCGGAGGCGGTGACCAGGGAGACGGTCATGGTTCTTCCTTTCCGAGGGGATCAGTACCGGGGTGTCGCGTTCGGAGCCGCCGGGCGGCGGGATCAGTCGGCCGGTGACCAGCAGGCGATGACCCTTCCGCTGCCCGGGGACAGCGACTCCCAGCCGCCGGGCACCTCGATCACCACCACGCCCGAGGTCGGGAAGCCCGCCCTCACCCGTTTCAGCAGCTCCGCGGGGCCGCTCCCGCACAGGCCGGCGGCCAGCTCGTGGATCCCGGGGTTGTGGCCGACGAGGACCACGGCACGCAGGCCGGGGCCCAGCTCGGCCAGCACCGGGACCAGCTTGCTCGGGGGTGTCTTGTAGAGGCGCTCGTCGTAGACGACGGGCGGCGGGTCGTCCAGGGCGGGGGCCGCGAGCCGCCAGGTCTGGCGGGTCCTGCGCGACGGGGAGCAGAGCACGAAGTCGGGCCTGGGGCCCGACTCGGCGAGCCGGCGGCCGGTCCGGGGCGCGTCGCGTCTGACCCGCTTGCTCAGCGCGCGGTCGAAGTCGTCGATCCGCCGGTCCTTGCGCACGGCCTTCGCGTGGCGCACCAGCAGCAGCCGAACCGCGGCCGCGCCCTCGCCGACCGGTGACGCCCGCGGGGATCCGGGCTCCGGGGACATGGCGTCTCCTTCCGCGCGTGTACGGCTCCGGTCGTTCGGAAGGTGCGCGTACCCCGTCTCCGTGGCCGCACGCACAGGCGGGCACACCAGTCGCCTCGAACCTTCGTTCGATAGCAGTCGGCATCGGCCGCCGGACGGGTTCCGGAGGAGCCGGCGGCCGCGTGCGCACGCCGCGCGCTGGGGGGATCCCCCTAGCGGTTGCGCACGGCGGGGAAACCGGTGGGCAGCGGAACGAGCTCGTCGTCCTCGCCCGCCACCACCCATGCGGTCGCGTCGGCGACGACCGAGGGCCGGGCGCCGTGCTCGGAGCGGCGCCGGGCGAGCGGGACGCACACGTACTCGTCCCGCTCAGGCACCGGCAGCCTCAGCTTCGTGGCGACGTCGCGGCCCCCCTGGTTGCCCGTCAGGAGCAGCAGGCCCTCCTGGCGCAGGGTGGTGGCCGCGAGGCGCACCGCCTTGGCGTGGTCCGCCGAGCTGATCAGGGGGCGCAGTGCGGAGAGGGGGACCGTGCGGAACCGGACCCGGCGGAAGAGCTCGGCCACCCGGGAGGCCTCGGTGGGGCGGGAGAGGATCGCCTCCCGCCCTCTCTGGTCGAGGTGGAGCAGGACGTTCTCGGGCAGCTTCGCGTCCCGGTGCAGCCACAGCACGGCGTTTCGCCGGGCCTCCGCGGTGAGCGCGGACGAGCCGTCCTGGTCGGTGCCGGGCGTCAGGTGTTCGGGCCGCAGCCGGATCAGCCCCGCGGACCAGGTGGACCGGGCGTCGTCCGCGTACACGATCAGGGACACGCCCCCGACGGCCGCCCGGTCGAATCTCCCCCCCGGGCCCTGGAAGGAGAACCGGAGGCCGAACGACACGACCCCCTGGGGTCCGTCCCACAGCAGGTCGGAGTCGGGGCCGGGCGTGAAGGGGAAGAAGGTCTGCAGCGCGTATCGCAACCCCCAGGGGAGTCTGGCGCGTTCGTCGAGGCGCAGCTCCCGCGGGTCGAACCGGCCGGTGTTGCGCGCGTCGAGCGCCACGTCGAGACAGTCCCGCAGGATCCCCGCCAGGCGACGGCCGTTCGGGTCGACCCCGTTGAACGCCCGCGCCAGAGCCATGAGTTCGCTGTCGTACGCGGAGAGGTCGACCTCCGGCGCGAGGATCACGCAGACCTCCGTGCCGTTTTGGGTGCGCACCTCCTGGGCGGTGAAGCGCCTCATCAGGTCGGCCTCGCGCAGAACGGCGTACGCCTCGGGCGAGACGCACAGGGTGGGGTCGTCCGGGTAGTTCTCCGACACCCTGCGGAACTCGGCGGAGCGCAGCAGCGTCCGGGTGTACTCGGCGCCGAGGCCGGGGAACGGGTCGTCCGGCCCGACGCGCGTCGGGCCGGTGTGCACGCCGATGCGCAGCGGGCTCATGTCCGTCCGGCCCGACAGCGAGTCCAGGAGGTCCCCCACCAGCTCGTCGAGGGGGACGCGGGTGTCCACGAGGAGCAGGACGCAGTCGTCCAGGACATGGCTCTCGCACCGGTCGGCGAGGCCGACGGCGACGAGCGCCGCCGCCTCCAGCCGCTCGGGGCGGACGGGTGCCGCCTCCAGCACGACGAAGGTGCGCACGGCGGACGAGGACGCCGTGCGCCGGGCGGTGCGGAGCAAGCTCCGGGCGGTGTCCGCGCCGTCCGTGTCCCCCGCCGCTTCGAGGAGCTCCAGGGCCCGTTGCGCCGACTCCTCCGCCTCCCGCCGGCGGCTCAGGTACAGGAGGGTGTCGGCGAGCCGGAGGAGCACCCGCCCCTCCTCCTCGTGGCGTCCCCGGGCCCGGAGGTGCAGGCTCAGGCGCCGCTGGGCGGCGCGCAGTTCCTCGTACTCCCCCGAGGCGGCGAGGGCCTGCTCCAGACAGCGCAGCGCGTCCCCGGTCTCGGGGCTCGGCGCGGTGTCGCCGACGTCGAGGTACGCCAGGGCCTCCTCGGCCCAGGAGACCGCCGCCCGGGTGCCGTCCGACTGCCCGGTGAGGGAGAGCCGGGTGAGCAGCAGGGCCGTCAGGCCGTAGGTGGCGGCGTCGCCCTGGAGCTGGAAGGTGCTCGCCTTGTGCACGGTGTCCCACGCGGCGCGCGCCCGCCCGGACGCCTGCTGGGCGTGCGCGAGGGCGATCACGGCCCGGACCCAGGCCTCGTCGGCCTGCAGCCGCCGGCCGTCGATGAGCGAACGGGCGGCCTGGGCGAAGCGCGCGCGGTACGGCAGCGACGCGGCCGTCTCGTGCAGGAGCAGCAGGGTGTCGGCCTCCGCGCCGGTGGAGCCGAGACCCGCGGGTACGAGCGCGTTGGCGAGCCAGACGTCCGGTTGCGGCGCGGGCTCGGGCGCCGCGCCGAGCAGGGCGGGCAGGGCACTGCCCGGGTGGCGCTCCTCGCGGAGGGCCGCGGCCGCGGCGCGGCGGAAGACGGCGATGAGTTCCTGGGCCCTGCGGCGCCGCAGCTCGTACCCCGTCGCCTGCTCGGCCTCGGCATGGACGGCGGCGGGGAAGGCGTAGCGTTCCGGCCCCGTACGGTCCAGGAGCGCACCGCGGACGAGGGCGTCGAGCCGGTCGGCGGCGTCGGTCGCGTCGGTGTCCAGGACGGCCGCGGCCTCCTGGAGCGTGCACTCCCCGGAGGTGGCCACGGCGAGGCGCACCAGGGCCTCGTCGAGGCCTCGGCCCAGCCGGCCCCGGTCGATGCGGTAGCGGACCATCTCCCGTGGATCCAGCGCCTTTTCGTGCGCCCTGCGCAGGCCGGGCCGCCCCGCGGCGAACGCCGCACGGTCCTCCGAGGCGAGCGCGCCCCCGAGGACGCGCAGCGTCAGCGGCCACCACGCGCCCGCGCCGACCGTCCCGCGCGCCTCGGCCACGGTGGCGGCGGGGCCCATGCTCGCGGCGAGCAGCTCTGCGGCGGGCTCGCCGCTGAGGGGCGGGATCTCGACCTCGGCGTGGGAGGGCGCGTCCCCGGGGCGTTCCCGACAGGTGACGAGGACGGTGCAGCCGGCGGGCGGGGCGACGGCGAAGCGCGTCATCTCCGCCTGTGCGCCCAGGTCGTCCAGGACGAGCAGGATCCGCTTGCCGTCCGCCACCTGGCGCAGGGCCCCGACGAGGGCGTCGAACGCGTGCGGCGGCGGCTCGTCCGGGATGTCCTCCGCCGCCACGCCGAGCTCCCGCAGCACCCCGTACAACGCTGCCTCCGGCGGCACGGGGTGGGGGGTGGAGCCCCGCAGCGGCACGAACACGACGCCGTCGGGGAAGTGCTCGCGGACCCGGTGGGCGACCTGCCGGGCGAACGCGGTGCGCCCGGCGCCGGGGACGCCGTCGCGCGCGGTCACGTACAGGACCCGGGTCGTGCCCGCGGCCAGCCCGCCGACCGCCCCTTCGACGAGCTCCGCGTGCCCGACGTACGCCTGGGGCGCGGCCGGTGCCTCCGTCGCCGCCGGCCGGGCCGGCTCCGCGAAGCCCAGCAACTCCAGGGTCTGCCGGGTCGCCCGGGCGAAGGCCTCCTTCTCGGCCGCCCAGTCGTGCGGGCCCTCCCCGTCGTGGGCCACCGACGGCAGCCGGGCGGGCCCCGCGCCGCGTCGCGCGACGTACCGGTCGAGTTCCTGGTGGACGGCCCACAGCTCGTGGGCGGGCAGCTCGGCGCGCAGGACGGCCTGGGCGTCGGGCGGCAGCAGCAGCTCGATGCCGCCGGTGCCGTTCTCCTCCAGCTCGAACACCCCGCTGGTGACCAGCTCCGCCACGTCCGCGATGCCCGCCTCGGGGACGAGCTGTTCGCGCAGCAGGTGCAGGATCCGCAGGCTCAGCCGGTCGAACGGGGAGCAGAGCACGGCGAGCCGGGCCGCGCGGGGCGAGGCGGTGCGCAGCAGGTTCCGGGCGAGCGTCCCGGGAGGCAGCGGGATCGGGACGGGCCGGGCGGGGCCCAGGGTGCGACCGGTCGGCGGGACGAGGACGGCGGTGCAGCCCTCGGGCGCGCTGCGCATGAGAGTGTGCGACCAGCGGCCGAGCGAGTGCGGGGTCAGGGAGAGCACGGGGATCGGCAGCCAGTCGCCGTCGTCGTCCGGGCTCCCCGGGTCGAGCAGCGGCGGCGGTTCGACGGGGACGCGGCTGCGGTGGGTGCCGGGGGCGGCGGGCGTGAAGCGCGCGGTGGGCAGGTTGAGGCCGCCGCGCCGCCACAGCCGGGTCGGCAGCGGGTTGAGCACGGCGGTCGGGGTGGCGCCCGCCCATTCCCGCAGCAGGTGCCAGACCTCGGGGCGGCGCCAGGCGTCGGCCATGCAGTCGGAGACCACGACGACGAGCCGGCGCCCGTCGCTGGAGCGCAGCTGCCCGGGGACGAGGGGTTCGCCGGCCGCGTCGAAGGCGAGGTCGGTGACCTGGAGGGTGCGGAAGGCGCCGAGCCGGTCGAGGACGTGGGTGAACTCGGCGATCGTCTCCCGCCAGACGCGCATGCCGGGCGAGCGGTCGACGACGAGGGCCAGGTCGAACCAGCGCTCGGGGGCGGCCGCGAGGACGGGGATGAGCTCTCCGCTGCGGGCGTAGCCGTCGACGGTCGCGTCGATGTCCAGCTCGGCGTGGCGGCCGCGGGGCCAGCGCCGCTTCCAGGGGCGTAAGGCCCGGGTCAGCTCCAGGGCACGGGGCAGCCCGGCGGCGCGCGGCGCGGCGACGGCGTGGCCGCGGACGCGGACGCCGCTGCCGGGCAGCCGCTCGTGCAGGGGCCGGGTGGCGGGGGCCGGTTCGGGTGCGGCGGCGCCCGGGCGGGGCGTCGGGGCCGGCACGGTCTCCGGCGGGCGGGGCGGGGTGTCCCGGGGCAGGGGCGGCTCGTCCGGGCCGGCGGCGGGCGAGACGGGTGCGGGCCGGTCCGTGGTGTCGGCCCGCTCCCCGGCCATGTGGGCGGCCAGCCAGAGCGCCTCCGCCAGCGCGGTGCCGTCCAGTTCGGGGACGGCGGTGCGCAGGGCGGAGAGCAGTCCGGGCAGCGGGTCAGGCATGGGAGAGCTCGCGCAGGATCAGGTCCTCGATGGCCTGCCGCCGGTTCTCGTCGGGTGCTCCGGTGCCGGCGAGCAGATGGACGGCGTTGAGCAGTTGGTCGACGGCGAGGCTCTCGCCCGCGGTGAGCCGTTCGAGGAAGACCCGGAGCAGCCGGTCGGCCTCCGGGGTGCGGGCGGTCTCGGGTCCCATGTGGGCCTCGACGATCCGCAGCAGGGTCTCGGGGGTCGGCAGGGGCATGGAGAAGCGGACGCAGCGGCGCAGGAAGGCGGCGGGGAAGTCGCGTTCGCCGTTGCTGGTCATGACGATGAAGGGGAACTCGGTGCACTGGACGCGGCCGCGGCGCACCTCGTGGTGGTCGTCGCCCTTCCACTCCCGTACGGAGACCACGTCGTGTCCGTAGCGCGCGAGCTCGGGGATCTCGAACTCGCCGCGTTCGAGCACGTCGAGGAGGTCGCTGGGCAGGTCGAGGTCGCTCTTGTCGATCTCGTCGATGAGCAGGGCGCGGGGCCGGTCGGTGGGCAGCAGGGCGGTGCCCAGGGGGCCCATGCGCAGGAAGGGGGCGATGTCGTCGCCGCCGTCGCGGCCCTTGAGGCGCTGGGCGTGGATCCGGCCGAGGGCGTCGTAGCGGTAGAGCGCCTCGGTGAGGCTGCTGCGCGAGGTGATGTGCCAGCGCAGCACGTTGCCGAGGGCGAGTTCGGCCGCGACCTGTTCGATCACGGTGGACTTCCCGGAGCCGGCCGGTCCGGTGACGAGCAGCGGGCGGCGCAGCGCGAGGGCCGCGTTGACCGCCTCGACGAGACCGGGCGGCGGGACGAACTGCTCGTGCAGGGAGCGGCGCGGGAACTCCCGCCAGGGCGGGGCGGGGGGAAGCGCCACGGGCTCCCCGGCGGGGGCGTTGCCGTCGCCGACGTAGAAAGGCTGCCAGGTCATGCGGGACTCTCCCCCCTCGTGGATGGCTGCCGGGTCATGCCGAGCCATCCCCCCTCCTCTGGAACGTTTCCCCGGGGAAGCGTTCCTGAGACGTGTGCGCGCGGTCGAACCATTTGCAGAATTCCAGCCACTCGGGACCGTCCCACACGGAGCGCAGTCCGGCGAGGTGGCGCCGCCCGCCGTCGGCGTGTCCGCAGGGCGCGGGACCGGAGTCGCACCGCCAGCGCTCCCGGTAGGCGCGGCTGAACTCGCCGGGCAGCCGGTGCCAGTGGGTGTCCACGGAGCGCCGCACCGGCTCCGGTACGGGGGCGGCCGGCCCGGAGCCGTCGAGGGCGCCGGGGTCCTCGTTGGGCCACAGCACGATGGGCGAGGAGGCGAGCAGCACGTCCATCATGTCCTTGAGGTGGGGCGGCCGGTGCTCCAGGGCGACGGCGCGGCCGCGGGGCCCGGCCCGGCGCAGCCGTTCGTGCAGTTCGTCCGCGCGCCGGGTGTCGGCCTCGCCGAGCCAGTCGACCCGGCTGCCTTCGCCGCCCGCCGCCATGGCCTCCAGGGCCCGGCTCGCCTGGGTGTTGATCCAGAACAGGTGCTCGGGCGGCTGGATGCGGTCGCTCCAGTGCAGCACCACGTCGTGGAGGTCGCCGAGGCGCATGCCGAAGTCGGTCTCCTCGGGGCGCCAGGTCGCGAGGAGCGGGGCGGGGGCCGCGATCTCGACCCGGCGCAGCGGGGTGTCGAGCGCGTCGGCGTGCCGGGTCGCCCAGTGCAGGACGCCGGCGAGGGTGCGCTCGACGCCGGTGCGGTCCTGTGCGGCGCACGGGAACTCCTCGTGGTGGCGTACGTCCTTGCCGTCGAGGAGCCAGACGGCCAGCGACTCGGGCCATTCGTCGCCGACGGCGGCGTGCAGGCTGACGACGAGCCGCAGCCGGGTCTCCCGGTTGTGCTCGGCGAGCCGCTCGAAGGCGTCGTTGAGGTCGATCGCGGCGTCGAGGGCGTTCGCCCAGCCGCGCAGGGCGTGGTTGCGCGGGTCGACGCGCGTCTCCTTGGCGAGTACGGCGACGAAGGCGGCGAGCGGTTCGGTGGGCCGCTGTCCGGCGCGCGGGGCCCGCAGCAGCAGGTACTCCACGGCGTCCCGTGCCAGTTCGCCGCCGGTGGACTCCGGGGGCGCGGTGCCCGGGGCGGGGCAGGCCTCGGAGAGGGCGCGCCGCAGCAGGGCGCTGGTCAGGTCGTCGCCCGGCCAGTCGGCGAGCAGGCGCTGGGTGCGTACGGCGCCGGTGAGGGCGCCCACCACCCGGCGCGCCCAGCTCCGCTGGGGTTCCGGCAGCGCCGTCAGGCGGCCCCGCAGCTCCTCCAGGTCGCGGGGGTGGGCGACGGCGTCCGGGGCGGTCGCGGGGCCGAGGGCGCGGTCGAGTTCGGCGCGGCCGAGCGGGCCGAGCAGCGGGCCGGACCGGCTGACGCTGGGGTGGGCGTTGCGCGCCAGCCAGAGCACGCCGTCGGTGAACTGGGCGCCGTCGTACTCGGTGAGCAGCACGGCCTGTCCTTCGGCGCCGCCGTCCTCGCGGACGGCGCGGACGACGGCCGAGGGGACGAGGGTCTCGCCGGCTTCGGCGATGCCCGAGTGGAGCACCTTGACCAGGGTGCGGCTGAACCGCAGCTGGTAGGCGAGTTCGCCGGCGCCGGAGCCCATGAGCAGCGAGAAGCGGGTGTCGCCGCGCCGGATGCCCTGGGCCAGCGAGGACAGGTCGGGGTGGGCGTTGCCCGCGTGGCAGGTGTCGACGAGGGCGAGGACCCCGTCGAGGCCGGGGGTGTCGACGAGTCCGGTGAGGAGCGAGCCGACGTCCACGGCGCTGCCCGGGTCCTCGGCGCGTGAGTCGCCCGCCATGAAGTAGAGCTTGGTGCCGGCGGCCATCCCGTGGCCGAGGAGACCGAGCACGAGCACCGCACCGGCGTCGACGGCGGCGCGGCCGGCCCGCAGGACGGCCTCCTGCACACCGGCCTTGGTGAGCCCGGGGCCGTACAGCAGGGTGGGGCCGTGTGCCTGGTCCTTCTCGCAGGCGCCGGCCCAGGGGGTGACGAGGGTGTCGTGCAGGGCGCGGGTGGCCTGCTCCAGTTCGGCGAGCAGGCCGAGTTCGGGGCACTGGGCGCCGATGACCAGCACGTGTCGCGGTGCGCTCATCGCTCCCCGAGGGTGGTCAGCGCCTCCATGAGGGGCCCGGCGACGTGCGGTTGTGCCAGGTACTTGGCCGCCGGGTGCACCCAGGCGCCGTCGGAGTCGACCCGGCGCGAGGACGGGGCGACGGCGGCGGCGTTGGGCCGGACGAAGTCCTCCAGGTGCGGGCGGGCGGCCACGAGGTCGTCGCGGTCCCAGAAGTTGAGCCAGCGCCCGACGGAGTCGGGGGTGGCGAGGGGGTGCGGACGGACCCGGGGCTGGACGGCGGTGCGGATGCCGAGGGGCGAGCCGAGGGTGATCAGCAGCGGGACGCCGGGGTGCCGCCCGTCGGGGGACGCGGGCAGGGCCTCGTGGAGGGTTTCCAGGGCGACGACGGTGCCGAGGGAGTGGGCGACGACGACGTTGGGGCCCTCGGGGTCGAGGCAGGCGGCGACCCGGGCGCGTATCCGCTGGTCGAGGGTGGCGCCGGTGGCGTCGGGTTCGGCGCGGTTGAGGTAGCGGGCGACCTGGCCGAGCATGCCGGCCGTGGTGCGGGCGCTGAGCCAGCCGCCGAGGGCGCGGACGCCGGGGACGGCGAGCAGGGTGGTGACCGCGTTGACCACGCGGCGGGCGGGCGCCCCTGCGCCCTGCGCCCCGGACGGCGGCGCGAGCTGGGTCCTGGCGTGTCGCAGGGCCCGGGCCTCGGTCGCGGAGAGGGCGGCGTCGGGGTCGGAGGAGGAGTCGGCGAGGCGTGCGTCGACGGCCTCCAGGAGGAGGCTGGCGAGCAGCTCGTCGTCCTCCTCCCCCGACCCCGCGGCGGCGCCGCCGGCGCCCTGGGATCCCGCGGCACGGAACAGGTCGCCGTAGTACGCGAACCGCGCGTCGGCGGCCCAGCCGCCGGTGAGTCCGGAGATCTTCGCCGAGTGTCCGGCGGCGCCCGCCCCCGCGGCCACGGCCCGCAGCCATTCGTCGAGGTCGGCGACGGGGTCACGGGGGCCGCCGATGCCGTGGACGAAGACCAGGCGAGGTTTCATGGCTCCCCCGTTCGACACATTGCTTGCGGGCGATCCTGACGGGTCGGACGGGGCGGGAGCAAGCTGTGCCGGAACCAGCACCGGGTCTCGGCCAACTCGTCCGTCAGCTTGGCGAGATCGGGACCTTCGCGAGCCCGCGCTCAGCACGGGTCGGTCTCCCGCACGAGCCCGTCGATCGTGGCGAGGGCGTCGTGGGCGGCGTACTCCTTGGCCAGCTCGGCGGCCCGTTCGCGATAGCCGGGCGTGGACAGGACCGTGTCCACGGCCTCCCGGAGGGCCTCGACGGAGGGGTCGCCGGTACGCAGGTTGAGGCCGGTCCCGGACCACTCGACCCGCGCGGCCACCTCGGGCTTGTCCTCGGTGTCGCCGCCGACGACGAGCGGCACGCCGTGGGCGAGGGCGGCCTGGGTGCCGCCGTAGCCGCCGTTGGTGACCAGCAGGTCGGTCAGCGGGAGGAGTTCGGCGAAGGGGACGAAGCCCGCGACGCGCGCGTTGGCGGGGACGGCGGGCAGCTCGCCGGCGATCAGCTCGGCCGCGTCGGGGCGGCCGGTGGCGGCGACGACGAAGACGTCCTCGCGGTCGGCGAGGGCCCGCAGGGTGGGGACGACCAGCCGGTTCAGGGTGGTGTTGGCGAGGGTGCCCTGGGTGACCACGACGATCCGCCTGCCCTCCTCGCGGGCCCGCCGCAGCTCGGGCCACCAGGCGGGCGGCTCCTGCGCGGCGCCGGGCTCGATGGGGATGGCGCCGACGAAGCGGATGTTGGCCGGCTGGTCGCTGCGCGGGTACTCGAATCCGGCCACGGTGAGCTGCAGGAAGGCGTCGGCGGCCTGGATCCGGAGCCAGCCGAGCGAGCCCTCCTCGATGACCGCTCCGGCGGCGGTGAAGCAGCCGCGCAGGTGCGCCGCGAGCGGCTTGCTCCGCTCGGCCATCTGCGCGGCCATCTCCGCGTACCGCGCCCGCTGTTCGTCGTCGGTGGGCGGCAGCAGACCGAGCAGGTGCGGCGCGGTGTCCCGGCTGTCGACGCCGAGCGGCGAGATGCCGACGCTCAACACCGCGGGCCGGCGCCCCGGCTCCTCGCCGAGGGCGAGCGCCACGCCGCCGAGGAACAGGTTGTCGTGGAGGACGACGGTGGCCGGGAACCCCGCCAGGACCTCCTTCAGCGCGCGCAGCTGGGCGGGGATGGGGTCGCCGAAGACGTGCATGACGTCCCACATGACCTGCCCGGGCCCGGCCGGGATCTCGTCCCGCCCGGGGAACCGGGCCGACAGGTCGCGGTCGTCGTAGTCGGCCTCGGCGGGCAGGGCGCGGAAGGCGGGTCCGGCCGCCTCGACCTGGGCGGCGAAGCGGGAGCCGCCGAGGAACACCACCTCGTGGCCGAGGCCGTGGAGGTGGCGGGCGATCTGGAGCAGCGGAGCATGATGGCCGGAAACGGGCGTCGCGGCGACGATGATCCTGGACATGGTGAAGTTCCCCCCGGGGTGACGGTGCAGAGCGGTCGACCGACCCGTGCGGTGACGCGCCTGGGGAGCGTACGACCTGCGGCGACGCGGGTTCCACGCTTCGCCGGGCGACGGCGCGTCGCACCGCCCGCACCCGCCTGCGCGTCCGTGCCCGCACGGGCTCGGGAAGAATGCCCCCCGTGAAGATCAGCGCCCGTGAGCTCAACCGCGCCACCCTCGGCCGTCAGCTCCTCCTGGAGCGCGCCCCGTTGGGCGTCGCCGAAGGGGTCCGGCGGGTGGTCGCGCTCCAGGCGCAGCACGCCGGCTCGCCGTATCTGGCCCTGTGGAACCGGCTGGTGGGACTGGATCCGGCGGATGTGGACGCCGTGTTCGCGCGCCGCGAGGTGGTCAAGGCGACCCTCATGCGGATCACGCTGCACGCGGTGCACGCCGGGGACTACCGCCTGTTCCGGGAGGCGATGCAGCAGACCCTGTACGCCTCCCGTCTCGGATTCCGCTTCGCCGCCGCCGGGCTCTCGCCCGCCGACGGCGAGGAGCTGGTGCCGGGGCTGCTCGCCTTCGCCGAGGAGCCGCGGACGATGGCCGAACTCCGCGGGTGGCTTCGGGAGCGGGTCGGCGCCGAGCGGGTCGACGGGGCGCTGTGGGGGCTGCGGGCGTACGCGCCCCTGCACCACCATCCGACCGGCGGCCCGTGGGCGTTCGGCCCGCGCCCCTCGTACGTGGCGTCCGGAGGCGGGCCGGTGACCGGCGGCCGCGAGGTCTCGCCCGAGGCGCTGCGGGGGCTGGTGGTGCGCTGTCTGGAGGGTTTCGGGCCCGCGTCGGTGGCGGACGTGGCGCAGTTCGCGATGGTCCAGCGGGCCCCCGTGCGCCGGGCCCTCAAGGAGCTCGACGGGGTCGTCGAGCGGCTCGAAGGGCCGGACGGCACGGTGCTGTTCGACCTGCCGGGTGCCTTGCGCCCGGCGGCGGACACGCCCGCGCCGCCTCGTCTGATGGCGATGTGGGACAGCGTGCTGCTCGCGTACGCGGACCGGAGCCGGGTGCTGCCGCCCGACTACCGGCGCGTGGTGATCCGCGTCAACGGCGACGTGCTGCCGACCCTTCTCGTCGACGGGTACGTGGCCGGGGTGTGGCGCCCGGTCGAGGGCGGCATCGAGGCCACGGCCTTCCACGACCTGCCGGGCGAGGCGTGGGAGGCGCTCGCCGAGGAGGCCCGGGCCCTGAACGCCCTGCTCGCCGCCCGCGACCCCGCGCTCTACCGACGCTACGACCACTGGTGGGCCAAGCTGCCCGAGGGGCGGGTCCGGGTGCTGCCCGGGTAGGCCTCCGGCACCGTCCGGGGGCGCGGCGAGTGGGGCCACCGGGACCGGGGCGCGGTGCCCCAGCGTGGGGACGGGGGCGCGGTGCCCGAGCGGCGGACCGGGGCGCCGCGCCCGAGCGGCGGACGGGGCGCGGTGTTCGTCCGACGTGGCTCGGGCTCAGTGCCGGTACTGCGTGGCCGTACGTCCTCCCCGTCGCGGGGCGCACCGTCACAGGGACGGACGGCTGAGGGGGCGGGAGGGGGCGGGGGCCCCGCTACCGCCCGTACCGCAGGGCCGCCGCGTACGCCTCGTCCGGGTCCAGGCGGCGGAGCTCCTCGGCGATGAGTTCGGCCGTGGTGCGCACCTTGAGGGCCATGACGCGGCTCGGCTGCCCCGGGATGGCGAGGTGGGCCACCGGGCCCTCCGGGCGGTCGATGCGGATCTCGCCGTCCGGGGTGCCGAGGCGGACGGCCGTGACGACGGGGCCGTCCGTCACCACGCGCTCGACCTCGACGTCGAGGCGTTCGCCGAACCAGCGGGCGAGCAGCTCGGCGCTCGGGTTGTGGGCCTCGCTCTCGACGGCGGCCGAGAGCACCGTCGTAGGGGCCTGGTCGAGGGCGGCGGCGAGCAGGGAGCGCCACGGGGTCAGCCGGGTCCAGGCGAGGTCGGTGTCGCCGGGGGCGTACGAGGCGGCGCGCTCGGCGAGGGCGGCGATCGGGTCCTCGACGGCGTAGGTGTCGGTGATCCGGCGCTGGGCGAGGGCGCCGAGGGGGTCCTCGGAGGGCACCTCGGGGGCGTCGACCGGCCACCAGACGACGACCGGCGCGTCCGGCAGGAGGAGCGGGAGGACGACGGAGTCGGCGCGCCGGCCGAGCTCGCCGTGCAGGCGCAGGAGCACGGTCTCGCCCGCACCGGCGTCGGTGCCGACCCGGACCTCGGCGTCGAGGCGGGTCTCGCTGCGGCCACGGGGGGAGCGGGCATGGCGCTTGATGACGACCAGGGTGCGCGAGGGATGTTCCCTGGAGGCCTCGTTGGCGGCCTTCACCGCGTCGTAGGCGTTCTCCTCGTCGGTGACGACGACCAGGGTGAGCACCATGCCGACGGCCGGGGTGCCGACGGCGCGGCGACCCTCCAGGATCGCCTTGTTGATCTTGCTGGAGTTGGTGTCCGTGAGATCGATCTTCATGGTCGGCGCCCGTTCCTTCCCTCGCGTGTCCGCGTGCTCTCCCCGTAGCGCTGGATCCGCTCCGGATCTTCCCTACCGAACAGTACCGAGACGGTCAGGGCTCCTCGACGGAGAGGATCAGCTTGCCGCGGGTGTGGCCCTCGCTGTTGAGGCGCCAGGCCTCGGCCGCCTCGCTCAGCGGCAGGACCTTCTCGACGGGCACGGTGAGCCGGCCCTCGTCGGCGAGCGCGGCGAGCGTCGCCAGGCCGGCGCCGTCGGGCCGGACCCAGACGTAGTGGCCGCCGAGCGCGGCCGCCCGGTGGTCGGCGACGGAGGCGAGGCGGGCGGGTGAGGCGAGGAGTTCGACGGAGACGTCCACGGACTCCCCGCCCACGAAGTCGAGCGCCGCGTCGACCCCGTCCGGGGCCAGCTCCCGCACCCGGTCGGCGAGACCGGGGCCGTACGCCACGGGTTCGGCGCCCAGGGAGCGCAGGAAGTCGTGGTTGGCGGGGCTCGCGGTGCCGATGACCCGGGCGCCGCGGGCGAGCGCGAGTTGGGTGCCGAGGGAGCCGACGCCGCCCGCGGCGGCGTGGACCAGCACGGTGTCGCCGGCGCCGACGCCGACCCGGTCGGCGGCCTGCAGGGCGGTGAGCCCGGCGAGCGGGAGTCCCGCGGTCTGGGCCCAGCTCAGCGACCGCGGCTTGCGGGCGAGCATGCGGACCTGGGCGGACACCTTCTCCGCGTAGGAGCCGTGCTCGGCGCTGTCCTTGCGGATGTAGCCGAAGACCTCGTCGCCCGGGGCGAACTCGGTGGAGTCCAGACCGTTGCGCTCGACGACCCCGGCCACGTCCCAGCCGGGGATCAGCGGGAAGTGGGTCACCATCAGGGGGTCGAGGCCACCCGCGGCGAGCTTCCAGTCGACGGGGTTGACCCCGGCGGCCACCACCCGGATCAGGACTTCGCCGGGGGCGACCTTCGGGTCGGGGAGCTCCACGAGGGCGAGCTCTTCGGGGCCGCCGTATCGCGGCATGGTGACGGCTTTCACGGGCTCACTCCCCGGGCTCGGCGGCGGTGGTGTGCTCGGGCTCCGGTTCGGGCTGCCGGGCCTCGGCCTGCGCCTGGGCGCGGCGGCCGACGACGGCCGCGGCGGCGAGCGCGGTGCCGATGAAGGCGACGGCGACCACCCAGGGCCGGTCGAGGACGTGTCCGGTGGCGTGGTCGAGGGAGTAGCGGCCCGCTCCGGCGATGCCGATCGCGGCGGAGGTGAAGCCGAGGAAGGCGGGGTACTCGTATCCGCCGCCCTGGGCGAAGAAGCCGGCCGGGGCGTGCACGGCGACCGCGCCGGCCATGGCGCCCGCGGCGGCGGCGCCGGCGGCCGGGGTGGCCAGACCGAGGGCGAGCAGGGCGCCGCCGCCGGCCTCGCCGAGTCCGGCGGCGATGGCGCTCTCCCTGGCGGGTGAGAAGCCCATCGCCTCCATCCCCTTGGCGGTGCCCTCGATGCCGCCGCCGCCGAACCAGCCGAAGAGTTTCTGGGTCCCGTGGGCGGCCAGGACGGCGCCGGTGCCGACCCGCAGGACGAGGAGTCCGAGGTCGCGGCGGTTGAGCGGGGTCATGGGGTCTCCCGTTGCGTGACGGGGGCGCGGCGGGTGCGGCGCCCTTCGCAGACGCTCTCCACTCTGCTCCGGATGCCGCCGCAACCCGCTGCGCTGTTGCTCCATACAGGTCATGTTTTGCGGCGTTCGTCCGGTATTGCTTTAGTGAGAGCGCTGTGTGAGAGCGCTGTTGTCGTGCCGAAGGAAGTGGGACACGCATGACCGCTGATTCCCCGGAGACCGCCGCCCTGCGCGCGAGGGTCCGCGCGCTGATGCCGCGTGCCAAGGAGGATCTGACCGCGCTGGTCGCGATGCGCTCGGTCGCCGATCCGAGGCAGTTCCCGCCGGAGGAGTGCGCCGCGGCGGCCGACTTCCTGGTCCGGGCCTTCACGGAGGCCGGCCTGCGGGACATGCGCCGGGTGACCACCCCGGACGGCACGGACGCGGTCGTCGGGCACGCCCCGGGACCCGAGGGCGCCCCGACGGTGCTCCTGTACTGCCACTACGACGTGCAGCCGCCGCTCGACGACGCCGCCTGGCGGACCCCGCCGTTCGAGCTGACCGAGCGCGAGGGGCGCTGGTACGGGCGGGGCACCGCGGACTGCAAGGGCAACATCGCGATGCACCTGACCGCGCTGCGCGCGCTCGGCGGCCCGGAGGGCGGGGGCTTCCCGGTCAACCTCAAGTTCGTCGCGGAGGGTTCGGAGGAGCAGGGCACCGGCGGTCTGGAGCGACTGGTGCCGCTGCAGCCGGAACTCTTCGCCGCCGACGCCCTGTTGGTCTGCGACACCGGCAACTTCGCGCGCGGTCTGCCGACCGCCACCACCTCGCTGCGCGGCCTCGCCAACGTGGTGGTGACCGTCTCCACCCTCAGGGGCGAGATGCACTCGGGCATGTTCGGCGGCCCGGCCCCGGACGCGCTCGCCGCGCTCGTCCGCATCCTGGACAGCCTGCGCGACGCGGAGGGCAACACCACGATCGGCGGTCTGGCCGCCGACGGGACCTGGGACGGCGTCGACTACCCGGCCGAGCAGTTCCGCGCCGACGTCGGCGCGCTGGACGGGGTGGCGCTGCTCGGCACGGGTTCGGTCGCCGACGAGCTGTGGGCGCGGCCCGCGGTCACCGTGCTCGGCATCGACTGCCCGCCGGTGGTCGGCTCCGCGGCGGCCGTGCAGGCGAAGGTACGCGCCCGGGTCAGCCTGCGCGTCCCCCCGGGGGTCGACGCCGACAAGGCCGAGGCGGCGCTCACCGCCCATCTGATCGCGGCGGCGCCCTGGGGCGCGCGGGTCGAGGTGGAGCCGGAGGGCGTGGGCCAGCCGTTCCGGGCCCGCACCGACGGGCCCGCCTACCGGGCGCTCGGCTCGGCGATGCGCCGGGCGTACGGCAAGGACATGGTCCAGTCGGGGCAGGGCGGCTCGATCCCCCTGTGCAACGTGCTCGCCGAGCAGTTCCCGGACGCCGAGATCGCCCTGATCGGGGTCGAGGAGCCCGGCTGCCTCATCCACGCGCCCAACGAGAGCGTGGACCCCACCGAGATCGAGACGATGGCGCTGGCCGAGGCGCTGTTCCTGAGCACGTACGCGACCCGTCCCCCGGGCGCGCCAAGAGGAGTGGAGTGACGTCATGACACAGACGGACGACCGTCCCTCACGGGACGACCTGCCACCGGGGCCGCTCGGTCTGCTGGCCGGCGTCGCCTGGCAGGCGCTGCTGATCGCCGGTGTGCTCGCACTGGCCCTGGGTGCGATGGTGCTGGCGTGGCCGAAGGCAACCCTGACCGTCGTCGGTGTGCTCTTCGGTGTCTACCTGCTGGTCAGCGGTGTGCTGCAACTGGTCGCGGCCTTCGGAACGCACGCCAGGACCTCGCTGCGGGTGATGGCGTTCATCAGCGGCACCCTGGGGATCCTGCTCGGTCTGTTCTGCTTCCGGGGCGCGACGCAGTCGATCCTGCTGCTCGCGCTGTGGATCGGGATCGGCTGGCTGTTCCGCGGGATCACGCAGACGGTGGCGGCGGCCTCCGACCCGGCGATGCCGGCCCGCGGCTGGCAGATCGCCCTGGGCGTCATCAGCGCGCTCGCCGGCGTCGTGCTGATCGTCTCGCCGCTGGAGTCGGTGGCGGTGCTGACGGTGCTCGGCGGCATCTGGCTGCTCGTCGTGGGCGTGGCGGAGATCGTGACCGCCTTCATGGTCCGCTCCCGCGCCAAGCGCATCCCGCCGGGCGTCTGAAGGCCCACCCGGCGAGAGGCCCCGGCCCACCCGGCCGGGGCCTCTCGGCGCTGCGCTACATTTTGCCGGTCCTTGACCGCGATCATTCACGATCACTTCCTTCCGGAGCCGGCATCCTCATGAGCGACATCGTCAACGGCCTCGGCCGGGCCTCCGCGTACGGCGCCCTCGGCGTCGTCCTGCTGATCCTCGGCATCTTCCTGGTCGACCTGCTGACCCCCGGCAAGCTGGGCCGGCAGATCTGGGAGGACCGCAACCGCAACGCCGCGATCCTCCTGTCCTCCGCCCTGCTCGGCGTCGGCGGGATCGTCTTCACGTCGATCTGGACGACCTACGAGGACTTCGCCAAGGGCCTGGTCTCCACGGCCGCGTTCGGGCTGCTCGGTCTCGTGATGATGGCGCTCGCGTTCCTCGTGGTGGACCTGGTAACGCCGGGGAAGCTGGGCGCGACCCTGGTCGACCCCGAGCCGCATCCGGCGGTCTGGGTGACCGCCTCGTGCAACCTCGCCGTCTCCGCGGTCCTCTCCGCCTCCATCGCCTGACCGCGCACCGCCGTCAGCGCGGGATCGCGCCCGCGTAGACGTGGTCCGGGGTCACCACCTCGGTGATCGCCCGGCCGAGCAGCGTGGACGGCTCCTGCCCGCCGACCAGCGAGTCGGTGGTGATGATGATGACCAGGGTGGCCTTCCGCTCGGGCAGATAGACGGTCACGGTCTCGTACCCCGGCAGCGAACCGTTGTGCCCGATCCAGCCGTTGGTGTTCAGGATGCCGAGGCCGTACGCGGTGCCGGGGATGCCGGTCGGCAGCATCCTGAGCCGCTGGGCCTGGGTCTCGGGGCTGAGCAGCCGTCCCGTGGCGAGGATCTCGGCCCAGGCGCGCAGGTCCCGCAGGTTCGAGGTCATCGCGCCGGCCGCCCAGGCCCAGCTGGGGTTCCAGTCGGTGGCGTCCTCGACCCTGCCGCTCAGCGTCTGGTCGGTGTAGCCGTGCGCGTGCGGCCGCGGGAACTCGGCGGCCTGGGGGAGCGCCGTGTCCTTCATGTGCGAGGGCCGGAGCACCCGGTGGCGGATGACGTCGGCGAGCCGGTGCCCGGTGACCTTCTCCACGACGAGGCCGAGCAGGACGAGGTTGCTGTTGGAGTACTCGAACTTCTCGCCGGGCTTGAACGTGTTCTTGTGCCTGAAGCCGTACTTCAGGACCTCCCGCGGGGCCCACTGCCGGTGCGGGTCGCCGAGGAAGTCGTGGACGAAGGTCGCGTCCGAGGTGTACGGGAAGAGTCCGCTGCGCATCTCGGCGAGGTGGCGCAGGGTGATCCGGTGTCCGCCCGGCACGCCGTGGACGTACTTCGCGATCGGGTCGTCGAGCCCGATCCTCCCCTGGTCCACGAGCTCCAGGAGAGCGGTGACGGTGAAGGTCTTGGTCTCGCTGCCGATCCGGACGTAGGTGTCGGGGAACATCGGCTCGCCGGTGGCCTTGTCGGCGGTGCCCGTGGCCCGCACGTAACTCCCCTGCCCCGGCAGCCACAGCCCGACCACCACGCCCGGGATGCCCGCCTGCCTGCGGACGGTCTCGATGGTCTTGTCGAGGCGCGCGGTCAGCTCGGGCCCGAGGCCGTCCGGCGGGCAGTCGTCCTCGTCGTGCCGCGCGGTGCCGAGCGGCCCGGGGCTCGCCGCGTGGACGGTGGTGGCGGGGGTCGCGGCCACCGGGGCCAGCACGGACGCCACCAGCAGCGTCGCGGCGAACAGCCGGCGGTAGGGGGTACGTCGTCGCATTCGGGACGCTTCTTCCGGGTCACGGGCACGGACGGCCAGAGGACCACCGGCGCCGGGCGGGAGGCGCCCGGCACCGGGCGTGTTCACCCGAGTCCACTCGATCGGCGCCGCGCGGTCGCCGGGGCGGCCTACGCTCCTCCGGGCCGGGCCGCCTCCACCTCCAGGAAGTGTCTTCGGCGCGGGCCGCGGTAGAGCAGGGCCTCCCAGCCGAGCCGTTCGAGCGCGGCGGCGCACGCGGTGAGGGCCGGCTCCTCCTCCCGGGCGGCGCCCGCGCCCGGCGGGCCCAGCCACTCCACCACCGCCGTGCCGGGCCGCTCCCCCGCGGTGACCCGGTAGCCGGTGGCGGTGCGGGCGCCGGCGGCGTCCACCGCCGAGGGTGGCTGCCGGGCCGCCTCCAGGGCGAGGGCGACCGCCCGCACCGGCTGCCGGCGCTCCCACTCCGCGGGGCTCGCCGCCGGGTCGCCGCCCTGGCGGTTGGTCAGCCGTCTGATCTGCAGCAGCCCTTCGAAGGCCGCCCGCACCTCACGCGAGCGCTGCTCCGCCTCCGCTTCGGGCAGCGCGGGCCCGTCCCCCGTGGCCGCCTCGAAGGTGCTCACAGCAGCCGCCGGATATCGCCGCGGACCCGGTAGAAGCCGCCCGAGGCCGGGTGCAGGGCGTCGACGACGTAGCGGGCGCCCGGCTCGCGGATGGCCCGCGGGAACTGCACGTTCCACCCCGGCTCGTATCCCTCGGTCACGACGTGGACCCGGGTCCTGCCGCCCTCCTGGACGCACTCCACGACGATCGAGCCGGCGGGTGCCGCGCTGACCGCGGCGACGGCGGTCGCCGTGGTCGCCGGCGCGTATGTGGGCAGCGCGGCGGCGAGCTTGATGTCCTGGGCGACGGGGACGCTGCCCTGCTGGGCGGCGGCGATGGCCGCCTCGCTCGCGTCCACGCACACCAGCGAGCCGTCCGTGGTCACCAGGTAGAGGCGCTCGTCGCGGTACTGCATGGAGAGCGCCGAGCCGCCGCCGGTGCCCAGCTTCCACAGGCGGGTGCCGTCCTCGGCGAAGCAGTAGACCGAGGAGGCGTTGTCGCCGGCGAAGACGAAGCGGCCGCCGGGCGAGGTGGCGCACGAGTACACCGCGCTGTCGCAGCCGTACACCGCCTCCGTCCGGCCGTCCTTCTTGGCGAGCCGGTGCACCTTGCGGCGCGCGGTGCCCGCGTAGACGGAGGTGTCCTCCTGCCAGCCGAAGAGCACTCCGCCCTCGGCCGGGGTGTGCCACAGCTCGCCGCCGCCGTCGGGGGCGTAGGCCGTCACCCCGCGGCTGTCGCCGTAGTAGACGCCGTGGTCGTCGGCCCGCACCATCCAGGCGTGCTCGCCGCGCCCGGAGCGGGACCACTGGTGCTCGTCCTCGTGGTCGATGACGGTGAGCCGGCCGGAGCGGTCGGCGACGTCGAGCACGCCCTCGTGGATGTCGAGCCAGAAGATGTCGACGTCGGTGGCGATCTCGTAGGCGGCGAACGGCAGCTTGGAGGAGAGGTCGTAGACCCGGCCGTCGTCGCAGCCCGCGTAGATCCAGAAGTCGTCGGCGACCAGGCACTTCACGCCGTCGGGCAGGCTGAAGCGGGCGTGGACCTCGCCGGTGTGGCCGAGGGTGAAGACCTCGCCCGCCTGGTTGCCCACCCAGCAGCGCTCGTCGTCCACGTGGATGCCGAAGGCCGCGGAGCCGGTGCGGAAGCGCCACAGGACGGGGGCGACGGCGCGTGCGGTGGAGGGCGCGGAGCTGACCTCGCGGCGGCTGATCGCCCGGGCGGCGCGCTGCCCCTGGATCGCCGGGGCGTATCCCTTGCGCACCTTCTCGCCTATCTTCTTCGCCGCCGCGGCCTGCGCCTTCTCGGCCGTCGCGAACGTGGAGGTCTGGGTCTGTCCGCTCGCGCCGATGCGTCCGTAACGGACCGACACCACCGTGCCGTCGACCGTCACTTCGTAGAACTTGTGCGCGCCGCCGCCGTCCTGCGACAGCTCCAGATAGGTCTTCGTCGTCATGTCGAGAACGGTAGGGGGAGCCACTGACAACGGCCCGGCGGCGGCCCGGCAGGGGCCCGGCGGCGGCCCGCCTGGGCTTCGCCAGGGACCAAAGTCCGTCCGATTCGGGACCTTCGTCGCGGCAATTCGGACATTAACCCCTGTGACGATGGTTCTGAAGATCATCCGACACGTCGTCACCTCGACGAGGGACGGCCGGAAGGGCCACATGACCGAGCGACAGAAGCGGCCCCTGCCCGTACGCGCGCGATTCCACGCCGCCGGCATACCGATGGACGACCTGTTCCGTGCCGACCCCGCGGCGCCGACCACGACGCTGCCGGCGCTCCCCCAGCCGCCCCGCCCGGCGCGCCCCGCCCGCCCCGAACCGCCGCGGTGGCGGACCCGTCCGGAGCCGGACGAGCCGCAGGGGCTGCCCCTGCGCCCGCCGCCCGACGACCCCGACCTCGTGGAGCGCAACGGGCCGGCGGCCCCCGGGTGGCTGGCCGTCCTGCTCGGACTGACCGCACTCGGCGCGGCCGGGGCGCTGCTGTGGCGGGCCCGCCCGCTGCGCACGATCCGTCTGGAGCCGTGGGAGTGGGCCGCGTTCGGCGGCTGCGTGGCCCTCGCCGTGCTCGCCTTCGGCGGGCTGACGCGCGGGCGGACCGGATCCGCCTGGGTGCTCTCGCTCTTCGGCCGCTACCGGGGAAGTGTGCGGCGCACCGGTCTGGTCTGGATCAGCCCGCTCGTGCTGCGCCGCCGGGTCGACGTGCGGCTGCGGCACTGGCGCAGCGAGCCGATCGCCGTGGTCGACTCCGAGGGGGCCGCGCTGCGGGTGGTGGTCCTGGTGGTCTGGTCGGTGAAGGACACCGCACGGGCGCTGCTCGCCGTGGACGACCATCTCGACTATCTGCGCGAGCAGGTGGAGGCGGCGGCCGTGCGGGTCCTGTCGCAGCTGCCCGCGGACGCCTTCCGGGACGACGGGCCCACCCTGCGCGACGCGGAGTCCGTCGGCGCCACGCTGACCCGGCTGCTCGCGGCCGAGTGCCGCCCGGTCGGCATCGCGGTCTTCTCGGCCCAGCCGACCCGGATCGAGTACGCGCCCGAGGTGGCGGCGGCCATGCACCGGCGGCAGATCGCCGCGCTCGACGCCAGGCACCGCGACACCGTGCTCACCAGCGTGATCGACGCGGTGGACGACACGGTGACCCGGCTGACCTCCCGTGGTCTCGTCGAGCTCGACGACTTCGAACGGCAGGCCCTGGTCAAGGACCTGACCGTGGCCTTCTACACCCGGCGCGGCGACCTGCCGGAAGGGGACAGGCAGTGAGCGCCGGCCCGCACGACCACCGCCACGCCCCCGACCACTCCCGAGAGAGCGAGGACCCCATGGACCTGCGGACCCCCGGATTCACCGACGAGATACCCGCCGCCGGCTGTGACTGCGCCGGCTGCGCGGCGGCCCGGACGGCAGCCCGCGCGGAGCGCGGCGGCGGGGCCGCGGCCCTGCGCGGGGTGCGGTGCGCCGTGGTCGCGACCGTCGGGGCGATGGCCCTCGCGGGCACGGGCGCGGGCACGGCGGGGGCCGAGTCCGCCCCGTCGCACGCGGGCTGGGACGGCTCGCGCTACTGGTTCAAGAACGAGGCCGGCCAGTGGCGTTGGACCAGCCACCACGCCACGTACAGCAAGCGGACGGGCACGGCCGGCGCGTCCGGCACGGCGCGGCAGCCGAGCCGCACCGGCGGCGAGCCGGCGTTCCCCGGGCGGCGGGGCTGGGACCCCGCGTACCGGGTGTACTGGTTCGAGAGCGGCGGCCACTGGTACTGGACCAGCCACCGGTGGAAGTACGAGCAGCGCACCGGCGCGAAGGGCGGCGGCTCGACCGGCGCTTCCTCGGGCGGCTCCGCCACGGGCAGCTCGCGGGGCTGGACGGCGCCGGTCTCCTCGTACGTCTTCACCGGCTACTACGGCCAGCCCGGCGCCTGGTCGAGGGGCTACCACACGGGCCAGGACTTCGCCGTGCCGACCGGCACCGCGGTCCGCTCGGTCGGTCCCGGCCGGGTGGTGCACGCCGGGTACAACCGCAGCTACGGCTACGAGGTGGTGATCCGGCACGCCGACGGCCGGTACACCCAGTACGCCCATCTCTCCCGCATCGACGTGTCGGCGGGCCGGAGCGTGTCCGCCGGGCAGCGCATCGGCGGGTCCGGGGCGACGGGCCGGGTGACGGGCCCGCACCTGCACTTCGAGGTGCGGACCACGCCGTACTTCGGCTCGGACGTCAACCCGCTGGCCTATCTGCGCTCCCACGGGGTGCGCGTCTAGGCCGTGGCCGGAAGGTGGCACCGTCTGCCCGCGGGGCAGGGTCCCGGGCCAGGCGGGACGTTCCGGACACGGCCCAGGGCCCTCTCCGGGGAACCCGGCCCGCGGTCAGGGCCGCCGACCCGTCCGCGGGCCGGTCGTCCTTCGGCGTGCTCCGGCCCCGGCGCGGGTCGCGTGAGGGGGGGCGCGCCCGGTGACGGCCTGACAGGGCTCGGGGCGGAAGGCGGCGGGAGAGCCCGGCGCCCGCGGGGAGACGGCCCCGCCGGACTCAGCCGCCGTACGTCAGGGGGTCCGCCAGGATGTCGCGCAGGACCAGCGCGGCCGCGCCGCGGGCGGTGGTGGCCGTGGTGGAGGCCGGGCGCAGGCGCGTGGCGGCGGGCTGCCACAGGGCGGAGACGACCCGGCGGGCCAGCTCGGCCTCGGCGGCCGGGGCCAGCCACCGTATGAGCCGGGGATAGATGCCGCCCAGGACCACGGCCTGCGGGTCGAGCAGGTTCACCGCGCCGGAGAGGGCGACGCCGAGCATCCGGCCGGCCTCGTCGAGGGCGGCGAGGGTGCGGGGCTCGCCGGCGGCGGCCCGCTGGACGAGGGTGTCGAGCGAGCGCGCCCCGGCGGCGCGCAGCAGGGCGCTCTGGCCCGCGTACTGCTCCAGGCAGCCGTGGGACCCGCAGCGGCAGCGGCGGCCGTCCGGGTTGACGGGCAGATGCCCGATCTCCCCCGCGAAACCGTGGGCGCCCCGCAGCAGTTCGCCGTCCAGGACGATCGCGCCGCCGACCCCGATCTCGCCGGTGACGTGCAGGAAGCTTCGGATGCCGCCGAGCTCCCCGAACCACAGCTCGGCCAGCGCGGCGACGTTCGCCTCGTTGTCGGAGGCGACGGGCAGGACCGGGCTCCCGGGCGGGCGGACGGTGGCGAGCGCCGCGCTGAAGAGCGCGTCCGCGTCGACCCGGTTCCAGCCGAGGTTGGGGGCCTGCCGGACGGTGCCGCCGGAGACCAGGCCGGGCAGCGCGAGCCGGACCCCGGTCGGGCGCAGCCCCTGCCCCGCCGCCTCCGTCAGGACCTCGGCGGTGATGTCCGCCGCCCGGCGCAGGACCTCCTCGGCGGCGAGGGCGCGGTTGTCGAGCGGTTCGGTGCGGCGCACCCGGTCGGCTCCGGTGAGGTCGGCGACGCAGGCGCTCACGTAGTCGACGTTGATCTCGACGCCCAGACCGGCCGGACCGGTGTCCGCGGGCTTGAGCACGGTGCCGGGGCGCCCGGCCTGACCGCTGAACGTCTTGCCCGACTCCATGAGCAGCCCGCGCTCCAGGAGCTGTTCGGCCAGTGAGGAGACGGCCGCCCGGGTGAGGCCGACGCGGGCCGCGACGGCCGCCCGGGTCGTCTCCCCGGCCTCGTGCACGGTGCGCAGGACGAGGCTCAGGTTGTGCCGGCGTACGCCCGCCTTGTCGGCCTTGGGCTCCGAGGGGTGGTGGGGACTGCTCATCGTGCGACGAGCCTATCCGGAGGGCGGCGGAACGTCCCGTACGAGTGCCGTGGGGCCTACGGTGCGACGAAGAGGCCGGGGAAGCGCGGGCCGAGCCAGGGCTTGCGGCCCCAGGCCAGGGCGCGGCCGGTGGCCATCACGGGGACCGGGTCGATGCGGCCGAGGGCCATGAGGAAGAAGGCGAGCGGCTCGGTCAGGACGGTGCAGTCGGGCCGGTCCAGGGGGCCGTGCGTGGTCGTGACGGCCCCGTCGGCGATGGTCACGCCGAACTGGGCGCCGCCCCACAGCCGCACCCGGTAGCGCGCGGTGAGCCGGGCGACGGCGGCGGGGTCGGCCACCCGGGGCATGGCGGCGACCATGAACGGCAGGGTCAGCTCGACGCGGCTGCGGTCGAGCATGTGCGGGCGGCCGAGCGCCTTGGCGAGGTCGTAGCCGTGGCCCAGCATGTGGGTGAGCAGGTACGCGCCGAGGCGGGCCGGGTCGAGCGGGCCCATCGGGGTCTCGACGATCTCGTCGGGCCGGCGCTCCTCGACGGCGTCGACGAAGGCCAGGGCCTGGTCGAGGATGAGGTCGGCGAGCGGTGCCGCGGCCCGCTCGGGGAAGGCCGCCAGGGCCTCCTCGTTGGCGGCGGCGATGCCCGCCACGGTGCCGTCGCCGTAGGGGTGGTGGCGGGCCGCCGCGAGCTCGGCCATCAGCAGGTTGGCCTGGCCCAGGTGGGCCGCGGTCTCGCCGACGGTCCAGGTCAGCCGGGGCACGGGCAGCCCGGTGTCGGGCGCTCCGCGCAGGACGTCGGCGATGTCCCGCGCGGTGCCGCGTATCGCCTCGCCGAGCCCTTCCGGCAGCACACCCATGGTCCCCCCACTCTTCGCGCCCCGACGGATCAGGACGGATCAGGGCGCAAGAGTAGGGGGCGGGGCGCTCCGTGACCAGGGGTAACCCCTGGTGGCCAGGGGAATCCCCGGCGGGGTAACCCCTGGTGGCCAGGGGAGTCCCCGGCGGGGTAGCCCCTGGTGGCCAGAGGAATCCCCGACGGCCGGGCGCGGGCCGGGACCGGGCCGGACCCGATCCAGGCCCGGCTCAGGGCGGGTTCGGGCCGGGATCGGGCCCGGCTCAGGCCCGGCCCAGGCCCGGCCCAGGCCCGGCTCAGGCCGGGATCAGACCCCATTCAGGGCCGGCTCAGGCCCGGATCGGGCCGGGATCGGACCCCTTTCAGGCCCGCCTCAAGCCCGCCTCAGCCGCAGTGTCACCAGCTGGAAGGGCCGCAGTTCGATGAGGACCTCGTCGCCCTCCACCCGCACCTCCTCGTCGCGCGGGCGCTCCAGGAGGTCGCAGCGGCGTGCCCCGGCGAGGGCGAAGCCGGCGGCGAGCCGGGTGCGGACGCGGCCGCCGCCGGACTCGTAGAGCCGGACCACGACGTCCCCGCTGCCGTCGTCGGCCAGCTTCACCGCGCTCGGCACCACGGCCGGGTCGGCCACGCTCACCAGCGGAACCACGTCGGTGCCGCCCGGCACCCGCCGCTCGGGCTGGTTGATCCGGTACCCCTCGCGGACGGCGTCGCCGATCGCCGCGCCCGGGACGAGGGCGTGCCGGAAGCGGTGCACGCCCTGGTCGGTGTGCGGGTCGGGGAAGCGCGGGGCGCGCAGCAGGGAGGCCCGGACGGTGGTCGTGGTGCCGTGGTCGCCGGTGCGCACCGTACGGGTGACGTCGTGGCCGTACGTGGAGGCGGTGACGAGGGCGACGCCCCAGCCGGGCTCCTCGAAGTGGACGAACTTGTGGTTGCAGGCCTCGAACTTGGCGGCCTCCCAGCTGGTGTTGGTGTGGGTGGGCCGGTGGAGGTGCCCGAACTGCGTCTCGGCGGCGTAGCGGTCGGTGTGCAGGTCGAGCGGGAAGGCGGCCTTGAGGAACTTCTCGGTCTCGTGCCAGTCCACCTCGGTGTCGAGGTCGAGCCGCCGGGCGCCGGCCGCGAGGGTGAGGGTCTGGACGGCCCGGGAGGAACCGAAGGAGCGGGTGACGCGGACGGCGACCGCCGTGGCCGTGTCGGCGGTGACGGTCAGCTCGTCGACGCCGGTGAGGTCGGTGACGGTGTTGCGGTAGAAGCGGTCGACGTCCCAGGCGTCCCACATGTTCGGGAAGTCCGGGTGGAGCTGGAGGAGGTTGGCGGCGGCGCCGGGGGCGATCGTCTCGCGGCCGGTGGCCAGGTCGACGACGGAGACGACGAGCCCGCGCGCGTCGACCACGACCCGCAGCAGCCCGTTTCCGAGCACGAAGCCGCCCCCGGGGCGCGGCTCGACCGTGCAGCGCCCGGGGGCCTCCCGCAGGGCGTCGGCGCGCCGGGCGCCACCGGCGGGGACCCCGCCGCGCGCGTGCGGGGCGCTGTTGAAGACGACCTCGCCGCCTCCCTGCCCGGCGAGCGCCCGCTGGGCCCGATCGACGAGCGCGGTGAGCTCCTCGGCGAGCGCGGCGTAGGTGCGCTCCGCCTCGCGGTGTACCCAGGCGATGGAGGAGCCGGGCAGGATGTCATGGAACTGGTGCAGCAGCACCGTCTTCCAGATGCGGTCCAACTCGGCGTAGGGGTAGGTCAGTCCGGTCCGGACGGCGGCGGTGGCGGACCACAGCTCGGCCTCGCGCAGCAGGTTCTCGCTCGCCCGGTTGCCCTGCTTGGTCCGCGCCTGGCTGGTGAGGGTGGCCCGGTGCAGCTCCAGGTACAGCTCCCCCACCCACACGGGCGGGTCGGGATACTCGGCCTGCGCCTTGGCGAAGAACTCGGCGGGCCGCTCCCAGCGCACCCGGGCGGAGCCCTCCAGGTCACGCAGCCGGGCCGCCTTGGCGATCATCTCGCGGGTGGTGCCGCCGCCCCCGTCGCCCCAGCCGGTGGGGGCGATGGAGTGCGAGGCGCGCCCCTTGTCCTTGAAGTTGCGGACGGCGTGGGCGATCTCCTTGCCCTGCATGGAGCAGTTGTACGTGTCGATGGGCGGGAAGTGGGTGTAGACGCGGGTGCCGTCGACGCCCTCCCACCAGAAGGTGTGGTGCGGGAAGGAGTTGACCTGGCTCCATGAGATCTTCTGGGTGAGGAGCCACTGCGAACCGGCCTCCTTGATGATCTGCGGGAGCCCGCCGGCGAAGCCGAAGGTGTCGGGCAGCCACGCCTCCTGGTTCTCGACGCCGAACTCGTCCATGAAGAAGCGCTTGCCGTGCACGAACTGACGGGCCATCGCCTCCGAGGAGGGCATGTTGGTGTCGGACTCGACCCACATGCCGCCGGCCGGGACGAAGCGGCCCTCGGCGACCGCCTTCTTGACCCGGGCGTACACCTCCGGCCGGTGCTCCTTGATCCACGCGTACTGCTGGGCCTGCGACATCGTGTAGACGAAGTCGGGCTCGTCCTCCAGGAGGGCGGTCATGTTGGCGGTGGTGCGCGCCACCTTGCGCACGGTCTCGCGCAGCGGCCACAGCCAGGCCGAGTCGATGTGGGCGTGGCCGACGGCGCTGATGCGGTGCGCGGAGGGCTCGGCGGGCGAGGCGAGGACGGTGGTGAGCTCGGCGCGGGCGGCGGCGGCCGTGCCGCCCACGTCCTGGAGGTCGAGCGCGTCCAGGGCCCGCTCGACGGCCCGCAGGATCTCCCAGCGGCGGGCGCCCTCGACGGGGAGCTCGGCCATCAGCTCGCCGAGCACCTCCAGGTCGGCGACGAGCTGCCAGACCGTCTCGTCGAAGACGGCGAGGTCCATCCGGGCCAGCCGGTACTGCGGGGAGTCGCCCGCCGTGTCCTTCTCGCCGAGGTCGGTGGGCAGGAAGGGGTGGTAGTCGAGGATGACCGGATTGGAGGCGGCCTCGACGTGCAGCAGCACCTCCTCGCCGCCCCGCGCCCGGTCCGCGATCCGCACCCACTGGTTGCGCGGGTTGAGGCCCTTCACCGGGCTGCCGTCGGGGCGGTAGACCAGGCCCTCGCACTGGAAGCCGGGCATGTTGGCGTCGAAGCCGAGGTCGATCAGCGCCTCGACCGTGCGGCCGGCCCACGTCTCGGGCACGGTGCCGGAGACGGTGAGCCAGCTGGTGCCCCAGGGGGCGCCCCAGGCGTCGCCGACCGCGATCGGGCTCCTGGGTGCGGCGAGCCCCTCGGCGACGGGCACGGGCTCGCCGGGGGCGGTCCAGATGCCGACCCGGAGGGGCACGGACTCGGGGTACACGGCGGGGCGGACGCGTTCGTCGAGGACGCGCTTGAGCCGGTTCTCGACGAGGGTGCGGTCGTCATGCATGGCGGGGTCTCTCCGGATCGCGGGAGGGGCGGAGGGCGGGGGCGGTGCGACGCGGCGCTCGTGCGGGCCGGGCGGAGTGGGCCGGGCGCTGTCCGGGCACGGCCTACGCGACGGGGGGCACGGTGGCGCCGAGCGGGTCGAGGGCGCCGAGGTCGCGGAGGGTGACCAGCTCGGTGATGCCGCGGGCCGCGAGGTACGCGGGGTCGTCGGCGCGCGCGGCGAGGACCGCCGAGGGGCGGGCTCCGTCCCCGGCGAGCCGCATGAACGCCTCGAAGTAGGGACCGCCGGGGGCGCACGCGGCGCGTCCGGCCGTGCCGTCCTCGGGCAGGTCGAGCACGAGCGCCGTGCCGCGGGGCGCCGGGGCGGGCGCGCCGGCGCGGGCCTCGGCGACGGCGTCGGCGAGCGCCCGGCCGGCCGGCTTGACCCGGCGGTCGTTGGTCAACAGGCCGAGGCTGTATTCCAGTTCGGGGAAGTCGGCGAGCGCGCGGTCGACGTCGTGGGAGCACCACCACGTGATACCCCACAGATCGGGGCAGTCGAGCACGGCGGCGACGGTCGTACGGGTGAATTCGGCCGCGCGGTCGGCGGGGATGTGCGGGGCGGGGGCGCCGACCTCCTGGAGCCAGACGGGGCGGCGGGGGTCGCTCGCCCACGCCTTGGAGAGCTCCACGAGGTAGGCGGCGTGCTGTGCGACGGGCACCGAGTCGTGGCCGTGGCGCTGGGCGGTGCCGTTGAAGACCCAGGAGTGGACGGCGGTGGCGTCGCCGATCCGGGCGGCGTGGGCGGGAGTGAAGGGGTGGCCGTCCTGGTACCAGGCGGCGTCGTACGCGGCGTGCAGATGGAGCCGGCCGGGGGCGCCCTCCGCGCAGGCGGCGAGCATCCGCCGCAGCCAGCTCGCGGCCTGGTCGGGCGTGACGCGGTCGGGGTCGGGGTGGGGGTCGCCGGAGAACTGGTTGATCTCGTTGCCGAGGGTCATGCCGAGGAAGTTGGGCCGGTCGGCGAGGGCGGCGGCGAGGGTGCGCAGGTACGCGCTCTGTCCGTCGAGGACCTCGGGGTCGGTGAACAGGTTGCGCCGGTGCCAGGTCTGCGTCCAGGCGGGCAGGAAGTCGAAGCTGGAGAGATGGCCCTGGAGGCCGTCGACGGCGACGTCGAGGCCGCGTTCCCCGGCCGCGTCGACGAGGCGCCCGAGCTGTTCGACGGCACGGGGGCGGATCAGGGTGCGGTTGGGCTGGAAGAGCGGCCAGAGCGGGAAGACGCGGATGTGGTCGAGGCCGAGGGCGGCGACGGAGTCCAGGTCGGCGCGTACGGCGTCGAGGTCGAAGTCGAGCCAGTGGTGGAACCAGCCCTGGCTGGGGGTGTAGTTGACGCCGAAGCGCGGGCCGGGAGGGAGCGGACGATTCGTCATGCGGGGTGCGGTTCCTTCGTGAAGGAGGGGTGCTGGCAGGCCCTGGGGGTCATCCCTTGATCGCGCCCTCCTCGACCCCCTTGAAGAAGAAGCGCTGGAGCACCGCGAAGACGGCGACCACCGGCAGGAAGGCGATCATGGTGCCGGCGGCTATCTGGCGGGGGTTGGCGGAGAAGGTGCCGTCGAGGTACTGGAGTCCGACCGTGAGGGTGTAGCGCCCGGGGTCGTTGAGCACGATCAGCGGCCACAGGAAGTCGTCCCAGGCCCCGATGAAGGTGAAGATGACGACGACGCTCAGCATGCCGCGCACGCTGGGCAGCCCCACGTGCACGAGCCGCTGCCAGACGTTGGCGCCGTCCACGAGCGCGGCCGCGTCGAGCTCGGGCGGCACGGCCCGGAAGGCCGTGTACATCAGGAGGACGTTGAGCATGGCGATCGCGCCGGGCAGGGCGACCCCGAGGAGGGTGTCGGTGAGGCCGAGGCTGCGGACGGTCACGTACTGGGAGACGATGGTGACCTCGCCGGGCAGCACGAGGGCGGCGACGACGAGGCCGAGCGCGAGCCGGGCCCCCCGGAACCTCAGCCGCGCCAGGGCGTAGCCGGCGAGGGTGGCGCCGACGACGTTGCCGAGGACCGCGATCGCGGCCACGACCAGCGAGTTGGCCGCGTAGGTCCACACCGGGATGGTGTCGGCGACCTTGGCGTAGTTGTCGAGGGTGGGGTCCTCGGGCAGGAACCGGGGGGTGCGCGAGAAGACGTCCTCCGCGGGCCCCTTGAGCGAGGTGGACAGCTGCCACAGGAAGGGGCCGACGGTGAGGAGCAGGACGAGGACGAGCAGCAGGTAGCGCACCGCCTTCTCGCCGGCGGAGGGGGTGCGGCTCAGGGCCATGGGGTCAGGCCGCCTTCCGGTTGAGCCGGGCCAGGAAGAGCATCGGGCCGACGGTGAGGACGAAGAGCAGCACGCTGAGGGCGGAGGCGTAGCCGATGTGCCCGGTGAAGCCGCGGCTGTACAGCTGGATGAGCATGACCACCGACATGTCGCGGCCGCCGGGCCCGCCGGTGCCGTTGGAGAGCACGTACAGCTCGGAGAAGATCCGCAGTGCGGAGACCGAGATGAGGACGGAGATCAGCAGCATCGCCGGGCGTACGCCGGGCAGGGTGACGTGCCAGAACCTGCGGACGGCGCCTGCCCCGTCGACGGCGGCGGCCTCGTGCAGCTCGCGCCCGACGTTTCCGAGCGCGGAGAGGTAGATGACCATGTAGTAGCCGAGCCCCTTCCACACGGTGAGGGCGATGGCGCTGAACAGCAGCAGCCAGCGGTCGGTGAGGAAGGAGACCGGCCGGTCGACGGCGCCCAGCTGCTGCAGGAGGCCGTTGACCAGCCCCCGGTCGTCGAGCACCCAGCCCCAGACGAGGCCGACGACGACGGCCGAGGCGACGACGGGGGTGTAGAAGGCGGTGCGGAAGAAGGTGATGCCGGGCAGCTTCTTCTCCACCAGGAGGGCGAGCAGCAGCGGCAGCAGGGTGAGCAGGGGCAGACAGACCAGGAGGTAGAGGACGCTGTTCACGAGGGCGTCCGTCAACTGCGCGTCGTCCAGGGCCCGCCGGTAGTTGGCCAGTCCGGTGTAGCGGCCTCCGCCGAGCGGTCTGGCGCTCGTGAAGGACAGGATCAGCGTGTTGACCGCGGGCCACAGGTTGAAGACGGCGAGCCAGACCAGGGCGGGAGCGGCGAGCAGCCAGGGCGTGAACCAGCGCCGGTGCGTCAGCGTCATCGGAGGGTCTAGTCCTTGATGAGCTGGTTGGCGCGGGCGACCGCCGTGTCCAGGGCCTCCTTGGATCCGGCCTGGCCGCTGATGGCGAGGGCGATCTGCTGGTTGACGACCGTCTTGACGGCGTCGTTGGCCTGGACGGGTTCGAGGACGCGCGCGGAGGCCAGCGAGCGGAAGGCGGTGACCTTGGCGTCGGCGGCGTTGGTGCCGTCGCTCTTGCTGAAGAAGGGGTCGGCGGCGGAGGCGGTTGTGGAGGGGAAGATGCTGGTCTCGTGGGCGAAGGCGGCCTGGTTGACGGGGTTGGTCACCCAGCGGGCGAGCGCGAGGGCCGCGGTGGGGTTCTTGGTGGACCGGGGGACGGACAGGCCCTGGACGTACAGCGGCGGGGTGCCCATGGCCGGCGAGGAGACCACCTTGGGGGCCAGCGTCGGGTTGTCGGTGGCGAGGCTGGTGATGTAGTTGGCGCCGGCGGTGGTCCAGGCGGCGGTGCCGGAGGAGAACAGCTTGGTGTTCCCGGCGTAGGTCTCGGTCAGCACGTCCTTGGGGAGCAGGCCCTCCTTGAAGGCCGCGCGGTAGGTGTCGAGGACGGCGGCGGCCTCGGGGGTGTTGAAGGTGAAGCTGCGCCCGTCCGCGGACATGAGGGGGACGCCGGCGTTGGCGAGGTCCATGAGGTTGGGCTTGCGGCTCATCAGATACGTCCGGCCGCCGGACTTCGCCTTGACGGTACGGGCGGCCGCCACCAGCTCGTCGAGGGTGGCCGGCGGCTTCTTCGGGTCGAGGCCGTAGGTGGTGAGCAGCTCGGAGTTCCAGTAGTTGACGTCGGTGTTGAGGTACCAGGGGTAGCCGTAGGTGCCCTCGTGGCCGGGGAAGCGGTAGGCGTCGAGACCGCCCTTGACGTAGTCGGCGGCGGCGGACTTGTCGGCGCCCGCGATGTCGAGCAGCAGGTTCTGCCTGACCAGCGGCAGGGCGAAGTCCGGGGGCAGGTTGACGACGTCGGGGAGGGTGCCGCCGGCCGACTGGCTGAGGACCTTCTCGGAGTAGCCCTCGCCCGGCTGGTCGAGCCAGTCGACCTCGACGCCCGGGTACTTCTTCTCGAAGCCCGCGATCACGCCCTCCATGTAGGACGTGAACTTCGGCTTGAGGGCCCAGGTCTGGAGGGAGACCTTGCCCTTCACCTCGCCGCCGGCCACCGGGCCGGGGGCGCCGGAGTCCTCGGCGCCGCCGAGGCCGCAGCCCGCGAGGGTCACCGCCGCCACCGCGATCGCCGTCCAACGGGCCCAGCGGCCTCTCCGTATGACTCGCACGAGGGTGTCTCCTTGCTGATCGATGGTGCAGGGAGGGTCTGGTGTGTCGCGCCTTGGAGGCCGTCGCGTCCTTGGCGGCGTGGCTGCGTCGGCGCGCATGTGTCGTCGCGCCTGCGTCGTCACGCATGTGTCGTCGCGCATGTGTCGTCGCGCCGTGGGTGTCGTGTCCTGACTGGAGCTTGACTAAACCGGTCTAGCGATGCGGGACTATGCTCCCGGCTAGACTCCGCTGTCAAGGGAGCATGCGGAATCGGCCGATCAGGGAGGGCGTCCGGTGGCCAGACCGACCATCGCCGACATCGCCAGGGAGGCCGGCGTCTCCAAGGGCGCCGTCTCCTTCGCGCTCAACGGGCGCCCGGGGGTGAGCGAGGCGACCCGGGAGCGGATCCTGCAGGTGGCGGAGCGGATGAACTGGCGACCGCACAGCGCCGCCCGCGCGCTGGGCGGGGCCCGCGCCGGGGCCGTCGGCCTGGTGCTCGCCCGCCCCGCGCGCACCATCGGCCTCGAACCCTTCTTCAGCCATCTGCTCTCCGGAATCCAGGCCGCGCTCTCGGGCCGCGGCACCGCGCTGCAGCTGCTCGTCGTCGAGGACACCGCCGCCGAGATCGAGGTCTACCGGCGGTGGACCTCCGAGCACCGGGTGGACGGCTTCGTCCTCGTCGACCTCCAGGTGCGCGACCCGCGCATCCCGGTCCTCGAGGAGCTCGGCGTGCCGACGGTGGTGCTCGGCGGTCCCGGCCGGCACGGGCGGCTGCCCGCCGTCTGGGCCGACGACCGCGAGGCGATGACCTCGATCGTCGAGTACCTCGCGGCCCTCGGCCACCACCGGATCGCCCATCTCGCCGGACTGCCCTCCTTCCAGCACACCCAGCGCCGGATCCGGGCGGTGCGGGACGCGGCGCGCAGGCTCGGCCTGACCGAAGCCGTCTCCGTGCCGACCGACTTCAGCGACGCGGAGGGCGCGGCGGCCACCCGGACCCTGCTCGCCCGCCCGGGGCGGCAGCGGCCCACCGCGATCGTCTACGACAGCGACGTCATGGCGGTCGCGGGGCTCGGCGTCGCCACCGAGATGGGGGTCGCGGTCCCCGGCGATCTCTCGATCGTCTCCTTCGACGACTCGGCCCTCACCCGGATCGTCCACCCCTCGCTCACGGCCCTGTCCCGGGACACCTTCGCGCTCGGCGAGCAGGTCGCGACGGCGCTGCTGGCCCAGGTCGACGACCCCGCCTCGGCCCGGGACGTCCGGAACCCGACCCCCCGGCTCACCGTCCGCGAGAGCACGACCCCGCCCGGCAGCTGACCCCGGCGGCCCTCTTGACCCTGGTCGCTAAAGCACTTTAGCCTCCGCTCCGGACCGACCCCGCACCATCGCGCCACCGGCACCACCAGCCCCTTCCCCCTCAGCTGGACCGGAGCTCCGATGAGACGACCCCTGCATCTCCTCCTGGCCGCGGCCCTGTCCGCGGCCGCCCTCGGCCTCACTTCCGCACCCGGCGCCTCGGCGTCCACCTCGGCGTCCGCCTCGACTCCCGACAACGTTGTCTCCGCCCCCGCCGCCCCCGCCGCCTCGGGCAGCCAGCCCTACGCCTCCTACTGGTACCCGAACTCCCTCCTGAACTGGGACCCCTCGACCGATCCCGACGCCCGGTTCAACCGCTCCCGCGTCCCGCTGAGGCCGCGGGTCTCCGATCCGGCGCTCAAGGCCAACGCCAACTCCCGCACGGGCGAGGGCAAGGTCGTCTCCCTGGTCTCGTTCGCGCCCACCTCGAACAACCCCTCCCAGGGCTCGGCCGACCCGAACTACTACGCCTTCGGGCACTGGCAGTACGTGGACACGCTGGTGTTCTGGGGCGGTTCGGCCGGCGAGGGGCTGATCCTGGCACCGAACCCGACCGTGATCGACGCCGCCCACCGCAACGGGGTGAAGGTCTACGGCACGGTGTTCTTCCCGCCCACCGCGTACGGCGGCCAGCTCCAGTGGGTGCGCGACTTCACGCAGAAGTCCGGCACCCGCTACCCCGTCGCCGACAAGCTGGCCCAGGTCGCGCGGCACTACGGCTTCGACGGCTGGTTCGTCAACCAGGAGACGGCCGGGGGAGATTCGGCCCTCGCGACCGAGGTGCGCAACACCCTGCGGTACGCGCGCTCGCTCGGCCCGGTCGAGTTCATGTGGTACGACGCGATGACCGAGTCCGGTTCGGTCAGCTGGCAGAACGCGCTGACCTCCGCCAACGACGCCTTCCTCCAGGAGGGCTCGCTCCGCACCAGCGACTCGGTGTTCCTCAACTTCAACTGGAGTGCCGCCGGGCTGGGTTCCTCCCGCACCCTGGCCCGCGGACTGGGGCGCGGCGAGTACGAGCTGTTCAGCGGTGTGGACACCGAGTCCAACGGCTACAACACGAGCGTCGACTGGGACGCGCTCTTCCCCGCCGGCCGGCCGCACACCACCTCGCTCGGGCTCTACCGCCCCGAGTGGACGTGGAAGTCCGCCGCCGACCGGGCCGACGCCGTCGCCCGCGAGGCGCGCTACTGGGACGGCGCCAACGGCGACCCGTCCGACACCACGACCTCCTCGTCCTGGAAGGGACTCGCGCAGTACGTCGCCGAGTCCTCGCCGGTGACCGCCAAGCCGTTCGTCACCCACTTCGACGCCGGGCAGGGCGACTTCTACCACTCGGGCGGGGTCAGGGTGTCCGGCGCGGGCTGGAACAACCTCTCCCTCCAGGACGTGCCGCCCACCTACCGCTGGCTGGTGCAGTCCTCGGGCACGAAGCTCAAGCCGTCGATCGACTTCGGCGACGCCTACGAGGGCGGGTCCGCCCTGCGCCTGACGGGAACGCTGGACGCGGTGAACACCGTACGGCTCTACCAGACGCGGCTGCCCGTGGCCGCCGACACCAGGCTGTCGGTCGCCGTGAAGACCCCGTCCGCCGGTCCGACCCGGCTCAAGGCGGCGGTCTCCTTCACCGACGCCCCGACCGCCTTCACCACCCTCGACCTCGGCTCCACCACGACGGCGGGCTGGGAGCGCAAGGTGCTCGACCTGTCGGGGTACGCCGGGCGCACGGTCGCCCAGATCGGGCTGCAGACCACCGGCACCGCCTCGTCGTACGACATCAAGGTGGGCGAACTCGCCCTGTACGACGGGGCGGTGGACGCGCCCGCCGCGCCCTCGGCCGCGACGGTCCTCGGCGCCACGGACTCCGGCACCACCGTGAAGTCGCTCCGTCTCGGGTGGACCGCCTCCGCCCTCGGCGACGTCCACCACTACGAGGTGTACCGCCGCAACCCCGACGGAAGCCGCACCTTCCTGGGCGCGACCCCGAACGACGCCTACTTCGTGCCGAGGCTGGAGAGGGTCGGCACCGAGACCACGACGACGCTCGACGTCGAGGCCGTCTCCACCGAGTTCGGCCGCTCCCCCGCCGCGAGCACCACGGTCACCTGGTCCGCGACCGCCGAGGCCGATCTGGCGCTGAACCGGCCCGCGACGGCCTCCGGCCAGTGCAACACCTCCGAGACGCCGGCCAAGGCGGTCAACGGCAGCGTCTCGGGCGGCAACGCCGACAAGTGGTGCACGACGACCTCGGCCAAGTGGCTGGAGGTGGACCTCGGTTCGCCCCGGGCACTGACCCGCTTCGTGGTGAAGCACGCGGCTGCGGGCGGCGAGAGCGCGAGCTGGAACACCCGGGACTTCCGTATCGAGGTCCGTGACAGCACCAGCGCCGCCTGGACCACCGCCGTCACCGTCACGGGCAACACGGCGGCGACCACGACCCACCCGGTCGCCCTGACCGCCCGCCATCTCCGCCTGGTGGTCACCACACCGACGCAGACCACCGATCCGGCGGCTCGCATCTACGAGTTCGAGGCCTGGGGCTCCTGACGGCCCGGCCGCGCCGGCCTCAGGGCTGGGCGGTGGCGACCTTCAGCCCGAAGCCGATCAGGACCACACCGGTGATCCGCTCCATGGCGCCCCGCACCCCGGGCCGGGCGAAGAAGGAGCGGGCGCCGGCGAGCAACAGCACGTAGCCGGAGAGCCAGACGCCCGTGAGCGCCACATGGATCAGCACGAGCAGGGCCATTCCGGTGTGCGGAGAGAGCCCGGACGGGGCGAGGGTCGGCAGCAGTCCCGTGTAGAAGACGGCGATCTTCGGGTTGAGCACGTTGCCGACCAGGCCCGTCCGCCACGGGTGGCCGGCGGGCGGCGGCGCGTCCACGGGCGCCGCCGCCCCGCCGCGCCTGCTCCGCCACAGCGCCCGCGCCCCCAGCACGACCAGGTAGGCGGCGCCGACCAACTTCACGACGGTGTACGCGGCGGCCGAGGCCGCGAGGACGGCGGCGAGTCCGGCCACCGCGAGGACGCCCCAGACCAGCAGCCCGCTGGCGATGCCCCCGACGGTCAGGAGTCCGTCGCGCCGTCCGACGGCCACGGCCCTGCGGGTCACGATCGCCATGTCCGGTCCCGGGACCATCGTCAGGAGCGCGAGCACACCCGTCGCCGCGAGAAGTTCGAAGCCCATGGGGCGAGTCTGCCACCCGCACGACCCGGGTGGCGCGGGAGGCGGACGGCGCCGCCTTCCGGACACGGCCTAGAGGCGGGTCGCGGTGCGGACCAGGTCGGCGACGGCCCGGGACCTGCTGTGGGGTGGCCAGGCGATGACGGTCGTGACGGCCGGTGCGTCCGGCACCGGCACCGTGGCATGGGCGTCGCGCAGCTGGGCCCCGAGGGACTCGGGGACGAGCGCGCAGGCCCGGCCGAGGGCGATCAGCTGGAACAGCTGGGTGTGGTCGCGCACCCGGGGGCCGGGCCCGTCCGGATAGCCGCCGCCCCGTCGGGGCCAGCGGGGCAGGGGCAGCTCCGTCAGGGTGGTGACCTCGGCCATCGAAAGCCGGGGGCGGTCGGCCAGGGGGTGTCCGGCGGGCAGGACCACGACCTGCTGTTCGGTGTGCAGCTCCTCGGTGTCGAGCCCGGCCGTCGTGTCGAAGGGCCGCTGGAGCAGGGCGACATCGGCCCGCCCCTCGCGCAGCAGCCCTTCCTGCTCGCCGGGCCCGCACAGCACGACCTCGACGGCGACCGCGCCGGGCTCGGCGGCGTAGGCGTCCAGCAGCTTCGACAGCAGTTCGCCGGCGGCTCCGGCCTTCGTGGCCAGCACCACGCCGGGCGGTCCGGCGGCTGCGCGGCGGGTGCGGCGCTCGGCGGCCTCGATCGCGTCGAGCGCCGTCCGGGCCTCCCGCAGGAGGACCGAACCGGCCTCGGTCAGGGTGACCGCCCGGGGGGTGCGGTGCAGCAGGACCACTCCGAGCCGCCGCTCCAGCCGCTGGATCGCCCGCGACAGCGGCGGTTGCGCCATGGCGAGCCGCTGGGCCGCCCGCCCGAAGTGCAACTCCTCCGCGACGGCGACGAAGTACCGTAGCTCCCGCGTCTCCACCGCGTCATCGTATCCGGCGCCCACCAGGGGCGATATCGGTGCGGTATCGCCGCCGACCCAGCCGGTCTTGGACGTCTTGGCGGGGCCCGGACCACGCTCGACGGCATGAGTGAACAGAGGATCGCGCTGGTGACCGGCGCGAACAAGGGAATCGGATACGAGATCGCGGCCGGTCTCGGCGCGCTCGGCTGGCGCGTCGGTGTGGGCGCGCGGGACCGGCGGCGCCGCGAGCTCGCGGTGGAGAGGCTGCGCGCGGCCGGGGTCGACGCGTTCGGCGTTCCGCTCGACGTGGCGGACGACGCGAGTGCGGGCGCCGCGGCCGAGCTGGTCGCCGAGCGGGCCGGAGGACTCGACGTCCTGGTCAACAACGCGGCGATCACGGGCCGTACGCCGCAGACGCCCAGCACGGTCGACCCCGCGACGGTGCGGGCCGTCGTGGAGACCAACGTGATCGGCGTCATCCGCGTCACCAACGCGATGCTGCCCCTGCTGCGCCGCTCTGCGGCACCGCGGATCGTGAACATGTCCAGCAGTGTCGGATCGCTCACCCTGCAGACCACGCCGGGCGTCGACATGGGCCCGGTTCCCGCCGCGTACCTGGCGTCCAAGACCTTCCTGAACGCCGTCACCGTCCAGTACGCCAAGGAGCTGGGCGACACCGGCATCCTGGTCAACTCCGGCTGCCCCGGCTTCACCGCGACCGACCTCAACGGCTTCCAGGGCGTCCGCACCGCCCGGCAGGGCGCGGCGATCGCGATTCGCCTCGCGACCCTGCCCGCCGGCGGACCGACCGGCCGCTTCTTCGACGACGGCGGAACCGTGCCCTGGTGACGGGCGGTCGGGCTGACGGGCCGTCGCGCCTCGGCGGGTGCCGGGCGCTACGGCCCTTCGGCGCTGTCCGGCTCGGAGACGCGCAGCAGCAGTGCGTGCAGCTGGGTGCGTTCGGCGTCCGTGAGCGGCTCGAGCAGTTCGTCGGTGACGCGGCGGCTGGTGCGGTCGGAGTCGCGGAGGAAGTCGCGGCCGGCCGGGACGAGGACCACGATGCGGCTGCGCCGGTCGCCCGGGGCGGGGCGGCGCTCGACGAGGCCGAGGCCCTCGAGGTCGTCGACGAGGCCCACGATGGCGCTGGGGTCGTAGCCGAGGCGGGTGCTCAACTCGCGCTGGAGGGCGCCGTCGACGGTGGCCAGGTAGCGCAGCAGCGCGTAGTGGCGCAGCCGGAGGCCCGATTCCTGCAGCACCGTGTTGAAGAGCTGCCCGGAGCGCAGGCCGAGTCGGTAGAGCAGATAGCCGCTGTCGGAGTGCAGTCCGCGCATCCAGGGTTCGTCCATGGGTCCAGCATGAAGCAAACGAGTGTCACTGACAACTGTTGACGACAACAATGATTGGTCTTACCTTCCATTCAGCGGACCGCCGTCCCGATCGAGCCCCACGCTCTCCCGGCGGCCGTCGCCCCAACGCTTCTGTGCCCCCGTAGCTCCCGAAGGGACAGCTCATGTCGCACTCCCCCGTCGACCTCTCCGGCAAGGTGGCCGTCGTCACCGGCTCCGGTCGCGGTCTCGGCCTCGCCTACGCCACCGCGCTCGCCGCCGCCGGCGCCTCCGTCGTCGTCAACGACCTCGACGCGAAGGTCGCCGAGCAGGCCGCCGACGCCATCGTCGAGGCCGGCGGACGGGCCGTCGCCGAGGCCGTGGCGGTCGGCACCGCCGAGGCCGCCGACCGGCTCGTCGCGCGCGCCGTGGAGGCCTTCGGCCGGCTGGACGTCCTGGTCACCAACGCCGGCATCCTGCGCGACAAGGTGCTGTGGAAGATGACGGACGAGGACTTCGACGCCGTCGTCACCACCCACCTCAAGGGCACCTTCACCTGCGCCCGGGCCGCCGCCGTCCGCATGCGCGAGCAGGGCGAGGGCGGCAGCCTGATCCTGATCGGCTCCCCCGCCGGACAGCGCGGCAACTTCGGCCAGACCAACTACGCGGCCGCCAAGGCCGGCATCGCCGCCATGGCCCGCACCTGGTCCATGGAGCTGTCCCGCGCGGACATCACGGTCAACGCCGTCATCCCGGTGGCCGCCACCGCCATGACCGAGACCATCCCCGCCTTCGCCCCGTACGTCGAGGCGATGCGCCGGGGCGAGCCGCTGCCGGACTTCCTGCGCAAGGGCGAGGGCTTCGGCACCCCGGAGGACTGCGCCGCCGTCGTCCCCTTCCTGGCCTCGGAGGCGGCCCGCGGGGTCACCGGCCAGTGCATCGGCATCGGCGGGGACAAGGTCGCCCTGTGGTCGCATCCGCAGGAGGTCGCCACCGCCTTCGCCGACGGCGGCTGGAGCCCCGAGACGCTGGCCGCCGCCTGGGGCACCTCGGTCGGCCGCGAGCCGCAGACCGTCGGCATCCCCGCGCCGAAGCTGCCGGAGGCGTGATGAGCCCGCTCTCCGTCGACGACCTGGTCGCGATCGACGTCCACACCCACTGCGAGGTCTCCGCCAAGGGCCACGCCTCGCTCTCCGACGAACTGCACGAGGCCTCCGGCGCGTACTTCGGGGTCGAGGGCGACCGGAAGCCGACCCTGGAGGAGACCGCCGCCTACTACCGCGAGCGCCGGATGGCCGCGGTGGTCTTCACCGTGGACGCCGAGCACGCCACCGGCACCGAGCCGATCCCCAACGAGGAGATCGCCGAGGCCGCGGCGGCCCACCCCGACGTGCTGGTCCCCTTCGCGTCCATCGACCCGTTCCGGGGCCGGGCCGGCGTCCGGCAGGCCCGCCGCCTGGTCGAGGAGTACGGGGTCAGGGGCTTCAAGTTCCACCCCAGCATCCAGGGCTTCTTCCCCGACGACCGGCTGGCGTACGGCCTGTACGAGGTCATGGAGGAGACCGGCGCCATCGCCCTCTTCCACACCGGCCAGACCGGCATCGGCGCGGGCGTCCCCGGGGGCGGCGGCATCCGCCTGAAGTACTCCAACCCGCTGCACGTGGACGACGTCGCCGTCGACTTCCCGCACTTGAAGATCATCCTGGCGCATCCGTCCTTCCCCTGGCAGGACGAGGCGCTCGCCGTCGCCACCCACAAGCCGGGCGTGCACATCGACCTGTCCGGCTGGTCCCCGAAGTACTTCCCGCCGCAGCTGGTGCAGTACGCCAACACGCTGCTCAAGGACAAGGTCCTGTTCGGCTCGGACTTCCCGGTGCTCAGCCCCGACCGCTGGCTGGCCGACTTCGAGAAGCTCCCGATCAAGGACGAGGTCCGCCCGAAGATCCTCAAGGAGAACGCGGCCCGGCTGCTCGGCCTCACCGGCTCCGACTCCCCCTCCTGAAAGGGCACGTGATGCGCAACGAGGGACTGGGGTCGTGGCCCGCACGCCGGGCCCGCAAGACCCCGCACCGCACCGCCCTGATCCACCGGACCGCCACCCTGACCTACGGCGAGCTGCACGAACGCACCACCCGGCTCGCCCGGGCCCTGCGGGCGGCCGGCGTCCGGCGCGGCGACCGCGTCGCCTACCTCGGCCCCAACCACCCCTCCTTCCTGGAGTGCCTGTTCGCCGCGGGCCAGCTCGGCGCGGTCTTCGTCCCGCTCAACACCCGCCTCGCGGCGCCCGAGATCGCGTACCAGCTGCGCGACTCCGGCAGCACCGTCCTGCTCCACTCCCCGGCCCTCGGGGCGCTCGCGACCGCCGCGGCCGCCGAGCAGGGCGTCGGCGTCCGGACCGTCGTCGAGGTCGGCGGCAGCGCGTACGAGGAGCTGCTCGCCGCCGCCTCGACGGAGCCGCTCGACGAGAGAGTCACACCGGACGACGTCTGCATCATCATGTACACCTCGGGCACGACGGGGCGCCCCAAGGGCGCGATGCTCACCCACGGCAACCTCGTGTGGAACGCGTTCAACGTCCTCGTCGACCTCGACGTGACCGCCGACGACACCGCGCTCGTCTCCGCCCCGCTGTTCCACACCGGCGGCCTCAACATGCTGGCCCTGCCGGTCCTGCTCAAGGGCGGCGCCTGTGTGCTCGTCGAGTCCTTCGACGCCGGCGGCACGCTGGACCTGGTCGAACGGCACGGCGTCACCTTCATGTTCGGCGTGCCGACCATGTTCGAGCAGGTCGCCGCGCATCCGCGCTGGTCCGCCGCCGACCTGTCGAGCCTGCGCCTGCTCAACTGCGGCGGCGCGCCCGTGCCGACCGGTCTCATCGCCACGTACCAGGAGCGGGGTCTCACCTTCTGCCAGGGGTACGGGATGACGGAGGCCTCCCCCGGCGCGCTGTTCCTGGACGCGGGGCACTCCGTGGCCAAGTCCGGGTCAGCCGGGGTGCCGCACTTCTTCACCGACGTCCGGGTCGTGCGCCCCGACCTGTCCCCCGCCGCGACCGGCGAGACGGGCGAGGTGCTGGTCCAGGGCCCGAACGTCATGGCCGGCTACTGGGGCCTGCCCGAGGAGACGGCCGCGGCCTTCGCCGACGGCTGGTTCCGCAGCGGCGACGCGGCCCGGGTCGACGCCGACGGCTACGTCACCATCGTCGACCGCTTCAAGGACATGATCATCTCGGGCGGGGAGAACGTCTACCCGGCCGAGGTGGAGGACGCCCTGCTCGCCCACCCGGACGTCGCCGAGTGCGCCGTCATCGGCGTGCCCGACGAGAAGTGGGGCGAGAGTGCCCGCGCGGTCGTCGTGGTCCGCGAGGGCAGCACGCCCGATCCGGCCGCGATCCTCGCGTCCCTCGGCGGCCGTCTCGCCCGCTACAAGATCCCCAAGTCGATCGTGATCGCGGCCGAACTCCCGCGCACGGCCTCCGGAAAGCTCCTCAAGCACCACCTCCGTACCCGCTACGGCACCACCGACTGACAACCGACAAACAGAGAGCAGGACTTCCCATGAGCATCACCGTCGACGGCATCGACGCGCTGAAGAAGCTGGCCGGCAGCGAGCTCGGCACCAGCGAGTGGATCGACATCGCCCAGGAGCGGATCAACGGCTTCGCCGACGCCACCGGCGACCACCAGTGGATCCACGTGGACGTCGAGCGTGCGAAGGAGGGCCCGTTCGGCGCCCCGATCGCCCACGGCTACCTCACCCTCGCGCTCTTCATCCCCCTGTTCACGGAGCTCCTCGACGTCCAGGGGGTCGCCACCAAGGTCAACTACGGCCTGGACAAGGTGCGTTTCCCCGCCCCGGTGAAGGTGGGCTCCCGGCTGCGGCTGGTCGGCACGCTCGCCTCCGTCGAGGACGTCCCCGGCGGCGTGCAGATCGCGGTCGACGGCACGATCGAGATCGAGGGTGCCGCGAAGCCGGCCTGCGTGCTGCGCAGCCTCTCGCGGTTCTACGCGTAGCGGCCCCGGCCCGGTCCCGCCGGGCGTCCTCGCGCGCGGGACGCCCGGGGGTCACCTCAGCTGGCGGCGCACCAGCTCGTGGAAGAGTCCGCCGGTGTCGGCCAGCAGGGCGGCGGGGGTGCCCTGCTGGACGATCCGGCCCTCGGCCATCACGAGCACCCGGTCGGCGTCCATGACGGTGGAGAGCCGGTGCGCGATCACCACGCGGGTGGTCCGCAGGGCGCGGGTGGACTCGATGACCACGCGCTGGGTCTCGTTGTCCAGCGCGCTGGTGGCCTCGTCCAGGAAGAGCACGCGGGGGCGGCGGACGAGCGCCTGGGCGATCATCAGACGCTGGCGCTGGCCGCCGGAGACGGTGCCGCCGCCGTCGGACAGCATCGTGTGCAGCCCCATCGGCATGGCCCGGACGTCGTCCGCGAGGCCGGCCAGGGCGACGGCCTCCCAGACCTCGTCGAGGGTGTACGCCTCGGTGCCCCGGATGCAGTCGAGCAGCGAGCCGGTGAACGGCCGGGCGTTCTGCAGGACGACCCCGCACTGGCGGCGGACGGCCGCCTGGTCGAGGGCGGCGAGGTCCTGGCCGTCGTACAGGACGCTGCCGGCGGTGGGCCGGTCGAAGCCGATCAGCAGCCGCAGCAGGGTCGACTTGCCGCAGCCGCTGGCCCCGACGAGGGCCACGAACTCTCCCGGGTGTACCTGGAGTTCGACGCCGTCGAGGACCAGCGGGCCGTCCTCGGTGTAGCGGTACGACAGGCCCCTGGCCTCGATGGCCCCGCTCAGGACGCCCGGCCTGGTCGCCTCCGCGCGCACCTCGGGCTCGGCCCGCAGGATCGGGGCGACCTCCTCGAAGACGGGCAGCACGGCCGCGACCGAGAGCAGCGCCCCGGTCAGCTGGTTCACCGAGGAGAGCAGCAGGGTGACGGCGGTGCTGAAGGTGAGGAACTCCCCCGCGGACAGGGTGCCCCGGGCGGGTCCGGCGAGGAGCATGAACATCACCAGGGTGCACAGCGGCAGACAGACCGCGCCCAGGACCGTGGACACGTTCTGCAGGCGCCCGGCCCGCTGCTGGAGCACCCGGGTGCCGGCGAACTCCCGCGCCCAGGCGGCATAGGCGAAGCTCTCGGCCGCCGCGACCCGCAGTTTGGGCAGACCGCGCAGGGTCTGGAAGGCCCGGTTGTCGAGCCGGTGGTTCATCTTCACCAGGCGGCGCTGGTAACGGAGCTGGGCCGCTCCGAGCGCCAGGAAGACCACCGCGATCCCGAGCACCAGGGCGAGGGCGGCGAGCGCGAGCCGGGTGCTGTGGACGAGGAGCAGGGCCAGCTCCACGACGGCGACGGTACCGGCCTGGACGCAGACGGAGCCGACCCCGGACAGGGTCCGGCGGATCGCGCTGACGCCCATGGCGGCGCCGGCGAGCTCCCCGGTGGAGCGCCCGGCGAAGAAGCCCGTGGGCAGCCTCAACAGCCTGTCCCACACAGCCGGTTGCAGCGTCGCCTCGATACGGCCCTCCATCCGCAGCACGGCCACGTTCTGGAGCAGCATGAACACCGCCGAGACCACACCTGCGGCGATCAGCGCGAGCGCGGTCTGCACGATGAGCCCGGTCTCGCCGGCCGGTACGTAGCGGCCGAGCACCGTGCCGGTCGCCACCGGCACCAGCGCGCCCAGGGCCACCGCGACGAGCCCGCCGAGGACGATCGCGCGCAGCTCCGGGCCGGTGCCCCGGACGCCGAACCGCAGCAGGGCCGGCAGCCCGAGGCGGCCCTCCGGGAGCGGGCGGTAGAACATCACGGCCTGCCGTTCGTAGGCGTTCGCGAGGGTGGCGTCGATCCTCTCCCGCCGGCCGGTCGCCGGGTCGGCCGCCACGTACCCGCCGCGCCGCCACAGCAGGGCGACGGGCGCTCCGTCCCGCTCCCGCCGCCCGACCAGGGGGCCGCTGTTCTCCCGCCACCAGCGCCCGCCGAGCCGGACGGAGCGGGTGCGGACGCGCGAGGCGAGCGCCACGGCCTCGACCGGGTCGGTGTGCTCGTCGCCGCTCCCCGCCCGGTCGGCCGGGGTGTCGGACAGGGTGATGCGCGCCTCGGCGGCGACCAGGCGGCACACGGCGAGGGTCGCGTCGGCGTTCGCGCCCGTGCGGGCGCCCCGGCGGGGGCGGCCGATGGAGGCGAGGAGCGTCCGGTCGGCGTCGTCGCTGGCCTGCCGGCCGGCCGCGAGACCGGCCTCGGCGCGGCTCGCGTGGGTGTGTTCGCGGTGCTCGATCCAGCGGTCGAGGGCGTGCAGCAGCCGGTACTGCTGCTCGACCAGGCCCTGCCAGAGCGCCGGGTCGACGAGCAGGGCGTGGCCCTCGGCGGCGTACGCCACGGCTCCGGCCGTGACCCGCAGCCACTCGATGGCGTCGTCGGCCCGGCCGTCGAGCGGCGCCTGGTGGAGGAGGTGCAGCCCCCGGCCGACGCCGAGGGCGAAGGCGTTCTCCAGGGGGCCGGGGGCGGTGCCGTACGGCCCGGTGGCGTCGCCCTGGCTGCCGTGCCCCCGGGTCCCGTAGCCCTGCGACTCGTACCACTGCGACTCGTACCACTGCGGCTCGTACCACTGGGGTTCGTGCCACGGCGACGCGTGACCCGCGGGCTCGTGCCCCTGCGTGCCGTGCGGCGGGCGCCGCAGCTCGTGCAGCTCGATGCGGCGCAGCAGACACTCGCGGGCCGGGCGGGCGACGAGGGTGTGGGCGGGGCCCTCCGGGGGGCCGAGCAGCAGGGTGCCCGGCTCCAGGCGTCCGAGGAAGTGCCAGGTGCCGAGCAGGGCGGCGTCGACGGCGAACAGGTCGAGGGCGCCGTGCTCGACGAGCCACAGCACGTGCGGCCCTTCGAGGGTGAGGCTGCGCGATCCGCTGCCGTCGACGGGGGTGAACTGGGTGCCGAGGGTGCCGAGCGCGGCGAGGACCGGGTCCGCGGTGCCCGCGGCATGGGGAGACAGGGTCACCTCAGCGCTCCTGGACCAGACGGGCGTACGGTCCGCCCGCGGCGAGCAGCTGCTCGTGCCGGCCGCGTTCCACGACCGTGCCGCGGTCGAGGACGAGGATCTCGTCGCTGTCGCGCACGGTGCTCAGGCGGTGGGCGATGACCACGCAGGCGCAGCCGCGGCGCCGCAGGTTGTCGATGACGAGCCGTTCGGTGACCGCGTCCAGGGCGCTGGTCACCTCGTCGAGCACCAGGACGCTCGGCTCGCGGACGAGCGCGCGGGCGATCTCCAGGCGCTGGCGCTGGCCTCCGGAGAAGTTGCGGCCGTCCTGCTCGACCCGGCTGTGGATGCCGCCGGGGCGGCGCGCGACCACGTCGAGCACGGCGGCGTCGCGCAGCGCGGCGGTGACGGCCTCGTCCGTGACGGACGGGTCCCACAGGGCCACGTTGTCGCGGACGGTGCCCTCGAAGAGGAACACGTCCTGGTCGACGAAGGAGACCGACGCGGCGAGGGCCCCGCGCGGGATGTCGTCGAGGCGCCGCTCGTCGATGCGGATGGTGCCCTCCCAGGGCGTGTAGAGGCCCGCGATCAGCCGGGAGACGGTCGACTTGCCGCTGCCGGAGCCGCCGACGAGGGCGACCTGCTGCCCGGGTCCGACGGTCAGCGAGAACTCCCGGAGCAGCGGGGCGTCGAGCGGGCTGTAGCCGAAGGTGACGCGGTCGAGCTCCACCCGGCCGGTGAGCCGGCGGGCGGCGCCGGCCGGCTCGCGCGACGCGGGGAGGGCGGCGGGGTCGGCGGGGAAGTTCTCGACGTCCCGCAACCGGGCGACGTCGGCGGCGAAGTCCTGGATGCGTCCGGCCGCGCCGCCGAGGCGGGTGACGGGTGCGGTGAAGCCGGTCACCAGGGACTGGAAGGCGACGAGCAGACCGACCGTGAGATGGCCCTCGACGGCCCGGAGGCCGCCGATCATCAGGATCAGCGCGCTGTTGAGCGCGGCGAGGGTGGGCGCGACGATCGCCAGCCAGGCGCTGGGGACGCCGAGCCGCTGCTGGACGTCGAGGGTGACCGCGTGCTGCCCGGCCCAGCGCCGGAAGAAGCCGTTCTCGCCGCCGGTGGCCTTCATGGTCTCGATGAGCTGGAGACCGCTGTACGAGGTGTTCGTCAGCCGTGCGCTCTCGGCGCGCAGTTTGTGCGTGCCGGTCGCCCGGACGCCGATGACCACACGCATGGCGGCCACGTTCAGGAGCGCGACCAGCACGCCGAGGAGGGTGAGCTGGGGGTCGTAGCTCCACAGCAGCACGGCGTACAGCACGACGACGACCGCGTCCACGCCGGCCGCGGACAGGTCGCGGGCGAGGGTCTCGGCGACCGCGTCGTTGGAGCGCAGCCGCTGGACCAGGTCGGCGGGGTCGCGCTGGGCGTAGAAGGCGACGGGGAGCCGGAGCAGGTGGCGCAGGAAGCGGGCGCTGCCGAGGGTGGAGGAGATGATCCGGCCGCGCAGCAGATTGGCCTGCTGGACGGCGGTGAGGAGCGCGGTGAGCACCAGCGCGGCGCCCATGGCCGTGAACACCGTCCCCAGCAGCGAGGACTGGCCGCCCATCAGGAAGGTGTCGATGTACGTGCGGCTCAGCGCGGGTACGGCGGCGCCGACGGCCACCAGGAGGAGGCTGGCGACCAGGGCCGCGGCCAGGGTTCCCGAGGTGCCGCGCAGCCGGCCCGAGAGGGCGCCGAGGACACCGGGCCTGCGGCCGCCGGGGCGGAAGCCGGGGCCGGGGCCGAAGGTGAGCACGATCCCGGTGAAGCTCGTGTCGAACTCATCCATGGGGACGAACCGGCGTCCCTTGCCGGGGTCGTTGACGTAGACGCCGGCCCGGCCGAAGCGCCGGCCCATGCCGTCGTACACGACGTAGTGGTTGAACTCCCAGAACAGGACGGCGGGCCCGCGGACCCCGGCGAGCGCGGCCAGGTCCATCTGCATGCCCTTGGCCTGCAGTCCGTAACTCCGCGCGGCCTTGAGGAGGTTGCTGGCCCGCGAGCCGTCGCGGGAGACGCCGCAGGCGATGCGCAGCTCTTCGAGGGGCACGAAGCGCCCGTGGTGGCCGAGCACCATGGCGAGGGCGGCGGCGCCGCACTCCACGGCCTCCATCTGCAGCACGGTGGGGGTGCGGACGACGCGCGGGCGCCTGCCCTTGGGGAGGCCGCCCCAAAGGCCCCGGGGGGCGGGGCGGCGGCCGCGGCGGGCGGACCTGGATGCGGAGGGGGTCACGGGAGGAGCCAGTCGACGGGGCGTTGCGGGGCGAGTTGGACGGCGCCGGTGACCGGGGTACCGGAGTCGACGGGGTACGGCGGGCCGTCGGCCGTGGACCAGGAGTAGCCGGAGGCGGTGGCGGTGGAGCGCTGGAGGCGGACGCGCACGGGGACGGCTCCGCCGGGCGGGGAGAGCTGTGCGGCGAGCCCGCCGTCGCCGAGGAAGGCGCCGATCTGGGCCCGTGACTGCGGGGTGCGGCCCACCGCGTCGACCCGGCCGCGCAGCACGCCGAAGCGTTCCTGCGGGGCGCTCTGGACGCGCAGTTCGACCGGGGCGCCCACCCGGAGGGTCGCGGCGCTCGCGCCCGGCACGTACACCATGGCGACCAGCGGCTCGTCGGGGCGGGTGACGCGCTCGACCGTGGCCACGTCGGCGCCGGTCGTGACGACCGAGCCCAGGGTGGCGAACAGCGTGGTCACCCTGCCTCCCTCGACCGCGCGCACGGGCCGGTCGCCCTGGTCCGTCCGGACGGTCAGGAGGGGCGCGCCGGCGCCCACGGTGGCGCCCTGCCGGGCGAGGACGCGGGTCACCTGTCCGGCGACGGGGCTCTGCAGGAGGTAGCTGCCGCCCGCGTGGGTGAGGACACCGGGCGCGGAGAGCTTGGCGGAGACGGTGCCGGCGAAGGCCCAGAAGGTCGCGGCGGCGAGGACCACGCCCGTCACCGCGAGGGCGAGACGCCCCTGGGGGCGGGCGAAACGCAGCGGGAGGTCGAGTTCCTCGGGCGACTGCAGCTTGGAAAGCGCCTTCTCACGGAACTGCACGGGCTATTCCTTCGGCCGCCCGGGCGGCCTATTCGCGGCGGCTCGGCGGCATTAACGAGAAAGGAAACGGGACGGCCGGCCGTGGACCCCGGGACGGAAAGCGTCCCGGGGTCCTCGGCCTGTTCCGCTCAGAGACCGGCGATACCGGTGACGGCGGTGGCGTTGACCGAGACACCGGTGATGCCGGTGGCCAGGCCGGGGACGCCGCCGACGAGGCCGGTGGCGCCCTGGACCGTCTGGAGCGAGCCGACGGTGCCGAGGACACCGGAGACGTCGCTGGTCACGGCGCCGACCAGACCGCCGGAGACGCTCACGATGCCGCCGGAGACGGCGTCGAGCTCGGCGTCGTCGATCTCACGGGTCTCAAGGTCGTTACGCATGATGCGCACCCTTCGTTCTTTGGTGGGGGGAATCCATTTCCGTGCCGCGGCGAGCAGGATCAAAGCACGGGAACGGACGGCGTCGCCAATTCATCCGACCCTCCCCCACCTGGTCTTTGTGTCCCCCGATTCACCGGCGTGCGACTTGTTTCACGGAATGGTGACACCTTCTCCGCAGGACCGGGTAACACTTTCGGCCACCCCCGGCCACGCGTGAAACCAAAGGGTCGAAGCCACCGCATCCGGACACCTCGCGCGGGGCCGATCGGGGCACGGTGCGAAGGCCGGGACCCGGTACACACACAATGTGGAGGTTCTCGACGAGCGGTGGTCGCCGGCCGGTGCGGTAATGGAAACGCCCCCTATCCATCCCCAGCAGCGACACGGGAGCATCCATGACCGACGGTCCCGAGCCCATCAGCACCGAAGCCCTGCACGGCCTGCGCGAGGAGCTGGCCGAACTGCGCGCCGAACGGGGCAGGGTGGCGGCGACGCTGCGGAACGAGGACCCGGTGGGCGACCGCGCCGACGAGGCGGACGAGTTGCAGCGCGCCTCGGACGTCGCCCGCCTCGACCAGCGGATCGAGGAGATCGAGGGGCGGCTGCGCGAGGCGTCCGTGGCGGGGCCGCCGCCGAGCGACGTGGTGGGTGTGGGCAGCACCGTCACCGTGCGCTTCGAGGACGGCACGGAGGCGACGGTCACGGTGGGCGAGCTCGCCGAGGCCCCGGACCCGGAGCTGGTGACGGCCGACAGCCCGCTGGGGCGCGCGCTGCTCGGGCACCGGGCCGGTGACACCGTCACCTACCGCGCACCGGAGGGCGACACGTCGGCGACCGTGGTGTCGCTCGCCTAGACCCTGGCCCGGTCCGCGGCCCGGCGTCACCCCTTCACGAGATCGGCCACGAGCCCGATGGTCGTCGCGAGGATGCTCGCGCCGAACACGTACGACAGCAGGCAGTGCCGCAGCACCACGGCGCGGATCCCCGATCCGGTGACGTCGGTGTCGGACACCTGGTACGTCATGCCGAGGTTGTAGCTGAAGTAGAGGAAGTCGACGTAGCGGGGCGGCTCTTCGGAGTGGAAGTCGATGCCGCCGCCGGGCTCGCCGTAGTACAGGTCGGCGTAGCGGGTGGCGTACATCAGGTGGAGCGCCGCCCAGGCCATGAAGACCCCTGCGAGGGCGGCCCCCGCCGCGGCGTGCCCGGTGCCGGTGTCGCCGCCGAGGATCAGCAGGACGATGCCGACCAGGCTGCACAGCGCGGCCGAGACGACGACGGCTTCCTCCACGAGCGGCCGGAAGTCCTCACGGCGCACGTTGCGGCGGGTGGTGGCGGCGTCCATCGGCCAGAGCACGGCCCAGCCGGTGACCACGAAGGCCGTCTCGGCCGTCGCGATCCCCACCAGGGTGCCGAGCGACGCCCGGGTCAGGACGCCGACGGCGAGGCCGACGGCCGCCCCGGCGCCCGTCGAGCCCACCAGCCGGGGCACCGCCGACAGCGGCAGCCGGCGGCTCATCGCCGGCTCAGTGCGCGAGCACGACGACGGCCTCGTCGGTGTACGGGAGGAAGGTCAGGGTCTCCTGGAAGTACAGCTCGATTCCGTTCGCGTCGTGCGAGGAGTAGCCGATGGCCAGGTCCTGACCGAGCCTCAGCTCGAAGTCGCCGCCCCGGGTCGACAGCACGAACCCGCCGCTGAGCGCGGGCGCCCACAGGGGCGGACCGTCCAGCATCCGCGCCAGGTGCGCCGCGATCGGGTAGCCGTGGTCGGAGGTCTCGCTGACCGCGCTGTACTCGTCGGCACCGAGCAGCAGCGCGTACGGTCCGTCGACCCCGGCCAGCCGCAGCGCCGTCAGGGCGCGGCTGATCGCGTCCGGGTAGTCGCGCGGCTCGGCGGGCAGGGCCAGCACCGGGTTGGACGACCTGTCCCGCAGTCCTTCGACGCCCGCCGCCGGATAGCCCTCGAAGATCGCCCGGTCCTCGGCGAAGGCCATGGCCTTCGCCGCGTCCTTCACGGGCTGCCAGTCGGAGTCGTTGGAGCCGCGCTCGACGTCGTCCACGGCGGCCCTGCTCACGGTGAACGGCACGCGCAGCTCGACGAGCGGGCGCGCCTCGCGCAGCCGGGCCGTCACCCCCGGGGCGGGCGGGGCGATCTCCGTGAGGTGACCGGTGCCGACGGCGGCGAGGCCCGGGCCGGCCGGGTCGGGCACGTCGACGACCCGGCGACCGGCGACGAGTCGCCGGAAGGTGCGCCGGGCCTCCTCCTCGATCTGCTCCCAGGCCGCCTCGGTGACGGGGGCGAGTTCGCGGTGCAGGTTGGTGGTGCCGGCCGGGTCACCGGTAGGCGTCATGGCGGGTCACGCTCCTTTCATGCTGCCGATGCCGAGGGAGCCGCCCCTGCCGGCACGGACGGTCACCGGCGCGGGGGCCGGTTCGTGCGCTGGTTCGGGCCCGGCCGCGGGTTCGGTCGCGGGTTCGGTCGCGGTCGCGGCGGCCGGCGGGCCGGGCAGGTCGTCGAGGAAGTCGGCGCTCGGCACGTAGAAGAGGCACCCGGTCACGGCGGTGGAGAAGTCGAGGATGCGGTCGGTGTTGCCGGGCGGGTCGCCGATGAACATCCGGGACAGCATCAGCTCGGTCACGGCGGGCGTACGGGCGTAGCCGATGAAGTACGTGCCGAACTCGCCGTCGCCGATGCTGCCGAACGGCAGGTTCGCGCGGACGATCTGCCGCTCGTTGTCGTCCTCGTCGGTGATCGTGTTGAGCGCGACGTGCGAGTTCGCCGGCTTGACGTCGTCGGGCATCTCCAGGTTGTCGGCCTTGCCGCGCCCGATGACCCGCTCCTGCTCCTCGACGCTCAGCTCCTGCCAGGCCGCCATCCGGTGCAGGTACTTCTGCACGATCACATAGCTGCCGCCCAGGAAGGCCGGGTCCTCCTCACCGACGAAGACGGCCTCGGCCGCCGCCCCGCCCTCCGGGTTCTCGTTGCCGTCGACGAAGCCGAGCAGGTCCCGGTTGTCGAAGTACCGGAAGCCGTGCACCTCGTCGACGACGGTCACGGCGCCGCCGAGCTCCAGCACGATCAGCCGGGCCAGCTCGAAGCAGAGGTCCATGCGCAGGGCGCGTACGTGGAACAGCAGGTCCCCCGGTGTCGCCGGGGCCCGGTGCCGCACCCCCTCCAGGGGGACGAAGGGGTGCAGCTCGCGCGGCGCGGGCCCGTCGAAGAGCCGGCCCCAGACCTCCGCCCCGATGCCGACGACGCAGCTGAGCCTCGCCTCGGGCTCGCGGAACGCCACGGAGCGGACGAGCCCCGTGAGCCCGTCGAGCAACTCCCGCACGGCGGGCTCGCCGCCGGCGTTCACGGTGGCCACCATGAAGACGGCGGCCTTCGAGGGAGGGGCGAGGACGGGCTGCGGGGTGACCACGGGACTCCCGGACGGAGAGGACACAGGACAGGTGCAAACCGGCCGAAAAGGCCAGAACTCAGGGTATCCGCGCGGGCCCCGGACCGCAGTCCGGGACGCCGGCCACGGCCGTCACCGGGTCACCGCCTCCCCCACCGGCGCGGTCTCGTCGAGGAAGCCGCCGGACTGGTGCTGCCACAGCTTGGCGTAGGCGCCGTCGGCGGACAGCAGCTCCTGGTGGGAGCCCTGCTCGATGATCCGCCCGCGGTCCAGCACGAGCAGCTGGTCCATGCCGGCGACGGTGCTGAGCCGGTGCGCCACGACGAAGGCGGTGCGCCCCTCCATGAGGTGCCACAGGGCGTCCTGGACGAGGACCTCGCTCTCGGAGTCGAGGGCGCTGGTGGCCTCGTCGAGCAGCAGGATGGGCGCGTCGCGCAGGATGGCCCGGGCGAGGGCGACCCGCTGGCGCTGCCCGCCGGAGAGCTTGACCCCGCGCTCGCCCACCATGGTGTCGAAGCCCTCGGGGAGCGCGTCGGCGAACTCGGTGACGTGCGCGGCCTCGGCGGCGCGGCGGATCTCGGCCTCGGTGGCGTCCGGCCGGGCGAAGGCGATGTTCTCGCGCAGGGTGCGGTGGAACATGGCGGGATCCTGCGGCACGTAGGCGATGAGTCCGCGCAGGTCGGCCTGGCGCATCCGGCTGATGTCCTGGCCGCCGATAAGGATCCGGCCGCCGTCGACGTCGTTCATCCGGAGCAGCAGGCGGGTGAGCGTGGTCTTGCCGCCGCCCGACCGGCCGACGAGCCCGATCCTCGCGCCGCCGGGCACGTCGAGGTCGAGCCCGTCGAAGAGCGGGTCACCGCCCGAGTGGGCGAAGGTCACCTTCTCGAAGCGGACCCCGGCGCCTTCGACGCGCAGCGGCTCCGGCTCCTCGGGGTCGCGGACGACCGGCGGGACGAGGAGCAGTTCGGTGAACTGGGCGGCCTCCGTCATGGAGCTCTCCAGCCGCCGGTAGATCTGGTTGAACTCGAACATGATCCGGGTGGCGTTGGAGTAGTAGGTGAAGGCGACGACGACCGCCTCCACGCCGTGGTCGCCCGCGCCGAGCGCGAGGGCGAGGACGAGTCCGAGGACGTTGGTCAGCACGGAGAGCGGCGCGACCAACGTGTCGATGCGCAGGTTCCCGTAGTCCCAGGACCTGAGCGTGAGCCGGCGCGACTCGGCGACCCGGGACCGGTGCTCGGCGGCCTCGCGCTCCTCGGCGGCGAAGGCCCTGACGGTGTCCATGTTCATCAGGCTGTCGGCGACATGCCCGGACACCCGGGCGATGGCCTCCTCGCGGTGCCCCACCAGGACCTGCCGCCGCCGGATGAGCGGCCGCACGCAGACGCCCGTCAGGCCGATCATCACGAGGAGCCCGACGACGAGCAGCGGCTCGTACGTCCAGAGCACCACCGAGGCGAACACCAGCGGCACGAAGCTGCCCATGACCGAGAAGGTCAGCGTGTCGACGAACTCCTCGAACCGGGAGGCGAAGCTGAGGACCCGTTTGGTCAGCGACCCGGCGAAGTTGTCGTGGAAGAAGGCGGAGTCCTTGGCGAAGAGCTCGTCCATCCCGACGACGTAGAGGTGTTCGATCCCGAAGGCGTCGAGCCGGTTCAGACAGTGCAGCCCGACCCGCCACAGCGCCTCGGCGAGCAACAGCACCCCGGCGAACCCGCACACGTAGGGCAGCACGCCCCCGACCCCGCCCCGGCCGCTGCCGCCGCCGTCCCCGGCGATGGCCCCGACGAGCTTGGCGACGAGGAGCGGCGCGAGGTAGTAGATCCCGATGTTGCCGAGCGCCGGGAGCAGCAGCGCGGGCACGGTGAGCCGTTTGAGCCGGGCGAGCTCCCGCCCGTAGTAACGGAGGGCGAGGAGCACGGGGCCCCTGGCCGGTGAGCCTTCGGACGAAACCCGGGGGGAGCCTGCTGGTGGCCCCGGGGGTGATTCAGACGTTCCCATCCCAACCCTGCTTAGTCGGACCGAAGTGGACAGGGTCGGCAGTGTTCCGCGCATCGGGGTACGGCGTCCAGGCGTTTTCCGGCGGCCGGGAAGGGTTCCCGGGCAGGGGGGCACGAGGCTCGTGCCAGGCGGAGTGACGAACTGCCGGATCCAGGGATGATCTTCGGCTGCCCGCTGGCTAGGCTCCGCGCTCGTGTCCTTGCTTACGCATCCGGGTACGACGCCCTCGGCCTTCACCCGCATCAACGCCACCAGCGCGGGCCTCCTGGGCATCTCACCGGCGAGCTACGCCTCGTTGACCGGCATGGAGCCCGAGCACCTCCACGACGACCGCTACCGGACCCCGGCCACCACCAACGTGCGTCTCTGGGAACTCATGGCGTCGCGGGTGCACTGGACCGAATGCGCGCAGCTCATGGCCGAGCAGACGACGCTGGGCCTGCTCGGCGTGTGGGACTACCTCCTCACCTCGGCGGCGACCCCGCTCGACGGACTCCGGGACGCCGCCGCGTACTTCGCCGCCGTCGCGGACATCCGCACCGAGACCCTGCTGATCGCCGAGGACGAGCAGCACATCACCGTCAGCCATGTGAACGCGGCCGACCTGACCTACGACGTCGCCTCCGCCATCCGGGCCTATGTGCTCGGCCTGATCCGGCAGCGGCTCGGCACCGCCCTGCGCAGACCGCTCGTTCCCGTCCGCGTCGAACTGGCCGCGCAGGCGCCCCGTCACCACGGCGCCCTGCTCGACCTGTACGGGACGCGGGACATCGCGTTCGAGTGCCCGGTCAGCTCGATCACGTTCCTCGCCGCCGACCTGCGGCAGGCCACTCCGTACGCCCAGCCGGGCCTCTCCACCGTGCTGCGCAGACACGCCGAGCAGACCCTCGCCGAGTCGATCCCCCTGCACGGCTGGCTCGACCTGTTCCGCATCGCCCTCAAGGAGACCTCCCGTCACGACGGCGCCGGCCTGCGCGCGACGGCGGCCCGCATGGCCGTCAGCCCCCGCACGCTCCAGCGGCGCCTCGACGAGCACGGCACCACCTGGACGAGCGAGGTCGACGCCCTGCGCCGGGCGGACGTCACCCGGCTGCTCCGCACCACGGACCTGCCCCTCGACTCCATAGCCGAGCGCAGCGGCTACGCCGACGCCCGTGCCGTGCGCCGCGCGGTGCTGCGCTGGACGGGCCACACCCCGGCCGCCCTCCGCCTCCAGGGCCACCGCCCGGGCACCGGGGCCGGCCTCGCGTAGGCGGCTCTCCGAGCGGTCGTTTCACCGCGGGTGCCCGGGGCACACGCCCGATACGCCTGCCCGGCGCCCCTTCGCACGGCCCGAGGAGACGGAGGAGCCATGGACCACTCGCGCGCACCGGTGCTCGAAGCGCTGGAGGACTTCCGACGGCGTGGGGACGTCGTCTTCGGCCCGCCGGGACACAAGCAGGGACGCGGGGCCGATCCACGGGTGAGCGACATCGTGGGGTACGACGTCTTCCGTTCGGACGTCCTGCTGCTCAACGGCCTGGACGACCGGCGGGAGTCGCAGGGCGTGCTGGAACAGGCCCAGGAACTGATGGCCGACGCGGTCGGCGCGGAGCGGGCGTTCTTCTCGACGTGCGGAAGCTCGTTGTCGGTGAAGACGGCGATGCTGGCCGTCGCCGGGCCCGGCGAGAAGCTGCTGCTGTCGAGGAACGCGCACAAGTCCGTGATCGCGGCCGTGATCGTGAACGGGGTGGAGCCGGTCTGGGTGCACCCGAAGTTCGACGCCGACCGGCACCTGGCCCATCCCCCCGAGCCCGACGACGTCCGCGCGCGGCTGCGGGAGCATCCGGACGCCAAGGGCATGCTGCTGATCACGCCCACGGACTGGGGCGGTTGCGCCGATGTGCGGGGCGTGGCCGAGGCCTGCCACGAGGCCGGGGTGCCGCTGATCGTCGACGAGGCGTGGGGCGCGCACCTGCCGTTCCATCCCGAACTGCCGGTCTGGGGCATCGACGCGGGCGCCGACCTGGTGGTGACCAGCGTGCACAAGATGGGTGGCGCGATCGAGCAGAGCTCGGTCTTCCACCTCCAGTACGACCGGGTGTCGCCGGAGGTCCTGAAGCAGCGGGAGGACCTGCTCGGCACCACGAGCGCCTCCTCGCTCGTGTACGCGACGCTCGACGGCTGGCGGCGCCAGATGGTCGAGCACGGGCGGGAGTTGCTCGACGGCGCGCTGCGCCGGGCGGCCCGGGTGCGCGAGGCAGCGGCGGGGCTGCCGGGGCTGGAGCCGATGGGCGCGGAGGTGGTGGAGCAGGGGCTCGTGGCCGAGCTCGATCCGCTCAAGATCGTGATCGATGTGCGGGGCCTCGGCGTCAGCGGGATGCAGGCGGCCGAGTGGCTGCGGAAGGAGTGCCACGTCGACGTGGGAGGTTCCGACTCCTGCCGGATCACCGCCTCCCTCACCCACGCGGACGACGACACGACCGAGAAGATCCTGGTGGACGCGTTGCGGGCGCTCGTCGAACGCGCCGGTGAGCTGGAGCCCCGGCCGCCGGTGCGGCTCCCGGAGCCCTCCGGCCTCGAACTGGAGCAGGCCATGCTGCCCCGCGAGGCGTTCTTCGCGCAGGTGGAACACGTGGCGGCGCGGGACGTGGTGGGCCGCGTCTCGGCGGAGACGATCAGCCCGTACCCGCCGGGGGTGCCGGCCGTCACGCCCGGGGAGGTGATCAACGCCGAGGTGGTGGAGTACCTGCGCAGCGGCGTGGCGCACGGCCTGCTGATCCCCGACGCCGCCGACCCCTCCCTGGAGACCTTCCGGGTGGTGGCCCGCGGGCAGGACGGCTGAGCGGCCGGCCTGCCCGGGTCCCCCGCCGGGCCGGACGTCAGGTGACGGTGACGAACCGGGCGATGCTCGGCACCCCCTGGGCGTCGAGGGCGAAGAGCATGTAGGTGCCGGGCAGGACCACGCCCTTGTCGGCCGGGAGCGCCACCTCGTACGTGCCGGTCCCGGTGGCCTTGGACGTCAGCGGGATCCGCCGCTGGTCGTTGTCCGTGGAGTGGGTCGCGGCCGAGGCCCGCATCAGGACGAAGGAGGCCACCGCCCCTTCGGTGCCGACGGTGAGCGAGGTGCCGGCGGCGGCCCGGGGCGGTACGTCGCCGGTGATGACGGGGCGCGGCTTGGGCGAGCCGTCCGCCTTGAGCAGGTACGGCGGGGTGAACACGGCCCCGTCGGAGTGGTTGGTGGCGCAGTCGCCGCACAGGCCGCCGCCGCCGGAGAAGATCCGCCCGTCGGGCAGCAGGTTCGCCACGCTGTGGTAGTTGCGCGGCACGGCCATGGAGGCGAGCGGGGTGAAGCGCCCGGTGGCCGGGTCCCACAGCTCGGGGGTCAGCACGGACGTGGCGTCGCTGAACGGCACGGGGTGGGCCTGTCCGCCGAACACGGCGACCTTGCCGTCCGGCAGGACGACGCTGTTGCCGAAGGCGCGGGCGTGGCCCATGTCGCCGGTGCGCGCCGCCTGGACCTGGCCGCCGGTGATGCTGACGGTGTACGCGCGCCGGGTGGCGGGCGTGTTCTCGTACGCGGGCGAGCCGCCCAGCGTGAGCAGCTTGCCGACGTCGTACGCGACGGCGTTGCCGGTCATGGCGTCCTGGCTGTCGGCCCGGTTGCCGGCGGAGGTGAGGCTGCCGTTTCCGCCGGTCGTGATCCAGTGCATCTGCTTGCTGGGGCCGAGCTGGAGCACCTTGCCGCCCGAGGTGGCGTACAGCCACATGTGGTTGTCGGCGCGGTAGGCGCCGCGGGGGTCGGCCGTCATCGCCGGGGTGGCGGGGACGCCGGCGAGCTTGCGCCAGGTGCGGGTGGCCGGGTTCCACACCTCGCCGGACTTGTCTCCGGTGGCTCCGCTCCAGGAGCCGCCGAGGACGAAGGCCTCGCCGGTGGAGAGCAGGGTCATGGCCTGGTAGCCGCGGGCGATGTTCATGTCGGCGGTCGCGGACCAGGCGTCGGTGGCCGGGTCGTAGATGCTCGCCTTCTCCGCGTTGCTGCCGCCGGTGACGAGCACCCGCCCGTCGGCGAGCATCGCTATGCCCGGGCAGAACATGTCGTGGCCGGTGTTGTCGATGCGGCGCTGGGTGACCTTGCCGGTCTTGAGGTCCAGGATCGCGGTCTGGGTGTAGCCGTTGCTGCCGCCGAAGCGGTCGACCGCGTACGCCGACCAGGCCAGCAGCTTGTCGCCGGGCAGGACGGCGGTGGCCACCGGCACCAGGGGGAAGCCGGTGATCCGGCTCCAGGAGCCGTGGGCGGCGGGGTTGGCGGGTCCGCTCAGCCGGATCTCGGCGGCGGAGGTCCAGGGCCCGCGGTTGCCGGCCTCGCGGGTCACGGTCAGGCGTATGTAGCGGGCGTTGGCGGCGCGGGTGAAGGTGGCGGTCTTGACGGTGTCGTCGTCGCGCCAGGTGCCCGAGGCGACCGGGGCGCCGAAGGTGGTGCCGTCGGTGCTGGTGGTGACGGTGTACGCGCCCGCCCGCCCGTTGGGGCTGTCCTTGCGCGGCTGGTAGACCAGGGCGGAGACGGCCGCCGTGCGGTGCATGTCGATGGTGATGCTGTGCGGCAGCGGTGCCGGGGTCCCCGACCACCTGCTGTGCCAGAGGGTGGCGGCGTCGCCGTCGAGGACGTTGGCCGCCCGCCCGTTCTCCTTGGCGGTCTCCTCGTCGCTCGCGGTGGCCGTCCAGCCGGTCCGCGGCAGGTCGACGGTGGCCGCCGGGGTTCCCGGGTCGCCGAGCAGGTTCAGCTCCGCGGCGGAGCTCCACGGGCCGCGGTTGCCGGCCTCGGTGACGGCGGTGAGCTTGACGAACCGCGCGCCCTGCGGGGCGAAGGCGAGGGTCTTCGCGGCGGTGTCGTCCGCGAGGGTGCCGGTGCCGACCGGGCTCCCCCAGTTCCGTCCGTCGGTGCTGACGCTGATGCTGTACTGGCCGACGCGCCCGTGGGGGCTGTCCTTGCGGGGCTGGTAGACGAGCGCCGAGACCACGGTCGTGCGGTGCATGTCGATGGTGATGCTGTGCGGCAGCGGGGCGGGGGTCCCCGACCACCTGCTGTGCCAGAGGGTGGCGGCGTCGCCGTCGAGGACGTTGGCCGCCCGCCCGTTCTCCTTGGCGGTCTCCTCGTCGCTCGCGGTGGCGGTCCAGCCGGTCCGGTCGAGCACCGGAGCCATCGGTTCCATGGCGTTCGCCGGGGCGACGCCGTGGTGGGGCGACTGCTGCGCGGTCTGCTGGTCGAAGGGCACGGGCCCCGGCGGCGGGGTCGGTCCGCGGCCGCCGGGCCCGGTGCTCGCCATTCCCAGCCAGGGCGTGAGGGCGACGAGCAGCGAGCCGAGGGCGAAGGCGATGAGCAGGGGGGAGCGGCGGAACGCTCGGGCCATGGCGCGGACGCGGCGGGGCTGCAATCGGACCTCCTGGGCGAGCATGGACCGCGGGGCCCCTAGAAGATAGGACGAACGGGCGCAACACGGCTACGAAACCGCACAGTTGGCCCGAAACCCGGGCTCGCCGCCGGGCCCGCACCCGCACCCGCACCCGCACCCGCACCCGCACCCGAGGAGCAGCTCCCCATGCCAAGTCGCCGTACTTCTCCGCCCAGCGGAGCACCCTCGGCGCCACCCTCGCCAAGGTCTCCGGCGACGACCGCCTGCTCCTCACCACCGCCACCCTCACGGCGGCCACCGGCCCGGTCCGGGTCACCGTGTCCTGACCGCCGCGCCCACACGTCAGAGGCCGTTTCGGATTACTCCGAAACGTCCTCTGATCTGCGACTTTTTCAAGTCGGGACGACAGGATTTGAACCTGCGACCCCTTGACCCCCAGTCAAGTGCGCTACCAAGCTGCGCCACGTCCCGTTGCCCGTCTGCCCCGGGTGTTTCCCCGGCGGCGGCGTGCAAGAGAACATTACCTCACTTCACGGGGTGGATCACCACACGGGGTGTCACCGGGCGTCGGCGGCGGAGAATGGACGGATGGACAGGGATCGGGACCGGGACCGGGACGGGCGGGCGCGGAGCGGGCGGCCGCGGGACGGGCTCGGGCGGCCGTTGCCGTACGGGGCCGAGGGGGTGCCGCGGCAGCCGGAGGGGCTGGTGCGGACGCCGGGCGAGACCGTGCGGGAGGCGCAGCGGCTGCTGGACGCCGGGATGCCGTTCCATGCGCACGAGGTGTTCGAAGACGCGTGGAAGTCGGGGCCCGAGCGGGAGCGCGACCTGTGGCAGGGGCTGGCGCAGCTCGCGGTGGGCCTGACGCACGCGGCGCGCGGGAACGCGACGGGCGGGGCGCGGTTGCTGCGGCGCGGGGCCGGGCGGGTCGCCGGGTACGCGGCGGCCGGGGCCGGGGCGGCGACGTACGGGATCGACGTCGCCGGGCTCGTGGTGTGGGCGCGGGAGCTGGCGGACCGGGTGGAGGCGGCCGGTGCCACGGTGCCCGACGCCGCCGCGGAGGCGCCGCGGCTCAGCAGGTGAGGAGCAGCCGCTCGGGCGAGCGGTGGATGAGGGTGGGGCGCATCGCGGGCTCGTGCCCTTCGGCCGGCCGCAGTCCGGGCAGGCGGCGGACGAACGCCTCCAGCGTGCCGCGGAGTTGGACGCGGGCCAGCTGGGAGCCGGGGCAGCCGTGGGGGCCGTGGCCGAACGCGAGGTGGCGGGGCCGCGGGTGGGGCCGGGTGATGTCGAAGGTGTCGGGGTCCTGGTGGCGGGCGGGATCGCGGTTGGCGGAGCCGTACGCGACGAAGAGGGTCGCCCCGGCGGGCAGTTCGGTGCCGGCGAGGGTCAGCGGGCGGGTGGTGGTGCGCCGGAAGCCCTGGACGGCGGTGTCGTAGCGGGCGGCCTCCTCGACGGCGGCGGGGATGAGCTCCGGCCGGGTGTGCAGCAGGCGCCATTGGTCGGGGTGGCGCAGGAGGTGGAGCATGGTGCCGCCGATGAGGGCGGTGGTGGTGAGGTGTCCCGCGATGAGCAGGTTCTGGAGGTTGGCGACGAGTTCGCAGCGCTGGTCCTCGGTGAGGTCGCGCGGTCCCGGTCCGAGCCCGGCGTCGGGGGCGAGGGCGCCGACCATGGTGCTGATCAGGTCGTCCCGGGGCCGGGCCCGCCGGTCGCGGGCGTAGCGGTCGAGGAGCCGCTGGAGCGCGAGGACGTCCTCGGCGGCGGCGATCTGCTCCTCTTCCGGGAGCGGGCGGAAGAGCAGCCGCTCGGCGCTGTACGAGCCGTGGACGGCTGCGGGTACGTCGGCCGGGTCGAGGCCGAGGAGGCGGCCGATGACGGTGCCGGGCAGGACGCGGGCGTACTCGGCCATCAGGTCGGCCTGGCCGCGCTCGGCGACGGCGTCGGCGAAGGCCTCGGCGAGGATGTCGGCCTGCCGGCGGATGTACGGCGTGAGCGCGGCGGTGCGGGCGGCCGACAGGCCGCTGTTGAGGGGGGCGCGGTGGCGGCGGTGGGCGGGTCCGTCGGTGGAGACGACGGTCGGCCGGCCCGCGAAGCCCTTGGCGAGCACGGCGAGCGCGGCCGGCGAGGGCAGTACGTCCGGGCGCAGGGCCTGCGCGGAGGAGAAGTCCTGCGGCCTGAGCAGCACTTCCCGGATGTCGGCGTCCCGGGCGACCAGCCAGGCGTCGAGGGCGGGCACGAAGGTCAGCCCCGGGGAGCGGCGCGCACGGGCGTAGAGGGGGTAGGGGTCGCGCTGGAGCGCGTCGAGCAGGGCGTGCCTCTTCCGCTGAGCCTGGTCCACGCGGTGCCTCCTCGCGGTCGCGGTGCTGCCGTGGAGTGCGGGGGAAAGCGGGTGTGGGGCCGGGGGTGGAGCGGGGCCGGGTGCCGGCCTGGGCGCCGCCCCGTGCGGGGCCGTGCGCCCATGGTGCCCGGGGCCCCGGCCGGTGAACAGGGGGCGGCGGCCGGGTGGCCCGAAAGGGGCGGCCCCTGGCGGCGTCCCGCCGCTCCTGGTCAGGACCGGGGCGGGTCCAGCGCGTCCACCAGGACCGAAGTGTGGCTGGTCTCCGGCTCCTTGGCGGCCGTCAGCAGGGTGACGGGGCCTTCGGCCGCGCGGGTGCGCAGCGCGGCGAGGGCCTCGGCGGCGGCGGGTTCGGCGAGTTCGCGCGCGTAGCGGCGGCGGAACTCCGCGTACTCGCCCTCGGGCCCGTGGTACCAGCGGCGCAGCTCGGTGGAGGGGGTCAGGGCCTTGGGCCACTCGTCGACCCGGGCGTCCGCCTTGGCGAGGCCGCGCGGCCAGAGCCGGTCGACGAGGACGCGCAGGCCGTCGCCGGGCTCGGGCGGCTCGTAGATCCGCCGGACGCGGACCCGGGGCGGTGAGGTGTCGGGCATGGCTTCAGGGTGCCGGAGCCCGGCGGGCCTCACACCTCGGGCGCGCCGACGCGCAGCGCGGGCAGCAGCACCGCGTCCACGAAGACGAGCATGGTGTCGGGGTCGGCGAAGCGGTCCTCGAAGAGGCGCTCGATGCGGAGCATGCCGAGGAAGGCGGGGGCGACGAAGCCGATGGCAGGGTTGCCGGCGGCGAGCTCGCCGCGGTCGACGGCGCGCTGCAGCATCGCGTCGAGGGCGGCGACCTCGGGCTCGATGACGGTCTCGCGCAGCGCCTCGCGCAGGTCGGGGTGCTGGATGTACGCCTGGCTGACGGCTTCCATCAGCTCGGCGTCGCGCTCGCGGCGGCTGGCGGCGAGGCGGGCGGCCTCGCGCAGGTCGCCGACGAGGGAGCCGGTGTCGATGCCGGTGAAGACGGCGCAGCGGCGCTTGTCGAGGGCGGCGGTGACGAGGCGGGGCTTGGTGCCCCACTGGCGGTAGAGCGTGGCCTTGCCGCACTTGGTGCGGGCCGCGACGCCCTCCATGGTGACGGAGTCGTAGCCGCCTTCGCGCAGCAGGCAGATGACGGCCTCGTAGAGCTCCGCCTCGCGCTCGGGGGTGAGCTTGCCGCGCCTGGCGGCGGCGGTCGCGGCCTGCGTGGACATCGATTTCCTCCCGGACACCCCGTACCCAGCGACAGCTTTCCCTGCACATACGAGAGTAGGGGGCGCACAATCGAGACGCAAACGTATCGAGACGCTTGCGTCTCGATGAATTCGGATCTAGAGTTCCTCCGTTTGCTGTCCGATTTGACGGAAAAAAGGGGCCGAGCCATGGCTACCGGGATACGCGGGATACGAAGATCACGTCCTGCAGGACCGGGGGCGACGGCTACCCCCAGACCGCCCCTCCTGCGCGAGCTGCTGCTCGTCACGGCGCTCTTCCTCGTCTACAAGTTCGGCCGGCTCTTCGCGAACGGGCACGAGACCCGCGCCTTCCACAACGCCGACCGCGTCTGGGACGCCGAGCGCGCTGTGCACCTGCCGGACGAGGGGACGATCCAGCAGCTGCTGCTGCACGGCGAGGGCCTCGTCCACGCGGCCAACACGTACTACGCGGCCGTGCACTTCCCCGCCACCCTCGCCTTCCTCGCCTGGCTCTACTGGCGCCGGCCCGCCCACTACGTCTGGTCCCGCCGGGTGCTCGCCCTGGTGACCGGCGCCGCGCTCGCCCTGCACCTGCTCCTGCCGCTCGCGCCGCCGCGGATGCTCGCCGCGACCGGCCTCATCGACACCGCGCAGGTCTACGGACCCTCCGTGTACGGCGCGACGCCCGAGGCCGACTCGATGGCGAACCAGTTCGCCGCGATGCCCTCGCTGCACTTCGGCTGGGCCCTGATGGTCGCCGTCGGGCTGATCGTCGCCACCTCCTCGCGCTGGCGCCCGCTCTGGCTGCTGCACCCGCTGCTCACCCTGCTGGTCATCGTCGGCACCGCCAACCACTACTGGTTCGACGCCCTCGCCGCCGCCGTCCTGCTCGCGCTCGCCCTGCTCGCCGTACCCTCACCCGACCGCGGGCCCGGGGCGAGGAGGCCGGCGCCGCTCAGCCCCGCCACCGCCGGAGCGCTGCGATGAGCGCCGTCGCCGGAACCGTGATCGCGGTCCTCCTCTCGCTCGTCTCCGCCGCCGGGTACGCCCTGGCCGCCGTCGCCCAGTCGCGGCTCGCCTCCGCCTCCGCCGGCGGGCCCGGGGCGCTGCGCCGACTGCTCGCCCGGCCCCAGTGGTGGTGGGCCGTCGGCCTGAACGCGGCCGGAGCGCTCGCCCACGTGGCCGCGCTGCACTACGGGCCGCTCACCCTCGTCCAGCCGCTCGGCGCCCTGACGCTCGTGGCGGCCCTGCCGATCGGCGCGTACGGCGCCCACCGGCGGGTCACCCGCGCGGAGTGGCGCGGGGCCCTGTGGACCCTGGTCGGGCTCGTGGGCCTGGTGGCCGTGACCGGGCCCGCCGCGCCCGGCGAGGCGATGAGCCTGCGCGAGGCCCTGATCGTCACGGCGGCGACGTTCCTCCTCATCGGGCTCCTCGCCTCCCGCTCGGGCGCCCGCGCGGGAGGCGCCTCGCGGGGGCGGGGGCTCGGCCACGCCACCGCGTCCGGGGTGGCCTCCGGGGTCGGCTCCGCCCTCACCCAGACCCTGACCGCCGCCCTCGCCCGGGATCTGCCCGGCGGGCCGGCCGGATGGTGGCAGACGACGCTGCTCGCGGTCCTGATCGCCGCCTTCGCGGTGGGCGGGCTGCTGCTCTCCCAGGCCGCGTACCGGGGCGGGCTCGCCGCGCCGCTCGCGGTGGTGAACCTCTCGAACCCGGCCGCCGCCGCCGTCATCGGCGTGGCCCTGCTCGGCGAGACCTTCCGCGCGGGCGCCTGGGGCTGGGCCGTCGCCGCCGTCGCCTCCCTGGTGGCCGCCCGCGGGGTGGTCCTCCTGACGACGGGGATCGGAGAGGAGGGCGGCAGGACCGAGTCCGTCGTGGTGGCGTCCTCGCCCACCGCCACCGCCCCGGCCGCCGGCACCGCCCCGGTCGCCGGCCCGAGCGCCGCGCCGGGGCCCGTGCCCTCCGCCCGCGCCGAGTCGGGCCCCCGCGAGCCGATGCCCCTGGCCGACCCCCTGCCGGTACCGCAGCCCGCGCGCTGAGAGCCCGCCTGTTCCGTGGACGCATCGCGGAACAGGCGCGGAACCGTCGCGGAACCGTCGCCGGCCACGCCATCGAAGGTCCGCCCCAGCCCGAGACCGGGCGCGGGGCGGACCTTTCCCTTTCGTCACCTTGACGACAAGCGAGGGGGCCTCCTATCGTCATAGTGACGACAAGGGGAGTTCCCCCTTCGTCTCGCCGACGACAGGGGGAGGGCCCCATGGCCGACATCACCCGGCGGGCCGGCTGGCGCCATCTGCGCTCCGCGCCCACCGCACACATCCGCTACCAGCGGGGCGGCCGGATCGTCCACGACGGCCCGGGCCTCAGCTTCTGGTTCCGCGCCCTGTCCGCGGCCCTCTCCGAGGTGCCCGTCGACGACCGCGAGCTGGCGATGGCCTTCCACGCCCGCACCGCCGACTTCCAGGACGTGAGCGTCCAGTCCACCGTGACGTACCGGATCGCCGACCCCGCAGCGGCCGCCACGCGGCTCGACTTCTCGCTCGACCCGGACACCGGCGTCTGGCGCGGCACCCCGCTGGAGCAGATCGCCGGACTGCTCACCGAGAGCGCCCAGCAGCACGCCCTCGACGTGCTCGCCCGCATCCCGCTCGCCGAGGCGCTCGTCGACGGGGTGGCGGCGGTCCGGGACCGGATGGCCGCCGGTCTCGCCGCCGAGCCCCGCCTGCCGGACACCGGCATCGAGGTGGTCGCCGTACGGGTGGTGGCGCTGCGCCCCGAACCCGAGGTCGAGCGGGCCCTGCGCACCCCGGCCCGCGAGCAGATCCAGCAGGAGGCCGACCGGGCCACCTACGAACGCCGGGCGGTCGCGGTCGAACGGGAGCGCGCCATCGCCGAGAACGAGCTGGCCAGCAAGATCGAGCTGGCCCGGCAGGAGGAGCGGCTCGTCGACCAGCGCGGCACCAACGCCCGGCGCGAGGCCGAGGAGAACGCCGCGGCCGACGCCGTACGGGCCGAGGCCGAGGCCGCCCGCACGGTCCGGCTGGCCCGCGCGGAGGCGGAGGCGGCACGCGAGGTGGGCGCGGCGCGCGCCGCGGCGCAGACCGCCTGGCTGCGGGCGCACGCGGAGGTCCCCGCGGCGACGCTGCACGCCCTCGCGGCGACCCGGGCGGCCGAGCAGCTGCCGCGGATCGAGCACCTCACCCTCTCCCCGGACGTGCTGACCGGACTGCTCGCCCGGCTCGGCGGCGGTGCGGACGCGTGAGCCTCGCCCCGCGCGCGGTGCTCGTCCACCGCACCACGGAGTACCAGGAGCTGCTGGCGCGGCACGGGACGCACGGGCAGGCCGCGTTCTTCCTCTCCCACCGCGGCCGCTCCGTGGAGGAGGTCCGGGAGCGGCACGAGCGGACCGCGCGGGCGCTCGCCGAGGTGACGGCCGCGGTGCCGCTGCGATGGCGGCGGGCCCTGGTCGAGCGGGCCGACCTGGACCGCTTCCTCTTCGGCCCCGAGGACGTGGTCGTGGTGGTCGGTCAGGACGGGCTGGTGGCCAACGCGGCCAAGTACCTGACCGGCCAGCCGGTCGTCGGGATCGACGTCGATCCCGGGCGCAACCCCGGGGTCCTGGTCCGCCACCGGCCGGCGGACGCCCACAAGCTGCTGCCGTCCGCCACGGGGGTGCGGACGGCGGTGGACCTGCTGACCATGGTCGAGGCCGTCACCGACGACGCGCAGCGGCTGCTCGCGCTCAACGAGGTCTACGTCGGCGCGCCGGGCCACCAGACCGCGCGCTACAGCCTCCAGGCGCCGACCGGACCGCCCGAGCGGCAGGCCTCCTCGGGGGTCCTGGTCGGCACCGGCACGGGCGCCACGGGCTGGCTGCGCTCGCTCTGGCACCAGCGCGAGAGCCCGCTCCCGCTGCCCGCGCCGACCGACGGACGCCTCGCCTGGTCCGTACGCGAGGCCTGGCCGTCGCCGAGCTCCGGCACCGGGCGCGTGGAGGGCCTGCTCGACGCCGGGGAGGCGCTGCGGCTCTCGGTGGAGTCGGACCGGCTGGTGGCGTTCGGGGACGGGATGGAGTCGGACGCCCTGGAGTTGACGTGGGGCCAGTCCGTGCGGCTGGGGGTCGCGGGGACGGCGCTGCGCCTCGTGGGGTGACCTGGCGCCTCGGACCGGCGCGCTGCCGCCTCGGGCCGGGCGCTGCACCTCGGGCCACGGCCCTGCCGCCTCGGGCCGCGGCGCTGCCACCCCGGTCCGGGCGCGCTGCCACCTCAGACCGCCGCGCTGCCACCCCGGTCCGGGCGCGCTGCTGTCCCGGACCGCCGCGCTGCCGCCCGGGTCCGAGCGCACTGCCACCGCCGCGCTGCCACCTCAGGCCGGCGCCTGCCACCGAGACCGGCCGGGGTCGGACGGGGCCGGCCGTGCGCGTGGGACGGGCTCGGCGGGTCCTGCGGTACGGGACCTCGGGATGCCGCCCCTCCGCTCGTCCTCAACCCCTTCCGCTCCTCCTCGGCGAGGCCGCCCGAGCCGGCGCGGGCGACTCGGCCGGAAAGCATCGGTGGTGTGCCAGGGGGGCGGGCCGGCGCCGCTATGCTCGACGGCCCCTCCCTCCCGAGTCGTGCTCACCCGCCGAAGGGACCTCCATGACCCTGCAGATCTCCCGGGCCTCCCTCCAGGACTGGGCGCTGGTGCGCGCGTGGGCGGCCGACGAGGGGTGGAACCCGGGGGTGGCCGACGCTCCCGCGTTCTTCGCGCAGGATCCCGAGGGGTTCTTCCTGGGGCGGATCGACGGGGAGCCGGTGTCCGCGATCTCGGTCGTCAACTACAGCGACACCTATTCCTTCCTGGGGTTCTATCTCGTCCGGCCCGATCTGCGCGGCCACGGTCACGGTCTCGCGACCTGGCGGTCCGCGCTGGCGCACGCGGGCGCCCGGACGGTGGGGCTCGACGGGGTGCCGGACCAGCAGGACAACTACCGCCGTTCCGGTTTCGTCCCCGCTTACCGCACCGCCCGCTATGTGGGGGAAGTCCCGGTTTCCGACGGCGCCGTGGCCGGAGTGGTGCCGGCGGAGGAGGTGGATCAGGCCGTGCTCGCCGCGTACGACGACGCCTGCCACCCGGCCGCCCGGCCGCGCTTTCTGAGGTCCTGGCTGACGACGCCGGGCCACCGCGCCCTGGTCCGGGTCGCCGACGGCCGCCCCACCGGGTACGGCGTGGTCCGTCCCGCCGAGCAGGAGGCGCGGATCGGTCCCCTCTTCGCCGACACCCCCGCCGACGCGGCGGCCCTCCTCGACGCCCTGGCGGCCGAGGCCCGCGCGTTCGGCTCGGAGCGGATCGCCGTCGACATGCCGGAGGCCAATCCGGCTGCCGCGCGCCTCGCCGAGGAGCGGGGCCTGGAGCCGACGTTCGAGACGGCCCGGATGTACACGGGGCCCGTTCGTCCGATCGCACAGGATCGCGTGTTCGGGGTCACCACGCTCGAACTCGGCTGACCTGGGGGCGGGGTGGGAGGTGGCGGTCCGCCACCGCCTCCCGCCCCGCCCTCAGGGGGCCGATCCCCCGCAAACCCCTCCACTCCCCCACGCTCCCCCCGGCCACCCCCTAGGGGTGACAAGGGTTTTCCCCGTATCGCGTTCACCTCGGCGTTCCCTACTGTCTGCCGCACCGGCAGATCCCCTCACGCCTCCACCTGTCAGGTGCATGAGAAGGGGTGGGTGATGTCCGCCGGTGACGGCCTTGACCCGGGCCGTCGCGCCGGTGGCGGCGCACGGGCCCCCACGCCCAGGGAGACGACGGACCGCGACCCCACTTCGCACCGCGGATCCCGCGCCGCCGCCACTGCTCCCTCACGTCGTACTCGAAAGGGCCACACCTTGAACGGTTCCAGGCGGAGAGTCATATCCGTGGTGGTCGCGAGCGCCGCGATCCTCGGTGCCGCTGCCACCACCACCGGGGCGTTCGCCGCCGTCCCGGCCGCAGCCTCCCCGAAGCCCGCCCCGGCTTCCCAGTCGATGACCGCGCTGCCCAGCGCCCCCGTCGACAAGGTCATCGTGACCTACAAGTCCTCGTCCGCCGAGGCCGGCTCGAACGCCGCCGCCAAGAGCGACGCGGCCGCCAAGGCCGCCGTGACCGGCGAGAAGCTCTCCTTCGAGCGCCGTCTGACCGGCGGCGCCGCGCTGGTCGACCTGGGCGGCTCCGCCACCAAGCAGGACGTGGCCGAGGTCATGGCCGCCTTCCGCGCCGACCCGCAGGTCGCGAACGTGGAGCCGGACATCCGCGCCTACGCGATGGCGGTCACCCCGAACGACACCGACTACGCCAAGCAGTGGGACCTCTTCGAGCCCACCGGCGGCATGAACGTCCCCACCGCCTGGGACAAGGCGACCGGCTCGGGCGTCACCGTCGCCGTGATCGACACCGGCTACGCCGCCCACACCGACGTCGCGGCCAACGTCGTCTCCGGTTACGACTTCATCTCCGACTCCTCCGCCGCCCGCGACGGCAACGGCCGCGACGCGGACTCCAAGGACGAGGGCGACTGGAACGCCACGGACGGCGAGTGCGGCACCGGCTCCAAGGCCTCCAACTCCTCCTGGCACGGAACCCACGTGGCCGGCACCATCGGTGCGGTCACCAACAACACCAAGGGCATCGCGGGCATCGCGTACAACGCGAAGATCCAGCCCGTGCGCGTGCTCGGCAAGTGCGGCGGCTCCTCCTCCGACATCGCGGACGCGATCACCTGGGCCTCCGGCGGCACCGTGGCGGGCGTGCCCGCCAACCCGACCCCGGCCAAGGTCATCAACATGAGCCTGGGCGGCGCCAGCGCCACCTGCCCGAGCGTGTACCAGAACGCGATCAACGGCGCCGTCTCGCGCGGCACCACGGTCGTCGTCGCCGCGGGCAACAGCAACGCCGACACCTCCGGCTTCACCCCGGCGAACTGCACCGGCGTCATCACCGTCGCGTCCACCAACCGCGCCGGCAGCCGCTCCTTCTACTCCAACTACGGCACCCGCGTGGACGTCTCGGCCCCCGGCGGCGAGACCCGCAACGCCAACGACACGCCCGGCACCATCACCACGCCCGAGAACGGCATCTACTCCACGCTGAACTCCGGCACCACGGTCCAGTCGACCGAGACCTACAAGCCCTACCAGGGCACGTCGATGGCGGCCCCGCACATCGCCGGTCTCGCCGCGCTGCTGAAGTCGGCCAAGTCGTCCCTGACCCCGGCCGACATCAAATCCGCCATCAAGGCCAACGCCCGTCCGCTGCCCGGCACCTGCACCGGCGGCTGCGGCACCGGCATCGCGGACGCCGCCGCGACCGTGAACGCGGTCCTCGGCACCACGCCGCCGTCCGGCACGGTCTTCACCAACGGGACGGACGTCGCGATCGCGGACAACTCCACCTCGACCTCCCCGATCTCCGTCACCGGCGTCACCGGCAACGCGCCGGCCGCCCTCAAGGTCGGCGTGGACATCAAGCACACCTGGCGCGGTGACCTGGTCATCGACCTGATCGCCCCCGACGGCACGGTGCGCAACCTGAAGGCCTCCTCCTCGTCGGACAGCGCGGACAACGTCCTCGCGACCTACACGGTCGACGCGTCCAGCGAGGTCGCCAACGGCACCTGGAAGCTCCAGGTCCGCGATGTGGCCTCGGGTGACACCGGCTACATCGACTCGTGGAGCCTGACCTTCTAAACAGCTCTGAGCTCCCGTCAGAACCACCCCCCACACCAGCATCACTGCTGGTCAGCGAAGCGCCCGTGGTCTACACCACGGGCGCTTTGCGGTGCCGGTGACGGACCGTCGAGCGGCACATGCTGTCCGTATGCCGGACAAGAGGCCTGGACGGGGGCGACAGGCTCCGTATTCTCTGCGCAACGGGGCTCATGGGCCGGGTCCCGAGGGCCGGAGGGTGGTGGAAGCATGACGACAGCGCCGCCAGCGCCCGTGGGCCGGGAGGAACTCCTCGCCCGCCTGGAACGCGTCCTGCAGTCGAGGGGCCGGGCACTGCTCACCGGCCCGGCCGGAGTCGGCAAGACCGAGGTCGCGCTGGCCGAGGCCGCCCGCGCCGAGGCGCGCGGCGAGACCGTGCTCTGGCTGGCCACGCTCCCTGCCGACCGCGACATACCCGGCGCGACCGCGGCCGCCCTGGTGGCCTCGGTCGCCGCCACCGTGACCCGGCCCGCCGCCGACGAGGACGGCCCCACCACGGAGCCGCCCCCGGGCGCCGCGGACACCGCCGCCGGGTGCGCACTCGACCCCGCCGCCCCGGGCGCCCCCGGCCGCGGGACCGCCTCCCCGCAGGCCTCCGGCCCGTACCGCACCGCCCCCCAGACGCCCACCGGCCCCGGCGCCGCCCCCGCCGCCACCGTGCCCTGCCCCCGGGCGGCCGCCGCCTCCGTCCCGCTCGGCATCTCCGCGGCCGGCGTCTTCGAGGCGCTCCCGGACCCGCAGCGCACCGCGGTCGCCATGCTCTGCCGCGAGGCCCCGCTGCACGACGCCGGCTGGGACCCGATCGCGCTGCGCCTGGGACTCGCCCGGATCCTGCGGGCGCTCACCGCCCGCGGCCCCGCGCTCCTCGTCGTCGACGGCGTCCAGCACATCGACCCCGACAGCGCCGACCTGCTCCGCTTCGCCCTGCACCTGGCCCCGCCGACGCTGCGGGTGGTCTCCGTGGAGACACCGGAGGCGTACGAGGCGTACGGCACCCAGGACCCGCACGACACGCATCTGTGGGTGCCCTCCGAGGCGGACGTGCTGCTGGTGCCGCCGCTGCACGCGGACGAGATCGCCGCGCTCCTCATCCAGCACCGGCTGCCGTCGCGGATGGCCGGGCGCATCCACAAGGCGAGCGGCGGCAACCCGCGGCTCGCGCTCGCCGTGGGCCGCTCGCTCGCCGACGCCCGCACCCCCGTGCACCACGCCGAGGCGCTGACCCTGTCGGGCCGGGCGAGGGACCTGGCCAGGCAACTCCTCGGCGCCGCACCGCCGGACGTGCGCGAGACGCTGCTCCTGGCGGCGCTCGCGCTGCGCCCCTCGGCGGCGCTGGTGCGCCGGGCCGGGCGCCCCAACGCGGAGGCGGACCTCGCGGCGGCGGAGCGGGCCGGTCTGGTGTCGCTCGCCGAGGACGGCACGGTCGCGTTCACCGCGGGGCTGCTGCCGTCCACGCTGGTGCACGACGCCTGCTGGGCCGAACGCAGCGCGGGGCACGCGGCCTTGGCGAAGGTCGTCGACGACCAGGTCGAGGCGGTACGGCACCGGGCGCTCGCCACCGACGCACCGGACGAGGAGCTCGCGGCGGAGGTCGCCGCGGCGGCGGACCTGGCCCGGGGCCGCGGCAACCGCGCACTGGCCGCCGAACTCGCCCTGCTCGCCGCCGAGTCGACGCCCGGCAGCCTGGGCCCGCGACGGATCGCCCGGCTCGTGGACGCCGCCGAGGAGGCCGCCCGCGCGGCCCGCGCCGACCTCGCGATGCGGGCCGCGACCGACCTGCTGGCCCGCGACGCGGCGCCCGCCGACCGGGTCCGGGCCCGGCTCGCCGTCCTGGACACGGCGGGGCAGGGCCTGACCGGGCTCGACGAGATGTACGTGCACGCCATGGAGGACTCCGAGGGCGACACGGCCCTGCGGGCGGCGGTGCAGCTGCGCCTTGCCGTCAAATACGTCCTGGCGGACGGCGACCCGCTGCGCTCCCGGGCGGCGGCGATGGAGTCGGCCGCACTCGCCGCCTCGATGGGCGACCCCCGCACGGCGGCGCAGGCGCTGACCGTCCAGGCCCGGATGGAGCGGGCCCTGGGCTCCTCGGACGCGGAGGCGGTGCTCGCCCAGGCCCGGGCCCTGGAGACGGCCGAGCGGCCGGCCGGGATCCGGAACGCGGCCCAGATCCTGACCATCCGCCACGCCCTGTTCGATGGACGGCTCGTGGACGCCCGCGACCAGCTGAACGCGCTGCTCCCGCTGGTGCAGCGGCGCGGCTCGGTCGAGGACGCCATCGAACTGCTCAGCACCCTCGCGGAGATCGAGTCCCGGCTCGGCCCCTGCTCGGCGGCCCTGGCGCACGCCGGCCAGTCGCTCGCCCTCACCCTGGAGGCCGGGCTCTCCCCCGGCCCCGCCTGGTACGCCCTCGCGCTCGCGGAGACCGCCGGCGGCAGCTTCGGGCGGGCGGCGAGCTACGCCCGGCGCAGCGTGCAGGCCTCGGAGGAGGAGGGCGACCGGGTCTTCCTCTCCCGCAGCCTGTACGCGCTCGGCCGGGTCCAGCTGGTCAACGGCGACGTCGCCGCCGCCCTGGAGACCCTGCGCCGGGTCGAGGCGAACGAGCGCGCCCAGTCCACGGTCGACCCGTCGATGCTGCGCTGGCACGAGGAGCTGGCGGAGGCGCTGCTCGGGCACGACGCCGTCGACGAGGCCACGGCGGTCCTGGCGGAGGTCCGGCCGGTGGCGGAACGGCTCGGGCGGACCTCGGTGCTGCTCGGCTGCGACCGGGCGTACGGGCTGTGCCTGGCGGCGGAGGGCCGGACGGACGAGGCGGCGGAGCTGCTCACCCGGACGGCGGAGCGCTTCGCCCGGGCGGGGCTGCCGCTGGAGCGGGGCCGGGCCCTGGTCGCGCTGGCGCGGGTGGAGCGCAAGCGACGCCGCAGGTCGGCGGCGCAGGGCGCGCTCCAGACGGCGGCCGGGGTGTTCGAGCGGGCCGGGGCCGCGCCCTGGCTGGCACTGACGAGCGAGACGCCGGCCGGTCCGGCCGGGGAGGCCCCGGTGGGCGAGGAGGCGTCCGCCGCGCTGTCGACGCTGACCGAGGCGGAGCTGCGTCTGGCACGCCTGGTCGGGCAGGGGGCCAGCAACCAGGAGGCGGCGGCGAAGCTGTATCTGAGCGTGAAGACGGTCGAGGCGCGGCTGACCCGGATCTACCAGAAGCTGGACGTGCGCTCCCGGGCCCAGCTGGCGACCGCGCTGCGGCCGTGACCCGGGCCGCGCCCCCTCGGGCGGCGGTCCGGGTCGGTGGGGTTGCTCGGACGCCCGGATCCGTACCCGGACCCGGGCTCAGACGGTGAAGGGCCGCTGTCCCAGGAAGTCCTCCGGGGGTGCTCCCGTGGTGTGCAGGTTCGGGCTCTGCGAGGGTGGCAGTTTGCCCTGGATGGCCCGGTGGAAGGAGCGGTAGTCGCCGCGGAAGGCTCCGTCCCGCCAGACGTCGAGGAGCGCCTCGGTGAAGGCGCCGTTGACGGCTCCGTCGGCGGCGACCTGGTTGTCCTGGCAGGCGGAGACGAGGATCACGGGGGGTCCCGCTCCGTTGCCGGAGGCGGCCGCCTCCTTGGCGAGCGAGCGCTGGAGGTCGTCGTAGAAGTCCCGGTCGCGCTCGTAGAGCTCGATCTGCTTGGGCTCGGGGACGTAGCGCCCCACGACCTCGGCGGCGCCGGGGAGCTCGATGCTGGTGCCGCTGTGGCAGCAGTCGAAGAAGGTGACGATGCGTACGCCGGAGTCGAAGCGCAGGAATTCCTGGTGGACCTCGTCGTCGAGGAACTGGCGGTCGTAGAAGACGAGGGTCTCGTCGCGCTTGTCGGGTTCGTGGTCCCCGCCGGTGACGTCCGGGACCTGTCCGCCGTGACCCGAGTAGCTGAAGAGCAGGATGTCGCCGCCCGAGAGCTTTCCGGCCGCTTCGCGCAGCGCCGCGGTGATGTTGTCGACGGTGCCTTCGCGGGTGAGCAGGACGGTGGGGGCGAAGCCGGCGGCGGCGGCGATCCGCGCCATGTCGCGGGCGTCGTTCTCGCAGGCCACGAGGGTGCCGTCCCAGCCGTCGTAACGGTCGGGATCGACGCTGTTCAGTCCGACGTGCAGGGAGAGTCCGGTGGCCATGGTGGTGCCTCCTTGGAACCGGGGGGTGAGGGGGCACCGGGGGGCGTCTGTTCGAGTGGCCTGCGGGTCCGGTGCCGTGGGCGCCCTCCCCCGCGCGGTACTTACATCGTATGAACACAAGCCCATCCCGGCAGGACCAGTTCGGCGACCGCGCCGGCTACGACGAGGCCTTCCTCGGCCCCGTGGTGCCCCTCCCGCTCCCGGTACGCGAGTCGATCGAGACGGTCATCCTGCCGTACACGCACTTCAGCGTCGTCTTCCGGCCCGACCGGCGGCTCGCCGCGGCGACCGGCGTCTGCATCGAGGGGGCGCAACTCCTGGAGGACGTGCCGCGCGACGACGTCTGGCTGTTCGACCCGAGGCTGCCGAAGGAGCAGCAGGCCGGCGACGACATCTACCGCAACAACAGCCTGGACCGCGGGCACCTGGTCCGCCGGCTCGATCCGGTGTGGGGCCGGCCCGGCGTGGCGAACGCGGCGAACACCGACACGTTCCACTTCACCAACGCGGCCCCGCAGCAGGACACGTTCAACCAGGGCAAGCAGCTGTGGCAGGGCCTGGAGAACTACCTGCTGGAGCACGCGGCCGAGTTCGACCGGAAGCTGGCGGTGCTCACCGGGCCCGTGCTGCAGGACTCCGACCCGCCCTACCGGGGCATCCAGGTGCCGCTGCGCTTCTGGAAGGTGGTCGCCTTCATGCAGGACGGGGCGCTGGCCGCGACGGCGTACGTGCTCGACCAGAGCCCCGACCTGACCCGGGACGCGGAGCGGGCGCTGGCGGGGGCGACGGCGGGCGCGCCGCCGCCACTGGGGCCGTACCGGACGTACCAGGTCCCGGTCTCGGACGTCGCGGAGATCACCGAGCTGGAGTTCGGGCCGCTGCCGGACGTGGATCTGATGCCGACCCCGCGCGCCCCGGAGGAGCGCTGGCGCCGGCTGGAGTCCTTCGAGGACATCGCGATGCAGAGCTGAGCGCGGCCGCGCCCGCCGGGGGACTCCCCCCCCGGGGCCCGGCAGCTATTGCGGCGCCCCGGACCCGGGGAGAGGATGGCAGAAAGTCCGTCCTCATTCGGCGCAAGGACGGCGGGCAGGTGTGCCATGCCTCTCACCGAAACGGAGTGGGGCCTCGTCACCAGCTGGGTGCGGGACCACCTTCTCGACAACCCCGATCCCCACAGAGGGCTGCTGCGCACCGCCCTGAGCAGGATCTTCGTCGCGGACCTCCCGCTCACCCCCGACCGGGACGAGAACGCGCGCAGGATCGTGGGGGCCGCCCGCAAGGACATCGGGCACCAGCGACGCCTGCTCGCCGCGCTGTCCCGGCTCGACGCGATCGACCGCCTCGACGCCAAGGACGCGGCGGGGCGGGGCACGGAACTGCGCTCGCTGCTGGGGCGGCTGCGGGAGGACGAGGAGGTGGCGCACTCCACGCGCGACCCGTTCACGACGGTGGTGCTCCGGGGCGGCACCGCGGTCTTCATCGACCGGTCCGAGCTGCGGGAGAAGCTGCGCCGCTTCGTGGCCGACCCGGAGCAGACGGTCCTGGTGGTGGACGGCGAGCCGGACAGCGGCCGCTCGTACACGTACCACCTGATCCGCCATCTCGGTCAGCACTGCGGGTTCCGTCCGGTGCGGGTGACGCTGTCGCGGACGACGACGGCGGCCCGGCTGGTCGGGCGGCTCGCCGAGTTCGTGCCGGAGCCCGGGGCCGACGGACTTCCGTTGAATCCGACACAGTTGAACGATCCACTGCCCTCGATCGACGACGCCGTGCACCGGATCGTCAGCCGCGCCACCGCCGCCGAGGAGCGCTTCTGGATCGTCCTCGACGAGTGCGACACCCTCGACCCGAACTCCGACGTCTGGGACTGCATCGGCAAACTCGCCCTCGCGATCTACGAACACACCCCGGTACGGACGCAGACCGTGCCCCGCCTCGTGCTGCTCGGCTACTCCACCGCGATGCGCCAGCTCCCGTACGACATCCGCAAGAACGAGGTCCGCGACACCGCGCGGGTGGTCGACGCCGACGACCTGCGGGCCTTCTTCGAGCAGTTCTTCCGCGAGTCCTCGGGCCTCGCCGAGGAGCTGCGGCCCGGCCTCGTGGAGACGACCGTCACCGAGGTGCTGCGGGCCGTCGAGGCGGCGGACACCCCCGACCACGCCGACAGCTATATGCGCAGGGTCTGCACGGCGGTCGAGGAGGCCGTCCGCACCACCCTCGCCCTCGCGCCCGGCCACGACGTCACGGACCCGGTGCGCCGGGCACTGCGCACCCCCGCCGCACCCGGCGTCCCGGCCCCGTCCGAGCTGCGCCGCGCCTACCGCGAAGCGGCCTGTCTGCTCGACGACTTCGACCCCGCGCTGCTGCGGCTTCCCGGCGAGGAGCGGGCCACCGGCCGGGCCCTGGCCGAACTCGTCGACGACTGCACGGCCCTCGCCGCCTCGCAGCACGCGCTGCGCTGGGTGCTCACCCCCGAGGTGCGGGAGGCGGCCCTGAGGGGTCTCGCGGGGCCCGCGGCGGCGAAGGCCGCCCTCGACGCCACCGACCTCGCCGCGCTCCCCGAGGGCCCGCGCGTCGAGCGCGCCGCCGCCGCCCTGCTCTCGGGCGCCCCGCCGACGTCCGCCGAGCCGGACGTCGAGGAGCTCTCCGACACCCTCCAGGCCGTGCTGTGGCTGCGCCAGGTGCCCGGCACCGAGGCGCTGCTGCCCGACCCCGAGGACGTCCAGCGCCGGCTCGAACGGGCCCGGCTCCTCCAGCCGATGCGGCTGCTGGTCGCGGGCACCTTCCACGGCCGGATCCGCGAACTCGACGCGCTGCGCTCCTACCTGGCGCTGCCCGCCGAGCCCGCCGAGCCCCCCGTCCTCATCCACGGCATCGGCGGCATCGGCAAGAGCACCCTGCTCGCCAAGTTCCTCCTCGACAGCCTGCGGGCGTACGCACCCGCCGGATTCCCCTTCGCCTACGTCGACTTCGAGCGCCCGACGCTCTCCATCCACGAACCCGCCACGATGATCGGCGAGGCCGCCCGGCAGCTGGCCATCCAGTACCCCGCGCACCGGGGCGCGTTCGACGAACTGGCCGACCGCTGCGGCGAGACCGCCGCCGCCCACCGAGGCGAACGCAACCAGCTCGACGAGCTCTACCAGCTCTCCGCCACCCGGGCCACCCTCGGCCGCGACTACTCGGCGGGCTTCCACGCCCGGGCCACCGCCCACGAGCAGGAGCTGGCCCGCGAGCTCGCCACGCTCGTCGCCCGGGCCGTCGGCACCCCGCCCGGGGAGATGGACCCGCCGCTGCTGATCGCGCTCGACTCCTTCGAGCAGGCCCAGTACCGCGGCTCCCCGGGGATGTCCCGGATGTGGGCGGTGTGGACCGCGCTGCGCGCCGCCTATCCCCGGCTGCGGTACGTGGTCGCCGGGCGGGCCCCCATCGACCACCCCGCCAAGGTCATGAGCCCGCGCACGATGGAGCTCGGCGAACTCGACGAACCGGCCTCCGTCGAGCTGCTCATGTCCTCGGGCGTCGACGACGAGGACGTCGCCAGGAGCCTCTACGACCGGGTCGGCGGCCACCCGCTCAGCCTGAAGCTCGCCGCCCGCACCGTCGTGTGCCTCGGCGAGGAGTCGGCCTCCCTGGGCGAGCTGCTCACGAGCCTGCCCTCGCGCCGGCGCTACTTCCACCACCAGGTCGACCAGATGCTGATCCAGGGCACGCTGTACGACCGGATCCTCAAGCACATCGCCGACGACTCCGTACGCTCCCTGGTGCAGGCGGGCCTCGCCCTGCGCGTCATCACCCCCGACCTGGTGCGCAGGGTCCTCGCCGAACCGGCCGGGCTCACCGTCGAATCGGCCACCGAGGCGGGGATGCTCTTCGGCAAGCTCGTCTCCCGGCTCGACCTGATGGAGTCCGCGGGACCCCAGGCGATCCGGCACCGGGCCGATCTGCGCTCGATCATGCTGCGGCTCTCCGACAGCGCGCGCACTGATGTGATGCGCGCGGTGGACACCCGGGCGGTGGCCTACTACGCGGCGCGCGAGGGGCCCGAGGCGCGCGCCGAGGAGATCTACCACCGGCTGCGGCTCGGCGAGAACCCCCGCGTCGTGGAGCGGCGTTGGGAGCCCGGGGTGGAGGCCTTCCTGGTCGGCGCGGACGCCGACATGCCGGCCCGCTCGGCCGCCTTCCTGCTCGGCCGGATCGGCGGGCACGTGCCCGACCAGATCATGGCGGCGGCCGACCAGGAGGACTGGGAGCGGATCGCCGCACGCGAGGTCGAGGACCTGCTCACCCAGGGGTACGTGGAGGCGGCCGCCGACCGGCTCGCCGAGCGCCGGCCGTGGACGCCGTGCAGCAGGCTGCACGCCCTGCTCGTCGAGACCCTGGCCCGGTCGGACCGCTCGGCGGAGGCACGGGAGACCGCGGAGCGGGCGGTGGACCGGGCGGAGGAGGCGGGCTGCGCGGAGAGCCGCCTGGAGCTGCTGCAGCTGGCCGCGCGGCTCGCCCAGGACGCCGGGGACTTCACGGACGCGGACCGGTCCCTGCAGGAGGCCGAGTCCCTCGCGGTCGCCCTGGGCCTGCCGTACGAGTCGATGGGGGTCCTCGTCGCCCGCTCCCGGCTCGCGGCGGCCACCGAGGAGGGCTCGGCCGAGACCGACCGGCGGCTCGCCCGGACGCTGCGCGGGCTGCCGGACGAGGCGCTCGCCCTGCAGCCCGCCCTGGCCCGGGCCGCCGCTTCCGCCGCCGGGCGCGTCGACCCGCACGTCCTGGAGCACACGCTGCGGCTCGTGGGGCTGCCCGGCGACGAGGACGCGGTGATCGAAGCCCTCGGACGCTGGATCCACACGGCCATGACCGACGAGCCGGAGCTGCGGGAGCCCCTGACCCGGCTCCTGGAGTCGGCCGCCACGGGAGCGGCGCCGGCCACGAGCGGCGGGGGTGACCTGCGATGACCGCTGTGGACCGGCCCCCGATGGTCCTCCAGCGCCCCGCCGTGGGCGCCGGGGCGGCGGCCCCGCCCCTGTCGCTCGAACAGATCATGGCAGCGCTCCGGGAGGCGCAGCGGCGCGGCACGCTGGACGCTCTCGCGTGGCGGGTCCTGATGCTCAGCGACCGCAGCGGCGACCTGCTGGTCGGCGTGGCCGCCGCGATGGAGGCCGGAACCCCGGCACCCACGCCCGGCTACCCGCACCCCTTCGGCACGGGGCCGGGTGTCCCGGGCACGGTCGGCGTCACCCCGCCGCCCGACTCCGCGCAGGCGGCCTGGCGGACGGTGCCGTACCTGACCGACGAGGAACTGCTGCGGGTGCAGAGCGCCGCCGTCGAGGCCGGGCTCGCCGACACCGAGCTGCGGCCGAAGCTCTTCGCCGGCACCACCCGGCACTTCCGGGCCGGACTGCCGCTCCAGAAGACCCCGTTCGAGCAGATCCGCTCCGACCTGGGGATCGTCAACCGCGTGGAGCGGCTGATCGACGGCACGGTCCCGCTGGAGGTGTGGCTGCGCAACGCCCTCGCCCTGACCACCCGGCCGGAGCCGGTCGCGGTCTTCCAGCGCGCCCTCGACGACGTGTCCCGGGACGCCGCGGGCGAGCCGGAACTGTCGGCGGAGTTCCTGCCCGGCGAGGTCAAGGAGGAGATCGTCTTCCGCGACGACACCGTCCCCTTCGAGTTCCTCCAGGGCGGATTCCAGGCCGGCGCCGCCGTCGCCCGCGTCAGCGTCCCGCCGTACCAGGCGGGCGCACCCCTCCAGCCGGCGTATCCGCACGCGGGCACGGGCTGGCTCATCGCGCCCGGCCTGCTCGTCACCAACCACCACGTGGTGAACGCCCGTACCCGCACCCCGGGCACCCCGAGGGCGCGGGTCACCGACGACGACCTCCAGCTCCAGGTGCGCAACTCCCGGTCGCGCTTCGACTACGGCGCGGACGAGACGGAGACCGAGGAGGCGACCGCGGGTGCGCTGGTGGCCTGGGACGAGGCCCTGGACTACGCGATCATGCGGCTGACCGCGGCGCAGCCGGAGCGGCCCGTCCTGCGGGTGTCGACGGCCCCGCTGGCGACCGGGGCGGGCGAGCCGGTCGCGGTCAACATCATCCAGCACCCGGGCGGCCGGCCGAAGCGGGTGGCGCTGCGCAACAACCTGGTCTACCAGGCCGACGAGAAGGACGTCGTCTACTTCACCGACACCCGCGGCGGCTCGTCCGGCTCGCCCGTCCTGGACGACGGCTGGACGGTCGTCGCCCTGCACCGGGGGACCAAGAAGATCGAGGAGGTCGACTTCCAGGGCCGGGCGACGGCGTTCGTGAACGTCGGCACCCAGATGAGCCGGGTCCTCGCCCACCTGCGGGAGAACCGGCCCGAGGTGTACGAGGAGATCATGGCCGCCCAGGCCGCGCTCTTCGGGCAACCGTGACACAGGCGGAGGTGACGGGAGATGCGGTACGGATCACGGAGCGGCTCGCACGGCGGGTCGCCGGTCGCGACCGGACCCGGGCAGGTCTTCGGCGATCTGCGCGAGGTGGCCGCCCGGGTCCGGGCGGGCCTCGCGGCGGAGATCGAGTACGAGGAGTCGGCCGAGGAGCTGCCGCCCGGCGTGGCCTCCGGGGCGCAGATCGCCAAGTTCGCCCAGGAGGAGCGGGCGCGGGTCCTGGAGGCGGGCGCCAGCGGCCTGGAGAAGCTGGCCGACGACCGGGCGGACGAGATCGACGACGACGAGTACTTCGGCGTGGAGGCGATCGTCCTCCTGGAGGGCCGCCCGGCGATCCTCGTCCAGGGCCAGGACTTCGCCTCCCAGCCGGGCGACTGGGCGGTGCTCGACGCGGGCCGGGCGGCGATCCACGAGTCGATCACCCGGGTCGGCCGGGTCGAGGTGACCGGGCACCCGAGCCTGGACTGGATCGGCACGGCGTTCCTGGTGGGCCCGGAGGCGGTGATGACCAACCGGCACGTGGCCGCCGAGTTCAGCCGCGCGGAGGGCGCCGGCTGGACCTTCCAGGAGGGCATGTCCGCCCGGGTCGACCCCGGCGAGGAACTGCCCCTCCCCGCGGCACCGGGCCCGGTGGCGACCCCTGAATCCCCGGCGTACGAGATCACCGAGGTCATCGGCATCCACCCCGAGCTGGACATGGCGCTGCTGCGGATCGCGCCCGCCGACGGGGCACAGCTGCCCACCCCGCTGGCGGTCGCCGCGGACGCGCCGGCGAACGTGCCGGGACGGCCCGTGTACGTCATCGGCTACCCGGCGTGGGACGGGCGCCGCAACGAGCCGGAGTCCATGCGCAGGATCTTCATGGACATCTACAACGTGAAGCGGCTCCAGCCCGGCATGACGACCGAGTTCACACCCGGCGGCCGGGTGATGAAGCACGACTGCTCGACCCTGGGCGGCAACAGCGGCTCCCCCGTCTTCGACCTGACCGACCACCGTGTCCTCGGCCTCCACTACGGCGGCCGCTACCGCGTCGGCAACGTGGCCGTGCCGCTGTGGGAGCTGGTGGACGACCCGCTGCTCGCGCAGGCGAAGGTCAACTGGGTCTGACCAGCGCGAGCAGCGCGCTCAGGTCCCGTTCGAAGGTGAACTCGCGCAGGAGGGTGGTGGGCCGGCCGTCCTCGATGCGCCAGACGAAGTGGTAGAGCACCGGCAGGCCGTCCTCGACCCGTCGCATCACCACCGAACCCCGGTCGCCGTGGCGCCCCGCGGCCGGGAAGCTCACGTCGTCCACCGACTCGCCCACGCCCCGCCCCTGCGCCTTCAGGGCCCGGAAGCGGTCCATGAACAGGCGCTTCGTCAGCGTGACCGTGCGCCCTTCCAGGTCGACGCGCACGTTCTCGAAACCGGGGTCGTAGAGGGCGTCGAGCCGGTCGACGTCCATCGCCGTACCGGCGTCCAGGTATTCCCGCATGCGGGCGACGAGCTGCTGTTCCACGATGCGCCTCCTCGGTCGTTCGATCCGCCCTCACGATGGCGCGCGCCGCCGACGGATCGCCGACGGACGGGCGACAGCTCACCGACGGGCGGTCAGGGCGCCTTCCCGGCCCCGTGCAGCCGGGCGATCCGGTGCGCCGCCTCGCGCTGGACCCTGGCCGCCCGGAACTCCCTGGGGTACAGGGCCTCGATCTCCGCGGTGGTCCTGCCGAAGTGACGCCAGTACGTCTCGCCGACGTGGACCAGCTCGCCGGCGTCGTGGAGCACGATCGTGTACAGCATGTTCTTCGCCATGTGCTGGGCGCGTTCCACGCTCGCCAGGTCGAAGACGACGAGCCGGCCGGGGGCGCGGACGACGAGGTCGGGCCGCAGGTCGCCGATCAGACGGGGGACGCCGTCCTGGGTGAACAGCGGCCTGAGCTGCCGCTCCAGCTCGGCCAGGCCCGGGGTGCGCCGCACATAGGTCTCGATCGGCAGGTCCAGGATCTCGGCGGGCAGCCGGGAGAAGGACCGCAGCGCGGACTCGCTGACGACGGTCAGGCCACTGCCGGGGAAGCGCGCCCGGACCAGCCGTGCGAACGCGGAGTGGAGCCTGGTGCCGCGCACGGCGTACGAGAGTTCGGCGCTGCCGGGGACGGTGCCGAGTTCGGCGATCGCCTCGGCCACGAGGTCTTCCAGGGCCTCGACGCCGAGCACCACCGCGCCGGCGCCGCCGGCTGCCTCCGCGCCCGCCGGCGCCTTCGGTTCCCTCGCGCCGAGGGAGGTGACCAGTTCCTCGACCTCCGCCGGGGTGAAGAGGCGCTCTCCCTTCTCCAGGGCCTTGACCACCTCGGTCTTGGAGAGCGCCGCCGTCCCTTTGGCCTTCGCCCCGGCGACGAGGAGGTCGTCGCCGCCGCCCAGGGTGAGCAGGACGCCGTCCCCGGTGACCGCCATGGGCTGCTCGGTGAGCAGGAAGCGCACCACGTCCATCAGCCGCAGGCCGAGGGAGTCGAGGGCCGCCACCCCGATCCGGTCGACCGCGACGACCGCCCGGACGGCGCCCCTGCCGAGCGCGGGCAGGGACGCGAGGGCCTCGGGCAGCGTGAGCAGGGTCATCACGAGCTGGCCGAGGACGCGCCCCGCGTCGAAGAACTCCAACTGCTCCAGCTTCTCCAGGACTTCGTCGCGCAGTCGGCGCAGGCCCTGCCGGCCGGTGACCAGGGGATGCTCGACGCAGGTGACGATCGCGGTCCAGAACCGGTGCCGCTCCTGAGCGAGCCGTTCGGAGAAGACCGAGCCGGCGAGGATGCCGATGACCTCGACGACCTGGTAGAGGTTCTCGCCCGCGCCCCACAGGACGCCGCTGAACACCTGTGCCCCGTCGGCGACGTTGGGCTCCCAGTTGGCGAGGACGTACGTCCAGGGCACCTGCCGCTCGTGGAGGAAGGCCCGGAACGCCCGTGCGCGCACGAGGGCCAGGGCCTCGCCCAGCTTGCCCCTCCTGCGCAGTTCCTCGAAGCAGGCCATGAGCGCGTCGTGGTCGAGGCCCCCCAGGTGGTCCTTCATCGTGGCCGCCACGACGGAGCCGGGCGCCCCGCCCAGACCGCGGTCGAGATCGGCGGCGATCAGGGCGGCGGCCGCACGGAAGTCGCCGGTCCCGCGACCGACGATCGTGACCTCCCGGACGGTGGTGAGGTCGCTCGTGTACGCGAGGACGCCGGCCGGCACGGTGGCGGCGTCCCGGGCGATGACGCGAAGCCCGGTGTCGTGCCGGCGGCCGTCGTCGGTGACCTGGTGCACGGCGAATCCGGCGCCGGGCACCGCCGCGGCGACCAGCCCGACGCGTTCGCGCGCGACCGGCTCGAGGTAGAACGCGCCGGCGCCGAGCCGCGCGGCGACCGTCCGCTCCGGGTCGGTGCCGCCGAGCGCGGGCACCAGCCGGACGCCGCTGGAGCCGACCACGAGGCTGTCGGCGGAGATCCGGCCGAGCAGCGCGCTCCGGTACGCGTGGCCCATGCGGGTGCGCAGCGCCACGAGCCGGTCGGGCGTCCAGGGCCGCTCGCGGGCGGCCGGGGCCGCGGGAGCGCCGCGGGGCCCGGGGGCGGTGCGGGCGCCGCCGCCCAGGTTGCGCCCGCCGGTACCGGCGCCGGACCGGGGTCCGATGCCGCCCGCGGGCCCGGTCGCCTGGCCGGCCGCGGGCCGCAGGAGCGGCAGGGTGACCGGGCGGCCGGAACCGGCGTAGCTGGGGACCTCGTAGCCGTCGCCGACGGCCGCCTCCCGTTCGGCGTCGCGAGTCCCGCCGGACACCGGTGGCGGCTCCGTCCCGGCGCTCCCGCCGCCGGCCGCCCGGACCGCGTCCGCGAGGGCCTGACGGACGGCGACCTCCAGGAGCCGGGAGGTCTCCGGTGCGAGCCCTTCGGGCCGGGGGACGACCTCGGGCAGGTGGAAACGGCGCACCGGGCGTCCGGCGTTCACTTCACCCTCCTTCCGGCGACGATCCGGTAGACCGTGCTGATGTCGTCGGCGGTGACCTCGAAGACGATGTCGGGGTGGCGGGCGCTGAGCCTGGCGAGCACCCCGCCGCGCGGCCCGCCGCCGAGAGCGGCGGCGCAGACGGAGCAGACCTCCTGGTCGACCCGGATGTACACGGTCCGGCCGCGCGCGGCGGCACGCTCCTCCTCGGTCAGTCGGGACAGACGCGCGTCGAGCTGCTGGCCGAGGTCCTGCTCGGCATGGCCGTGGGCCTGCCGCACGGTGACGGTGTCCGGCGGCCGGATGTCATGGGCGGGGTCGTAGGAGCCGAGGGCGCGCGGCGATCCGCCGGAGAACCGCTCACCGGCGAGCGCGGGGATGTCCGAGCGGGCGACGGCGACCGTGCCCTCGTACCCGGCGGCGGCCTTCGCGGTCGGCTCGACCCACTGCACTCCGGCGAGGGTGTCGAGCCTCTCGTAGCCGGCGGGCTCGCCGGAGGACCGCTCGCGCAGCCCCGCCGCCTCCAGGCGGCGGCGCTCGGCCTCGACGGCGGCACGCGCCGCGCGCAGGTCCTCGCGCAGCCGGTCCTGCACGGCGGGGTCGCTGGGCCGCTCGGGCCGGTAGGGGTGTCGGGCCCCGCCCCACGCCTCGCTCAGGTACCCCTTGACGACCGGGTCGGATGCCTCGCGGGCCAGCAGCTCCTCAGGGCGTGCCGACTCGTACCAGCGCCTGTCGTGGGCCGCCTCCCGGTCGGTGAGCGAGGCGCGCTTGAGCTGCTTCCAGCTCTGCCACCGGGTCACGGGGGCGGGCGGCCTGGCCTGGGCGGGCGACACGGAGGCGGAGGCGGGAGCCTCGTGCGGCGCCCCGGACGGGGGGCTCTCGTGCGGTGCCGCGGAGGCGGGAGTGTCGTGCGGCTCGTGCGCCGGGGCGGACGCGGGGGTCTCGTGCGCCGGCTCGATGCGCGCGGGGACGCGCGACGCGGGGCCCGTCGGGCGCGCCCGGGTGTGGGCGAGCCCCTCCGCGGCCTCGTCGAGGCGCGAGCCGATCGCCCGGCTCCAGGCCCGGGCCTCCGCCGCCGACAGGCCCTGGCCCATGGCCTGCTCCATGCGCCGCCGGGTGAGTGCCATGGACGCGGCCCAGCGTTCGGCGGTGACCCCCTCGGTGCTCAGGAGGCGGGTCAGCAGGGCGGCCTTGACCAGGGTCGGCCCGGCGCGTTTGAGCAGGGCCTGCAGGAAGGGGTCGACGGTGTAGGCGGCGACGACGCCGATCACCGCGTAGTACTCCATCTTGGCCACGTACGCGTCGATGCCCGACCACCGTCCGGCGACGACGTCGTGGGCGAAGGTCTCCAGGACGGCGGCAAAGGCGCCGCCCACCGCCCCGGTGACGAACCTGGCCGCGAGCCAGGAAGCCATCCGGGCGCGCAGGGCGGCGGTGCCGATCCGCTCCCCCGCCCAGCTGCCGAGGCCGCCGCCGATCCGGTAGCCGAGGACGCCGAGATAACCGTCGACGGCCGCCATGAGGAAGCCACCGGCGGTGAACTCCTCATGTCCGAAGAGGACCTTCCCCAGGTAGACGGCCTCCGAGAAGCCGATGCCGAAGCGCACCGCCTTGATCCCGCCGCCCAGCCGGACGAGGGCGGCCACCGCGCCCGCCTCCCAGGCGAGGGCCAGTCCGGTGACGGCGATCACGGCGAATCCCGCGATGCGGTAGCCCTGCCCGGCACGGCCGAGCCGCCACTCCACGAGCCGCGCCTCGAACGCGCCGACGGCTTCCCGCAGCGGCCCCACGGCGGTCCCCCACTGCTCCCCGCGGCCGGCGACGCGCGAGACGACCTCGAACCGCACCTCGTGGGAGGGCAGTCCCTGCTCCTCGGCGTCGTACACCTCCAGGAGCCGGATGCCGGTCTCGATCTCGACGCTCTCGAAGTCGTCGGCGGTGATCCTCACCGCCCGCGCGGCCCTCTCCACGGCCATCGCGGTGAACTCGTCCTCCGTGTAGGAACCTTGGTCGCGCCCGGCGAGGATCTCCTCGACCATCAGCTGCCGCTGGTCGAGGAGCGCGGCGCGCAGCGCCTCGGCCCGGCCGGGCTTCGGGCGCATGACGGTGGCGGTCTTTCCGTAGAGGGGCTCGACCTCCCCGAGGACCCCGCCGACGGGTACGGTCCCGTCCGCCTCCCGGTGGAGCCGGACGGATCCCCGCCCCGGGCCGCCGACCGTGTAGGCGTGGGCGGTGGTCGCCGCCCGCTCGCGGCCGAGGGCGGCACGCAGCGCCCGGACCCGTTCGTGACCGGCGTACGGGGTGGCCTCGCACTGCTGGAGCAGGCGCAGCCGCAGGGCGAAGCGCCGCGTGGCGTCCGCGGCGTCGAAGAACTCCCCCAGTCGCCCGTGGCGTTCGATGCTCGCCAGCACGTGCCCCAAGAGCCCGCCGAACCCTCCGTGCGCCTGCGAGAGGGTCTCGGCGAGCACCGCGTCGAGGGCGGCGGCGAAGCCGTCCGCCCCGATCAGCGGGACGAGGTCACCGGCCAGTCTCCGGGCGCGCGGGCCGAAGAACGCCCGGCCGAGGGTCTCGGGGGCGAGGTCGAGGGAGGCCCGGCAGTAGAGCACCCGGTCGCCCACGTCGCCGGGCCATTCGGCGTGCGGCAGGACGGCTTCGGGCAGCCCTGGGAAGGCGTCCGCCTCGGCGACGAAGAGCCGGGCGGCGGGTTCCGCGTGCCCGGGGTGGGCGCCCGCGTGCCGGTCGAGGAGCAGGAAGAGGGCGTCGCGCGCGAGGCCGGCCGGGGTGCGCAGCGGGTTCGAGGCGGGGTGCAGGACGGCCGGCTGGACCCGGACCTGGCAGATCTGGCTCGGGTACTCCTCGGCGTACCGGCTCCACGCGACGCCGGTGGCCCGCTCGAAGACCTCCTCGTCGACGCAGAACCCGGCCTCGCGCACGGTCATGAAGACGCTGCGGCCGGGGCCGAGCGCGGCGAAGTCGGCGATGTCGAGGCGGGGCAGGCGCATGGAGGCGAAGAGGACGTGGTGCGGGGGGATCCGTGGAATCCCGGCGGCGACGCTCCCGCTCTCGTCGGCGTCGGCGAGCCGGAACAGCGCGGCGTCCCCGCCGGCGAGCGCCCACGCCGCCTCGGTCCCCCTGTCCCCGGGGCGCGTGCTCCTGACGACCAGCTCCTCCCCCAGCTCGTGCGGCACGAGCATCCTGTTCTGCCGTACGAGCCAGACGTCGACCGGGCGGACGGTGCGGGCCAGGGAGGCGTACAGAACGGACTCCGGCAGCGGCTGTCGCAGCACCTCCTCCACGTACCCGAGGAACCGCCCGACCCCGATCCGCGCCCGCGCGGTGCCGACGACGGTCCAGGGCTCCTTGCCGAGGACCCGGACCCTGGTGGGGCGGCCGGCGCCGGCGTACGAGGGCAGCGCGTAGCCGCCGTCCACGTCCCTGCCCGGGTCGTGGACCTCCCGCCCGCCGTCGCCTCCCGCCACACCCCACGCCCCGCACCGGCGCCGCACCTCCCGCTCGGCCTGCGCGACCCGCCCGGCGACGAGCGCGGTCAGCCGCCCGACGAGCGCGGCGAGCTCGTCGGGGCCGGGTTCGCCGGTGAGGGCGATCCGCACCGGGACGTGGACGTGGATCTCCAAGGGGATGCGGCCCTACCCGGTGACCAGGATCATGACGCGCAGCCCCGCGCCGACCAGGTCGCCCCGTTCGGTCCACAGACCGAGGTCGAAGACGTGCAGGCTGCCGAGGGGGGCGCCCTCGGGGAGCCGGACCTCGATGTCGGTGGGGATCTTGTCGGGCCGGTCCTCGGCGAACCGGAAGGGCGTGTCGAGGCCCGGGATGAGTTCGGACCGGAGGTCGAAGCCGGGGGTCTCGGTGCCGAGGGTGATGGGGACGGGCCCCTTGGAGGTCATCAGGCTCAGGCCCCCGGGAACCGTTCCCCCGCCCGGCACGACGCCGGGATGGCCCCTGAGGAGTGCGAGCTGGCTCTCCCCGGGCTTCGTCGTGACGTGCTCGGCGCGGATCATGAATTCGGCGTTCCCGCCCCGGGGCGGATACGTCGTCGTGGGCACCTTGGAGTTGGTGCCCCCTCCGCCGGGTGGTGCCTGGTCGGCGGGCAGCAGCATGATGTTGCACTGGCCGTGATGCTGGTTGTGGTCGACGTCGAGCACGGCGTTCGGGTCCGTGTACAGCAGCTCCTGGCCCTCGCCGTTCTTCTGGTAGACGTTGGCCATGAGGCAGAAGTGCTTCCGGTCCGCCCCGCCGAGGTCCCCGGTCTCGGGGTGCCAGGGCTTCGTCATGAAGTAGGTGGCCACGCCGCCCGCCGCGATCTCCTGGATCGGCTGCTCGGTGTCGCACCGGTGGATCGCCTGCCCCGGGCGGCCCATTCCGATGCCGGGATCGAACACCCACGCCTGGGCCGTGACGTTCTGCATGGGCTGGGAGCCCTTGTTCTTCACTCGGACCACGATGGTGTTGTCGTGTCGGGCGTATGCCTCGGTGCCCTCCTTGCCGTTGCAGAGGATCCGCACGTTCGCCCCGGCCCACGGCGGCGTGGGCGTGTTGGTGGGATAGGGGCGCTGGCTCCCGTCGTCCGCGTCTTCCACGGGGATGTAGAGGTTGCCGGGCATGGGTACTCCGATCAGTCGACGTTGTAGGACAGCTGGACGCTGGTGATGAAGACGCTGCCGCCGGGGGTGGCTCCCTCGAGGACCGCTTGGACGAAGTAGTGGAAGCGCGCCATGTCGACCCGGGACTTGTCGGGCTGGACCGGCTGGGGATCGCCGAAGGGGCCTCCGGAGCACTGCACTTGGGCGATCTGCTCGGGCGCCCCGGCGACGGTGAGCGAGCTGCGGAACAGGTTGACGTTCAGGCTCCCGTTGCCGGCGTTGGTGCCGATGGCCCGAAGGGTGAGCAGCTGGACGCCGTCGGGTGGTGCGACGGGCAGGAACCCGCCGAGGTTCGTCTCGGTGGCGCTCTCCCGGAGCGCCACGCCGCTCGAGTCGAGCGACCACGGCGTCCTGTTCCGCATGGGCGTGAACGCCGGCAGCAGCGACAGCAGCCGCTTCACCACCGGCCGTTGCCCCACCGCCTTCAGCCCCGTGTCGATCTGCCCCACCACCTTCGACAGGTTCTCCAGGTCCCTCTGGATCGCGTCGAAGCGCACGTTGAAGCCGTTCTGCCCGCTCGCCGCCACGCGGTCGCGGTTGTCCACCCACGCCACGTGTTTGAAGGTGGGGCTGAAGACGATGTCGGTCACGGATTCCCTCCGGGCAGGAGACGGGTGACGACCTCGACGCCCAGCGGGCGCAGGCCGTCGAGGAGGTTGACGATCAGGGAGCGGGTGGCGGGCGGCAGGGTGTGGCCCGTGAGTTCGGGACGGAGCCGTACGGTGAACTGGTAGGCGCCGGTTCCGTCGCCCATCCGGTAGGAGGCCTGCACCCAGGCGGGGCCGCCGTGTTCGCCGCGTACGGACATCGCACCGGGGGCGGTGGTCAACAGGGCGGCGGCGCCGTCCCCGGTGGACCAGCCGAGCACTCCGGCCGCGCCGACCTCGGCGGGCGAAGGGGTCACCGTCAGGGGCACGGTGGTGCCGATCGGCAGGACGTCGCGGAAGAGGCCGGGTGCGGTGACCCTGACCGGGTCCTGGTGCTCCTGGGCGGCCGTCACCACTCCCTGGGCCACGCGGACGTAGCTGAAGCCGGCCCTGTGGGCGAGCGCGCCGAGCGTGCCCAGGGGCAGGCCCGGGTGGCTGAGGCGCAGTTCCCGTGCCTCCTTGGCGAGTGGACTCGCCGTCGGGCTCAGGTCCCTGCGGACGACCAGCTTGCCGGTGGTCGCCGGCGGCACCAGGGCGATCAGCCCGTCGAGGTGCTCGGCGAGTTCACGGCGCATCCGGTGGGTCTCCGCCTCGCTTCCGTAGTCGGCGTGGGCGGGGTCGTCGTGGCGCACGAGGAAGGCGGGGTGGACGCCTTCGCCGGGGAGCATGGGCGGTGGCGGGTCAGGGTCGAGGGTGCCGTCGGCACCGATCGCCGTGTTGTCGGCGACGGTGACGGGACGGACGACGATCTCGCGGGTGGCGGAGGCCGTGAGGCCGGCGAGGCGGAGTTCGGCGACGACGACGATCCGGCCGGCGGCTTCGCCGCGGAAGACGACGGAGGTGCCTTCGGCGGGTCCGACGAGTTCGCCGCGGCCCGCGCCGCAGTGCAGCAGGTACCAGCGGACGAGGGAGCCGGGGGGCGGCGAGAGGGGCCGGACGGAGAGGGTGATCGTCCCGTCGACGGGGACGGCGCCGTCCCCGGTTTCCATGCCGAGGAGTTCACCGGGGGCGCACTCCGCGTAGACGAGTCCGTCCGTACGGTGGGTGACCAGGTCGAATCCGGACCAGTGGGCGAGGGCGGCGATCCGTGCGGGGGGAATGGTGTCGTGGCTGAGGAGGATGGCACGGCCGGTGGCGCGGGCGTCCGGGGCGCCGGGGTCGTACCCGGCGTGCACGACGGACTTCGAGGCGAACAGGTTGAGCCGGGCGATGGCGGCGGCGACGACGGGCTGGACGAGGAGGGGTTCGGGGGTGCCCGGGAGGGGGCGGGAATCGGCGGCGAAGGGGGACAGGGCGACCAGGAAGCCGGGGTGGAAGACTTCCTCGGCGGGGGGCCTGCGCGGGTCGGTTCCGATGGTGCCGAGCAGGTCGACGCTCTGTCCGGGCGGCAGGTCGAGGGGGGCGACCCGCAACGGCAGCACCCCGCGGCGCAGTTCGGCGCCGCCGTCGTCGACGACCAGCGGGTCGGCGACGCCGTCGATCGGTCCGACGGCGTCGTTGAGCGCGGCGGCGAGCCCGGCCGGTGTGGGCAGCGTCCAGCGGCGCGCGACGGTGAGGCGGCGGCGGTAGGCGTCGTCGCTCTCGGCGGGGGCGCGGACCACGCCGAGGCCCGCGCCGTGCCGGTCGAGGTGGGCGCCGTGGGCCTGGGCGACGGAGCGCTGGGCGACGGTCCGGGCGAGCTGCCTGCGCAGGTGGTCGCGTTCCCAGCCGACGGCCCACAGCAGCCGCCCCATGGTGCCGAGCAGGGCGGTCAGCTGCCACCAGTCCTCCTGGCCGCCGGCGAGTGGGGACTGGATGCCCGTGAGGATGCCGGTGCCCGCGGGCAGCGGGACGGAGGTGCCGGCGGGCAGCCCGTCGGGCAGCGGCACGGTGAGCGTGGCGCCGCCCCGTACGCCGAGGGTGACGGTGGTGGCGGGGGTGTCCCGGCGGGCCTGGAGGATGTAGAGCGGCTGGGGCGTGACGCCGAACCGGGCGGTGTGCAGCTGGAAGTCGTACGGTTCGACGGCCGTGCCCCGCACCACGAGCCGCAGCCGGTCCGCACCGCGCGCGAAGGGCACGGTGAGGCGCGCGGCCATGTCGGCGGCGGCGAGCCGGGTCGGCTCCGTCGCGGCGGGCGTCCGCGTCGGGGCGGTCATGCGGTGACCACCTCGATGCTGCTGAGCGCCGCGTCGGTGGCGAAGATCGCCATCTCGGTGGGGCCCATCGCGAGGGATTCGCCGATCGCGGCCTCGACGGTGCCGAGCTGGTAGGGCACGCCGCCGAAGCCGAAGCGGCCGAAGGCGGGCGGGCAGCGCCGCAGATGGAGCCGGCGCACGTCGTCGACGCCGGGCTGTTCGGCGACGGCGCACATCACCCGGGCGTAGAGCACGTCGTCGCCGAGCCGGAGCCGGCCGATGTCGGCGGCGAGGCGCTCCCGGATGCGGGTGACGACGGTGGGTCCTTCGAAGCCGGCGGCGAGGACGATCTCGGCGCGGACGGCGACGTCGATGTGGTCGGCCTCGACGACGTTCAGGTGCACCCCGACGGGCCGGACCCGGTCCACGGCCTTCAGGACCAGCTCGTACACCCCGGTGACGGAGCCGGGGGCGGGCAGGGTGCGCCAGGGCCGCAGGCCCCGGTGGGCGACGGCGACCTCGGCGAAGTAGGGCTCGCCGACGCGGCGTTCGTCGCTGAAGGTGCGCCCGCCGAAGTCGAAGCCGCCGAAGTAGGCCTGGGAGACGTCGATCCCGCCGAGCGGGTCGGAGACCCGGGCGTCGATGACGTCGGGCACGCCCAGGGCCGCCTGTTTGACGCTGTCCTCGGTCCACAGCGCGTGCGGGAGGGCGATGATCCGGGCGCGGTAGGCGTCGTCGTCCTCGGGGATCAGCTCGTCGAAGGGGGCCGGGTTGGTGACGACGAGGGCGGCGGGCGGCCAGTCGGCGAGGTACCGGGCGCGGTGGTCCGGGTGCACCTCGTCGACGGTGCCGGCGGCGACGGGAGCGTCCCCGGGGTCGACGGCGAGGACGCGTACGGTACGGGCGGGGGCGGCGCCGGTCAGTTCGACGGGCGCGGTGGTGGCGAAGGCCCGCGCGGGGTCCCCGTCGCCGAGCAGGACGGTCGCCTCGGGCACCACGTAGGTGCGACCGGGGATCCCGCCGGTGAGGGTGAGCACGACGGTCCCGGCGCGGCGGCCGGCGTGGCGGTCGAGTCCGGCGTCGGCGCCGAGCAGTTCGAGCGCGGCGCCGGAGGCGGTGGCGGTGAACTGCCCGTAGTAGAGGCCCTCCATCCGCTTCCACAGTTCGGCGTCCTCCTGGGCGACCACTTCGAGGATCTTGCCGAGGGGGCTGGTCGGCGAGAGGTCGACATCGGCGCCGAGGGCGGCCCTGGTGCGGGCCTTGCTCTCGGCGAGGATCACGTCGAGGCCCTTGAGGACGAAGCCGTCGCGGGTCACGCCGTACGTCATGGTTCACACCTCCACTTCGGCGGTCAGGGCGGTGGTCCGGCCGTCGAGGGCCTCGACGTGGACCCGGGCGGTCAGCAGCCGGGCGGCGGGATCCTCGGTGAACGTGACGTCGAGGACCTCGTGGACCCGCGGGTCGGCGGCCAGGGTGCGGACGATCTCCAGGCGCAGCAGGTCCTTGAGGACCCGGGTGCCGCCGGGGTGGGTGAAGGCCTGTCCGAGGCTGAGTCCGTACCGGTGGTCGCATCGGTCGGTGCCGTAGGGGGTGAGCAGGCGCAGCGTCAGGGCCTGGACGAGGTTGGCGGGTCCGTGCACCTCGGCGAGGCCCGCGCCCCGGACGACGAGGTCGCCGTCGTCGAGGAGCAGGCTGTGGCCGAGGGGGTCCGGGGGTGCGTCGGTTGCCATGGTGGGCGGCTCCTCAGTCCGTACGGAGCAGGGTCTGGCCCGCGTCCGCGACCTGCCAGGCGACGGGTGGGACGGGGATGGCCTGGGTGGTGCCCCGGGCGGTGGCGAGGGCGACGGGCGTGCCGTGCACCGTGAGCAGGCGGCTGGCTCCGGCGGTGACGGCGGTGACCCGTGCGCAGGGCGCCTGGCCCTTGCTCGCGTCGAGGTTGGGGCAGCCGGGGACGGTCGCGGCGGCCAGGTCGGTGACGAGCAGGGCGGGAGCGCCGTCGACGGTGAGCGCGTTCTGCGAGGCCGTGACGAGGAGGGTGGCTCCGTGGGCGCAGCGGAGGACGGAGGCGGTGGTGAGGACTTCGGGCATCACGTCACCTGCACGGAGGCGCCGTCGAGGGACAGGCTCACGGTCCCGTTGGTCAGGGTGATCCCGCTTCCCTTCGTGCGGACGGTGACGGCGCCGGCGGGGTCGATCTCGATGGTGGTGCCGGTGTGGTGCTCGATGGTGATCGAGTCGTCGTCGGGCGGGGTGGGCCGGGTGCCGACCCGCGGCAGCTTCGGCCCCCCGACGAGGACGTGCAGCCCGCGGGCCTGGATGACCCGGCCGCCCTTGGCGTCGGTGAGGTCGTTGACGCCGGGTCCCGTGGGCTGCCCGTCGGAGCCGGTGCCGGTGGGCAGGGCGAGCCAGTAGTCGCCGGGTTCGGGCGCGGGGGCCTGGGCGCCGGGGGTGCGCGGCCAGAGGTAGCCGACGACGGCGGCGTCGTTGACGAGGTTGCGGTTGTGGGCGAGCAGGGCCCGCATGCCGGGGTAGACGGGGGTCATCAGGCCGCACGGGCCGAACGCGAAGGGCGCGGCGACGGGCTTGTCGAGCAGGACGTCGTCGCCGACCGCGCCGTTGACGCTGGGCATGCTCATGGAGGGTGGCGGGGACTGCCCGTAGCGGAGGGACACCTGGTGTCCCTCGCCCCGGTAGGAGCTGACCTCGCCGACGTCGACGGAGGGGCGGGCGAGCAGGGCGCGCTCGGCGCCGGCTTCCATGCGGTCGCCGACGGCGCGGACCCCGTCGACGGCCTCGACGAACTCCCCGGCGGCGGCCGCGACGAGCTGCATCTCGCACACATAGCCGGTGCGGACGCCGAAGCGGTGGACCAGCCGGTTGACGCGGAGCGGCCCGGCGGGGGCGTCGGGGAAGCGGCGGAAGGCGGCGACCTGGCCGACCCGCAGGTCGGGGTGGCCGAGGACGACCAGGTTGACCGAGGTCCGGACCGGCGGGCGCTCCTCGCCGGGTGCGGTGACGAGGGTCTCCTCGCCCTGTGCGTCGCCGTACGAGACGAGGTTGACCTCCGGGTCGAAGGCGACGGGGGCGGGGTCGTCGGCGCCGACGGCGGCACCGACGAGCACGCGCCGGTCGCGGATGACGACGGGGGCGCGGGCGGTTCGGGCGAGCTCGGCCAGGGCGGCGAGCGCGTTGGGGTTGCGTACGGTGTGGTCCTTGAGCTCCGTCGTGAGGCTGGAGTCCTCGGCGAGGACGAGCCCGGCCGCTTCGACGACCTTCCGGGCGAACTGGAGCGCCTCGGTGGACTCGGCGCGGTGGACGCCGGCGGGGGTCGTGCGCAGGGCGTGGCCGCCGGAGTCCTGGCCGGTGAGCCGGACCCGGCTGAGGCCGTCCTCGGCGACCCAGGAGGCGAGCTTGACGACGCGCCCCGCCATGACGGGGCGTCGGCCGACGTCGGGCTCGTCGAAGTAGCCGAGTCGCAGCGTGGCGGCGAGCGGCCGGCGGGCGAGGGCGTCGCGGAGCGTGGTGACGGTCTGGGCGGGCAGGTTGACCAGGACCACCTCGAAGGTGCTCGCGACGGCGCCCTCGACCATGGTGACGGTGATGTCGGCGTCGAGGACGAGCGAGCCGCCGAAGACGTCGTTGGAGACGTTCAGGGGCAGTGAGGTGAGATCCGTGAGACCGGCGAGGGCGACGCCGGTGCCGGGGGCGTCGAGGGGGCCCGCGGGCCCGTCGGCGGATTCCTCCTCGGCGAGGGTGAGGCCGTAGCGGATGGCGAAGCTCATCGGGCGGACACCCCCGCGAGGACCCTGGAGCCGTAGCTGCCGGTGCCGTTGAGGTTGCGTACGTCCACGAGGGCCTCCCGGAAGACGAGCCGGAGCTCGCCCGCCGGGCAGGGCAGGTCGCGGACGGCCTTGCGGCGCAGCAGCGGGACGAGCCCGCCGGGCTCCTCGCGGGCCACGGCGACCACGAGGAACGGGCCGCCGCCGAGCAGGTCGAGGACGCCGCCTTCGGCCACCGCGTCCTCGGTGGCGTTGACGTACAGCTCGATGCGGTAGACGCGCTCGCCGAAGCGCAGCCGGAAGGACTGCGGAAAGCCTTCGTCGGCGTCGACGGGCAGACTCGCCTGCATCGGGCCTCCTCTCGGGACGGGCGGAACCGGTGTCCGGTGTGGGGTGAGCGGAACGGGGGCGGGTGAGCGGAACGGGTCGGGCGTGCGGGTCGGTGGCGGGCGTACGGGCCGGTGTCCGGCGTACGGATCGGTGTCCGGCGTGCGGGTCGGTGGCGGGCCTCGCGGGAACCGCGTCCGGCGCGTAGGGGGCCGGGGTCAGAACAGCGGCGGGCCGGGCGAGCGCGGTACGGCTCCGGGGACGGGTACGGAGGGGACGGCGGCGCTCCCGGCCGCGAGCGCCAGGTCGGCGGCCTCCCCGACCAGGGCGCTCAGGCTGGAGCGGGGCACGTGCTGGAGGGTCATCGACAGGTCGAACGCCTCCCGTTTCTGCACGCTCTGAGCGAAGCGCAGGTCGGTGATCTGCATGTCGAGGCTGAGCGTGAGCCCGCACACGACGGGGATGCCGGTGGCGGCGAGGGTCGGGCCCGCGGCGGAGAGCAGCGCCCGCGAGGTGAGCGCGAGCACTTCCAGGGCCTTCTTCGTCGCGAACCGCTCCGGGCCGAGCAGCACCGCCTCGATGGCGAGGGTCTTCGTGGACGGCTGGGTGGCCTGGGAGAACCTGCTGCCCAGGATCCGCTCGACCCGGTACCCCTCGGTCATCGTGATGCTCTGGACGTACAGCAGGGGGACCGTGCCGACGAGCACCTTCTCCGCCACCGGCTAGCCCCGGCTGCCGAGTTCGCGGTCGAGCTCGTCGAAGACGTGCGCGGCGATCCGGCGGACGTGGTGCTCCTGGAGGGTGCCGACCACCTCCACCTCCACGGGGAAGTGGTAGTGGACGACCTGGCCGGCGTCGCCGCGGTGGGACACCACGGCCTCGCTGCCGGGGGCGGGCAGGATGTACTCGCCCTCGTGGACGAGGGCGATGCCGGTGCGCTCGACCCGGTCGCCGCCGGTCGCCGCGGGCTCGTCGGGGGCCATGGTCAGTCCTCCACGCCGATGTTGAGGGCCATGCAGGTGAAGGTGGCCTGCGGGACGCCGTCGACGGTGATGTTGCTGGGCTGGGCGGCACTGACCACGCAGCGGCTGAACTTCAGCGAGGAGAAGGCCCAGTCGTTCCCCTTCTTCTCCGCGACGGCGATGGCGAACTCGCCTCCCTTGACGGCGAGTTCGGTGAGGTCGGCGACCGCCGACGCGATGGCCGGGATGGTGAGCGTGAAGGTGAAGGTGAAGGGCTGGCGCACATAGCCGACGCCGTCCGCCTCCAGACTGTGGATCACCGTGTGCGGGACGTTGAACGAGGGGGAGAAGTTGGTGATCGGCGAGATCGTCCGGCCGGCGAGTTGCACTTCGAGCCGGGTGTTCCAGTCGGACATGGGGACGGCTCCTTAGTCGAACTTGAGCGTGATGTTGATGCGGTGGATCGCCCCCGCGTAGTCGACCCGCACCATGGCCTCGGCGGCGCGGTCCGTCTGGGCGTCCTGGACGAGGCGGTCCTCGGTGGGGGTGCGCTGCGGCTTGTCGAGGAGGGCGAGGATGGGGACGACGATCTCGTACTCCTCGATGACCTCGGACCTGCGCAGGGGTTCGAGGACGGTCTCCAGCTCGGCGACGAGCCCGCGCAGTCCGGAGCGGCTGATCCGGAGGTTGCCGATGGTGCCGATGAGCCGGGCCTTGAGCCGGAAGGTGATGTCGTCGATGGTGCGGACGACGTCGATGTACCTCTTGCCGGCTCGGTCGCCGGTGTACCCCTCGCCGAGATAGACGCCGCTGCCCGGGATGAGCGGCGGGTCGACCAGCCAGTTGACGCCCTTGCCCTCGGGTCCGGGCCCGGGCTCGGTGCCGTTCAGTTTGACGAGGTCCGAGGCGGAGAACGCCTCGGAGGTGACCTTGACCTTCTTCAGGAGCAGGGAGACGTGCGGTTCGTAGCCCGCGATGGTGCCGGCGACGGCCGCGGCGACGTCCTCGTCGCTCTTGTGCGCCACGTAGACCATGCGATCCGTGACGAGGGTGCCGGTCACCACGGCGGGGTCGGCCGCGCCCTTGGCCAGCATGGCGACGCCCATGCGTTCCATGCCGTCGGCCGCGGGGGCGGAGACGTGTTCGGCGAGCTTCACGATGGCGGGGCTGGGGGTGGGCTGGCCGCCCGTCGGCGTGGTGAGGGCCAGTTCGGTGTCGGCGACGACGACCAGCTGGACGTTGAGGGTGGCCACCTTGCCGAGCGCGTCGTCCCAGGCGTTGGGCTGGGCCTGTCGTACGGCCCACACCTCGCTGGGGCCCGGCTCCTGCACGAGGGCGGTCGCCACGGCCTCGCCGAGCGGGCCGGCGGCGAGCCTGCGGGCCTCGTTGACGTCGGTGAACAGCCGGGGGACGTTGGGCTGGAGGAAGTCCTGCGGCGGGTTGGTGGCCGGCGGGTTCGCGATGCCGATGATGGCGACGTTGCCGTAGGCGCGGGTGGCGGGCGAGAAGGGAACGCCCTCGGTCTTGACGCGGACGTAGCGGACGGGGCTGTCGGGCATGGGACGTGCTTCCTTCCGGCGTGGGGACTGGCTTGGGCGGCCTCGACGGCCGGTCCTGGACCCGGCCGGGGCAGATCGGTTCAGTCGAGGAAGAGCGCCGTGATGCCGGCGCCTTCCAGGAGGCTCTCGATCTGCGCCCGGCCGAGCCCCGCCCCGGCTGCCGGCGGCTGCGGCGGCACGGGAACGGGGAAGGCGGCGGCGAGCGCGTACGGCGCGACCCGCACCCCGAAGGGCCCGGGCGCCGGTGGACGGGCGCTCGCCGCGGCGGCCACCAGGCGGGCCGCCCGTACCGCCCCGGCGACGTCGTCGAAGGTGCCGACGACCACGGCGGCGTCCACGGCGACGGTCCGCCGGTTGGCGGGATGGGACGGGTCGAAGACGGGCGGCCTGCGCAACCTCACCTCGGTGCGCAGGTACTCGCCCGAGTCGCGCAGGTCCTCCACGGTGACGAGGCCGTGGCTGCGCATGAAGGCGTCCAGGTCCAGAAAGCGGAACTGGGCGCGGAACTCGTCCAGGGTGGCGTACTCGTCGACGGCCTTGACGACGAGGGAGTCCAGGCCGCCGGGGTCGCTCTCGACGACGAGGTCGACCTCCAGCTCGGCGAGGACGTCGATCCACACCGGCTCGGTGCTCTCGCCCTCCCAGCAGAAGTCGGACCGGGTGATGCCGGGGACGACCTGGCTCCAGTTGCCGCGGCGGGAGTCGAGCGGGAAGAGCGGCCACTGGGGAGCGACCTTGCGGACCCGCAGCGCGGACACCGAGTCGATCCGCTCGTACTCCAGCTCGTGGGTGCGCTCGACGAGGGACCGGGCCCGGGGTTCGAGCAGTGCGCCGAGTAAGACCGGATCGGCGAGCCGGGCCATGGCCCGGTCCTGGATGACACCCATGCACGCGTCCTTTCGCGCCGCGGCGGACCGCGGAGCGGACGTGCGGCTCCGGCGTGCGGCAGGACATAGGGACGCATGCCGACGGGCCGCCGGACAAGGGCTTCTACTCCGTGCGGAGGAGAAGAGCCACCGATCGGACGATTGATCTTCGCTCGGTGTTTCCGGCGCCCTCCCCCGCCCCTTCGGGCGAGCGCACGCGCCCCGCCGGAATCGCGCGCCGGGGGCGCACTCAAGATCACCGATCCGTCGACTCGCGCTTACACAGGCATGATTGACGATCAGTCAGATCGGAACGGCGTCAACCGCCGTCCCCATCCCCTCACCCGCGCCCGATGTCACCCAGCAGCCCGAAGACCGGGCGCAGGCCGTCGGGGCGCTGATCGACGGGCACGTGGTCGACGAAGTGCACCCGGGCGCCGAGCGCGAGCGCGCCGCCGTCCGCGGCGCGGTCGTCGCCGACCATGAGCGTCTCGGCGGGGGCGAGCCCGAGCCCCTCGCAGGCGAAGCGGAAGATGGCCGGGTCCGGCTTCTGGGCGCCGACCTCGAAGGAGAGCGCGTAGAGGTCGACCCACTCGTCGAGGCCGTGCGCCCGGAACACCGGTCGCAGGTCCCAGCCGATGTTGCTGACGACGGCGACCAGCACCCCGCCCCGGCTCAGCTCGCCGAGGGTGCGCGCGGCGTCCGGATACGGCTGCCAGGCCGCGGGGTTCATGTGCCGGTCGTAGAGGGCGCGGACCAGCTCGGGTTCGGTGACCCCGGCCGCCCGGATCAACCCGGAGTACGCCGCGCGGTGCCGCTCGGCGTCCAGGTCGCGCTCGCCGTACAGCTCGCGCAGCCGCCGCGGCACCTCCTGCGGGGACGGCCCGCCGGGCAGCGCCCCGTAGCGGGTGAGCCGCTCCACGGTGTGGGCGAACTCGTCGCCGGTGAGGGACACCTGCGCCTCGGAGAGGACGGCGTCCAGCCAGTGCGCGATGGACTCGACACGCAGCAGGGTGCCGGAGAAGTCGAACATGACGCCTTTGATCACCCCCCGATCGTAGACGCCCGCCGGGGAACCACCGGAACCCTCGCGACGTTATACCCCCCACGGGTATGCCGAGGGGGTGTACCGAGAAGGAGGCAAGGTGCGCGCGGAAGGCAAGACGCGACGGCTGACGGCGCTCGGACCCGAGCAGGCCACGGGAAGGGCGCGCGAGCTGCTGACCGACATCGTCGAGCGGCACGGCTCGGCCGGCGAGATGGTGTCGACGATGGCGCACTCGCCCGCCCTGATCGAGGGCTATCTGAGCCTGTCCCGGGCCATGAAGCGGGTGAGGATCCCCCGTGCGCTGAGCGAGAAGCTCTCCCTCGCGATCCAGGAGTGGATCGGCTGCGGCACCTGCAAGGAAGCCCACGCCGCGGCCGCCCGCGCCGCGGGGCTGAGCGAGAGCGATATCGAGCTGGCCCGCCAGGGCACCTCCACGGACGCCCGCGAGGCGGCGCTGATCACGGTCGCCCTCCGCGTCCTCGCCGAGCCGAGCGCCCTCGCCGACGCGGACGTGGCGGAGCTGAGGGCGCACGGATGGAGCGACCGGATCATCGCCGAGGTCGTCGGGGTGGTCACGCTCAACCTGCTGACGGGCGCGTTCAACCTGCTGGCGGGGATCCAGCCGGAGGAGTCGGGCGCCTAGACCGCGCCGGCCCGGCGGGAACGACGCCAAGGACCGCCCCGGAACGATCCGGGGCGGTCCTCCGCGTGCCTCAGAACCGCTCGGCGAGATCCCGCTCGGCCGCGTACGCCGTGGCCCCCGACACGACGCCCCCGGCGCCGGACGCCGTCCGGGCCGACGGCGCGGCGGACTTGGCCGTGGTCGGCTTCTTCCCGCAGAACGCCGCCTCCAGGGTGCCCATGAGGGCCGTGTTCGCCGCCCCGTGGTTGGAGGTGTTGGCCATGGCCGAGAGGCTGCGGCGGCCGTCGCGGGTGGAGAAGGCGTACGTGTAGAAGCCCTGCACCGTGCCGGTGTGCCCGTACACCCGGGTGCCGCAGCTCAGGTCGTAGCGGCGCAGGCCCAGCCCGTAGAAGCGGGTGTTCGTGGTGTCCGTCGGGGTCACCGTCGTCATCGCGTCCAGCATCGGCGCGGAGAGCAGGCGACCCCGCAGGAGGGCGCTGGTGAAGGTGTTCAGGTCGGCCGGGGTGGAGATGATCGCCCCGGCGGACTGGGCCCAGGAGACCGTCTGCTCGGTCGAGTCGACGAGCGGCCCGCCCTCTTCGTCGGGGTGCAGGTAGCCGTTGACGTGCAGGCCCTTGATGGCGGTGGCCGGGTGGACGTAGGAGGTCCCGCGCAGGCCCAGCGGCTTGAAGATCCGGCGCTCGTACGCGTCCGCCACCGGCCGGCCGGTGAGCTTCTCGATGAGCATGCCGACCACCACGAAGTTGGTGTTCGAGTACGCGTACGCGGCGCCGGGCTCGGTGGTGCGGGGTTCGGCGAGGGAGAGGTCGACCAGCTCCTGGTAGCTGAAGACCCGGTTGCGCACGGCCTCGAAGCCCGGCACGGTCTGGTTGAACATCGCGTCGGTGTAGTCGGCGAGTCCGCTGCGGTGGGTGAGCAGGTGGCGGACCGTGATGCGGGTGTCGGGGAGCAGCCCGGGCAGGTAGGCGTCGACCGGGGTGTCCAGGTCGAGGCGGCCCTCCTCCGCCAGCTGCAGGAGGACCACCGTCGAGAAGGTCTTGCTGACGCTGCCGATGCGGAAGCGCGCGTGGATGTCCATGGGCGCGCCCGAGACCCGGTCGCGGACGCCCTCGGTCCGGGCGCGGACGCCCTCGGGGCCGGTGTAGCGGGCCATCGCGCCGGGTGCGCCGTTGGCCATCGCGGACTTCAGGGCGGCGGTCACGCCGTCCATGTCGGGCGCGGGTGCCGACGTGGTCGCCGCCGCGGGTGCGGCGTGGGCGGCCGGGGCGACGGCTCCCGCCAGGGCGGCGGCGATCAGGGTGGCGGTCAGCGTCAGGCGGCGGTGGGGCGGCAGGGGCACGGTGGTTCCTCGGGTTCTCGCTCGGCTCGGTCGGCACGGTGCCGCGGGCGCGGGGCGACCGCGGCTACCAGGGATGATGAGTGCCGGAGCGGGCGATCGGTTCCGGACACGCGGAACCGATCGGGGCCCGTCGGGTGACGGCGGGCCCCGGGGCCGTCCCGTGCGTCAGACGCGGTCGGCCGCGATCAGCACGTACTGGAAGGAGCCGTCCTTGTACGAGTTGATGAAGGCCTCCTCGATGCCGGTGACGAGGGACGACGTGGCGCGCAGCTCCCAGTAGGGCAGGGTGTCCGGGGTCAGGTCGATGACCGCCTGGGGGACCAGGCGGTTGTCGGCCATGGCCTTCAGGTACTCGCGGCGGGAGTGGATGTTGCACTCGAAGTGGGCGTTGATCTGGGAGACCCACTTCGAGGGCTGCCCGTACCGCGGGTTCCAGCAGCCGGTGATGGTGACGTACCGGCCGCCGACCTTGAGGAAGCGGGAGTGCTCGGCGAAGAGGTCGTCCAGGTCGACGTACATGCTCGACTCGTTGTTCCAGGAGGCGGCGATGCTGCCCTTCTCGAAGGGGGTGTCGAGCATGTTGCACACCTGGGCGTGGACGTGGCTCTCGATGCCCAGTTCCTTGGCGCGGCGGTTGCCGAACTCGGCCTGCGCGGAGGAGAGGGTGACGCCCTCGACCCGGCAGCCGAAGCGCTGGTGCGCCATGACGCTGGAACCACCGCGGCCGCAGCCGGCGTCGACGAGGGTGTCCTCGCGGGCGATGGGGCCCAGGTGGTCGAGCAGGACCTCGGCCTGCGCGGACTCCAGCCGGTGCAGCTCGGCGATCAGCCGCGTCTCGTATCCGGCGTCCTCGACGTCCCCGAGGGCCGCGTGGTCGATCTCGCCGATGCCGTAGTGGTGGTGGTAGAGCCCGTCGACGTCGCCCAGCTTGAGGTTCACGGGGCGGGCTTCCTGGTCCCAGTATCGGGCGATGTCACCCTGGTACGGCGACGCCGGTGCCGGCACGAACGCGGCGGTGGAGGTGCCTTCGAGGGTGGTGAACTCGGTGCTGGTCACGGATGAATCCATTCTCTTACCAGAAGTCGGGCAGGCTGTAGCGATAGGTATTGGTCTGGTGCCAGTAGTGGTTGCCGTCGACCCACACGGCCACCCCGCGCAGGAAGCGCAGCAGGCTCGGTACGGGGCAGGCGGCGGCCAGTTCGGCGCTCTGGGCCTCGAAGGCGTGCATCAGGTCGTTGTGGACCCCGATCGCCTTGAGGTAGGCGTCCTTCTCCGAGAGGCCCTCGCGCTCGGCGATCACCACGGGCAGGTTGAGGTGCTTGCCGGGACTGGCCAGCTCCTTGGTGTAGGAGTAGAGGTCGTTGACGATGGTGCTGGCGTTCCCGGCGAGCGCGAGCACCCTCTGCATGGCCGGCTGGGCGTGCAGGTCCGCCGGCAGTTCGTAGCCGCCGACGGTGTCGGTGATGGTGGGGCAGGGCCGGAAGTTGTTGAACTGCCGCATCACCAGGTACTCCCACACCTCGGGCGTGTGGTCCGTCTCGGACCAGGCGCCCTCCGCGAGGTATCCCAGGTGCAGCCGGGCCATGTCGTGCCGGAACCGGTCGGCCTGGGAGGGGGTGGACTGCTGGACGAAGTACTCCATGGCGGAGCGGTACGCCCGCCGCGGGGCGTCCGCGGCGAGCGACTCGGCCCACTGCGGCTGGTACTCCGGGGTGGTGTGCAGGGGATCGAGCGCGGTGTGCGCGAGCAGCAGCCGCCCGCCGAGGCCGATCGGCGAACCCCCGTGGTCCTCGCAGTACATGTCGTCGACGGCGTTCTCGGCGACCATGAGCCGCGTGGCGATCATCAGGTGGTCGATGGTGGGGGCGTCCGGGTGGCAGGCGACCATGTAGCGCCCGACGGAGAAGCCGTCGAACTCGCCTTCCCAGTCGTCGGGGAACAGATGGACCTCGTCGACCGCCCAGTCCTTGATCCTGCGGCTGAGCTCCGCCACCCGGGCGGGGTCGGGCTCCGCCACCGGGTGGTAGTAGAGGCCCGGGATGTGCAGCGCGTCCGCGGGCGGTGCCGGCTCGGGCGTGGCCGGTGCCGCGGGCGGTGCCGGCGGCTCCGGGCGTCGCGCCAGGGACAGGGTGCTCGTGCCGAGGCCGCTGGGCCCGCGCAGGATCCGCTCGATGGCCGAGGGCGGAGCGGGTGGCGAGACGGGGGTGAGGGGGGAAGGCCCGGGGTCGGGCATCCGTGACTCCTTGAGGGGTGAGTGGTCGTTCCCCGGCTCCCGGGCGTGCTCGCCCGGCCCGGGAAGGTCCGGGCCGTGTCGCGGACTTCGGGCGGTTCCGCGGGGCGCGCCCCGCGGTCGCGCGGTCCCGTCGCGCGGTTCAGTCGCGGCGGCGGGCGATCTGCACGTTCTCCAGCACGCCGAGCGCGTCGGGCACCAGGACGGCGGCGGAGTAGTAGGTCGTCACGAGGTACGACATGATCGCCTGCTCGTTGATGCCCATGAACCGCACCGACAGGCCCGGCTCGTACTCCTCGGGCAGGCCGGTCTGGCGCAGGCCGATGACGCCCTGGTTGTCCTCGCCGGTGCGCATGGCGAGGATCGAGCTGGTGTTCTCCTTGCTGATCGGGATCTTGTTGCAGGGCAGGATCGGCACCCCGCGCCAGGCCGGGACCGACTGTCCGCCGAGGTCGACGTGGTCCGGGTAGAGCCCGCGGGCGTTCAGCTCGCGCCCGATCGCCGCGATGGTGCGCGGGTGGGCGAGGAAGAGCTTGGTGCCGCGGCGGCGGCTGAGCAGCTCGTCCATGTCGTCGGGGGTCGGCGGGCCGGAGTGGGTCTGGATGCGCTGCTTGAAGGCGGCGTTGTGCAGCAGGCCGAACTCGCGGTTGTTGACCAGCTCGTACTCCTGGCGCTCGCGCAGCGCCTCGATGGTGAGCCTGAGCTGTTCCTCGGTCTGGTTCATCGGGCCGTTGTAGAGGTCGGCGACCCTCGTGTGGACCTTCAGCACCGTCTGGGCGACGGAGAGTTCGTACTCGCGCGGGTTGAGCTCGTAGTCGACGAAGGCACCGGGCAGCTCGTACTCGCCGACGTGGCCGGCCGACATCGCGATCTCGGCCTCGCCGTGCTTGTTCTGGCGCTGCAGCGGCAGGGAGCTGAAGTCCCGGATGTGGGCCTGGAGGGACGGCGCCGAGGCGAGCACGGAGGCGAAGTCGGCGCGGGAGAGGGTGAGCAGGGTGCCCGCGGTCTCGGCGGTGGCGGTGTAGTCCCACCTGGCGTCGGCGTCCAGGAGGGCGTTCTCGCCGAACTGCTCGCCGTCGGCGAGGACGGCGACCGCGATCTCGTCGCCGTACTTGCCGGCGGAGGTCTGGCCGATGCGGCCGTGGGCGATCAGATGGATCTGCTCGGCGGGCGTGCCGCGCTCGACCAGCACCTCGCCGGAGCGGAACTCGCGCTGGACGCAGCGGTCGGCGAGCGCGGTGAGCACCTCGACGTCCTCGAAGCCCCGCAGCAGGGCGAGTTCGCCGAGCTCCTGCGGGATCACCCGGACGTCGGCGCCGTCCTGGACGAACTCGATGCGGCCGTCGCCGACGGTGTAGCTCAGCCTGCGGTTCACCCGGTAGGCGCCACCCTTGGTCTCCACCCAGGGGAGCATCCGCAGCAGCCAGCGGGAGGTGATCTCCTGCATCTGCGGGGCGGACTTGGTCGTGGTGGCGAGGTTTCGGGCAGCCGCGGTGCTCAGGCTGGCCTGCGGCCGGGAGGGTTCGAGTCCTGCTTCCGGGCCGGTCTCAACGGTCATCGAGCGGGTTCTCCTTAGCGAAGACGGCGAACAGCACAAGGGTGCCTGGATCGTCGTAAGGTGTATATAGCGGTCGAAACTCTGGGATTCGCCCCAGATCCGGGGGAACAGTAGCCGCCGTTCGGACCGGCTCGTGGCGCCGTACGGCGGGCATTACCTCAAAGCGGTGATCTTGTGGCGGCCGGTGTTTATCCGGGCCGACGGCGAGGTTCAGGCCATCCGGCCGAGGGCGTGACCAGCACTCCCCGACGGGCGTGCCGAGCTGCCTGGACGCTTGCGCGCAGGGGTGAGCCGGATCCGGCCAACAGGGATCGTTCGCCCGCGTCGGCCGGGTGAACGTGCACAGGGCACGAGACGTTTCCCGGCTCTTCACATGGGATGCCTTCCGCGTTGGCATGGACACACCTAACCTGCGGTTGCACCGCCCCAAGTCCTTCCCCTCAACCGGAGGTAGCCGTGTCCGGCGCGCCCAGAAAACGCCGCACCGCCCTTCTTTCCGCCCTCGGCCTCGCGGCCGCCTCGATCGGCCTGTGGGCCGGGTTCGGCGGCTCCGCGGCCCAGGCCGCGGCGACCGTGCCCACCCCGGACCACGTGGTGGTCGTGGTCTTCGAGAACCACGCCTACAGCCAGGTGATCGGCAGCTCCAGCGCCCCGTACATCAACTCGCTGAAGGCCGGCGGCGCCAACCTGACCCAGTCGTACGCGGAGACCCACCCGAGCCAGCCGAACTACTTCGCGCTCTTCTCGGGCTCCACCCAGGGCATCACGGACGACAGCTGCTACACCCCCGGCTTCTCCTCCGCGCCCAACCTGGCCTCCGAGCTGATCGCCGCGGGCAAGAGCTGGGCCAGCTACAACGAGACGCTGCCCAGCCAGGGTTCGACCACGTGCAGCAGCGGGAAGTACGCCCGCAAGCACAACCCCTGGTTCGGCTTCAGCAACGTGCCGACCTCGTCGGCCTACACGTTCGCGCAGTTCCCGACCGACTACACCCAGCTGCCGCAGGTGTCGTTCGTGGTCCCGAACCTGTGCAGCGACATGCACGACTGCTCGGTCGGCACCGGCGACACCTGGCTGAAGAACAACCTCGGCGCCTACGCGACCTGGGCCAAGACCCACAACAGCCTGCTCGTCGTGACCTTCGACGAGGACAACCGCCTCGCCGGGAACAAGATCCCGACCGTGTTCTACGGGCAGCAGGTCACCCCGGGTTCGACGTCCTCGACGACGTACAACCACTACAACCTGCTCCGCACCATCGAGGACATGTACGGCACCTCGCACGCCGGACAGGCCGCCGGCGCGACCCCGATCACGGGCATCTGGACTCCGTGACGTGTACGTAGCGGACAGCCGAAGCACCCCCGCGACACCCGCGCCCGCCGCCCGGAGCACCCGCTCCGGGCGGCGGCCCGCCGTCGCCCCGACCGTGTTCGCGCTCGGCACGGTCAGCCTGATCACGGACGTGTCCTCGGAGATGGTCACGGCCGTGCTGCCGCTCTACCTGGTCGCCGGACTCGGCCTCTCGCCGCTCGGCTTCGGCCTCCTGGACGGCGTCTACAACGGCTTCAGCGCGCTCGTCCGGCTCGTCGGCGGGCACCTCGCCGACCGCGGCGGCCGGCACAAGACGGTGGCCGTGCTCGGCTACGGCCTGTCGGCGCTGTGCAAACCCCTGCTCCTGGTGGCCGGTTCGCTTCCGCTGATCGGCGCCGTGCTGGCCGCCGACCGCACCGGCAAGGGCCTGCGGACCGCACCGCGCGACGCGCTGATCTCGCTGGCCTCGCCGGCGGAGTCCCGCGGGCGGGCCTTCGGCGTACACCGGGCGATGGACACCGCGGGAGCCCTGATCGGGCCGCTGCTCGCCTTCCTGATTCTCCGTCAGGCGGTGGACGGCTACGACGCCGTGTTCACCGTCAGCTTCTGCGTCGCCGCCGTCGGCGTCCTGGTGCTGCTCCTGTTCGTCCCGTCGAGCCGGCGGCCGGGCACCGACAAGCCCACCGGGGCCCCGCGCGCCTCCCTGAAGGCGGCCATCGCCCTGCTCCGCGTCTCCGAGGTGCGCCGACTCGCCCTCTGCGCGCTGCTGTTGGGGCTCGCCACGGTCAGCGACTCCTTCGTCTACCTCCTGATCCAGCGGCGTCTCGGCGTCTCGGACCGCTGGTTCGCGCTGCTGCCGCTCGGCACCGCCGCCGCCTTCCTGCTGCTCGCCGTGCCGCTGGGACGGCTCGCCGACCGGGTCGGCAGCCGCCGGGTGTTCCTCGGCGGCCACGCCGCCCTGCTCCTGGTGTACGTCGCCCTGCTCAGCGGCTGGCGGGGCACCGCGCTCCCCTATCTGGTCCTCGCGCTGCACGGCGCCTTCTACGCGGCGACCGACGGCGTCCTGATGGCGGCCGCCTCCGGCTCCGTACCGCCCGAACTGCGCTCCTCGGGACTCGCGTTGATCCAGTCGGGCCAGGCACTCGCCCGCTTCTGCTGCTCGCTCGGGTTCGGCGCGGCGTGGACCGCGTGGGGCGACCGCAGCGCCCTGGGCAGCGCGACGGCCGCGCTCGCCGTGTGCGCGGCGGCGGCCTTCGCGCTCCTCCCCCCGACCGCCCGGGACACCGCCCCGAAGGAAAGGCCCGCATGACCCTGCGCACCAAACTGCTCGTCCTGCTGACGGCGCTGGCCGTGCTCGGCGGCATCGCCACCGCCTCGCTGCTGCACGCCTCGGACCGGGCCGACGAGAAGGACCGCGCCCAGGCCGGCGGCCCGCCGGTCGCGTCCGGGCAGGTCTCCCTCTCCCCCGGCAGCGCCGACCGGATCGTCTTCCGCAACATGGCCTGGGGCCCGCACCGCGACGAGCTGGCCACCGTGCCGGCCGCGGCGCCCGCGGGCCCGCGCACGGCGTCCGGCGTGAAGTGCCTGCGCTTCTTCGCGGCGGCCGGCACCGGGATCTGCCTGCAGGCCGAGCGCGGCGCGGTCGAGGACACCTACCGGGCCGTGGTCCTGGACGCGGACCTCGGGGAGCGGGCGCACTACCCGCTGCCCGGCGTCCCCACCCGGGCCAGGGTCTCGCCCTCCGGGCGCTACGTGGCGTGGACGGTGTTCGTCGGCGGCGACTCCTACGCGGGCACCGACTTCTCCACCCGCACCGCCGTCCTCGACACCCGCACCCAGCGGCTGACCGCGTCCCTGGAGGAGTACAGGGCGGTGAAGGACGGTCGCGAGCACCACGCCGCCGACACCAACTTCTGGGGCGTCACCTTCTCCCGCGACGACCGGCACTTCTACGCGACCATGGCGACCGGCGGCAGGACGTACCTGGTGCGGGGCGACCTCGGCACGCGTACCGTCACCACCCTCCACGAGAACGTCGAGTGCCCCTCGCTCTCCCCCGACGAGACCCGGGTCGTCTACAAGAAGCGGGTCCCCGGCGCACCCGCCGACGCCCCCTGGCGCCTCTACGCCCTGGATCTGGCCACCCTGCGCGAGACCCCGCTCGCCGAGCCGCGCAGCGTCGACGACCAGGCCGTGTGGCGGGACGCGCACACGGTCGCCTACTCCCTGCCGGGCGACTACGGCGCCGACCTCTACACCGTGCCCGCCGACGGCACGGGCGCTCCGAAGCGCCTGCTGACGGCGGGCCTCGCCCCGGCCTTCCTGGCCGGCCCCGCCCCGACCCGGAACTGAGGGCCGCCGGCTGTCCGCCGGCGGCCGGGCCTTTGTGACGTGCACCTTGCAATCGCATGTCACGGACCTGCGAACTCTTCCTGCGCTCTGGATCACGACCGCAGAATGACTCGACGTCAGGCCCCCTTCTCCTCCGATTCGGAGGGACCCCTCAGAAAGCCGCTTCATGCTCCGCCATGTGATCCGCAAGACGGCCGGCTGGCTGGCCATGATCGTGGTCGCCACCAACGTCACCTATCTCCTCGCCGCCTGGTTCCTCGACCCGAGGTCCAACTACCGGGGCACCCGCCCGGTCCGCACCGAGGCGGAGATCGACCAGGCGCTCGCGCCGTACAACCTGGACCCGCGGGTGCCGCTGGTGGAGCGGTGGTGGCACTGGCTCGGTGACGTGGTGCTGCGCTTCGACTGGGGCAGGTCGCCGGTCGGGGCCTCGGTCAACGGCGAGATCGGCTTCCGGGTCCTCGTCAGCGGTCAGCTCGTCACGGCGGCCACGCTGCTCTCGGTGCTCGCCGGGGTCGCGCTGAGCGTGTCGACGGCGTCCCGGCAGTACGGCTGGTGGGACAGGATCACCCAGCTGGTGTCGGTGTTCCTGTTCAACGTGCCCACCGCCGTGGCCGCGCTGGGCGTGGTCCTCGTCGGGATCTGGCTCAACCAGAGCCTGGGGCTGCGCTTCCTGTACGTGGCGGGCGAGAAGTCGCCGACCGTCGAGGGCCTGCTGCCCACGCTGGCCGACCGGGTGCAGCACCTCATCCTGCCGACGCTGAGCCTGACCCTGCTGGGGTACGTGGGCTACCACCTCACCCAGCGCACGCTGCTGCTCGACGCGATCGACTCGGACTACGTGCGGACCGCGCGGGCCACCGGGCTGACCCGCGCCCAGGCGATCCGCCGCCACGCGCTGCGCGCCTCGCTGATCCCGACCGCCACCTCCGTGGCCTTCGGCATCCCGGCGATCTTCACGGGCGCGGTCATCACCGAGACCGTCTTCGGCTGGAACGGCATGGGCCAGTACTTCATCCAGACCATCGCCAAGAACGACGTGCACGGCACCGTCGCGGTGGCGGCGTTCGGCGCGGCCATGACCGCGATCGGCGCGATCCTCGCCGACATCGCCGTCGTCCTCCTCGACCCCCGGGTGCGGGTGAGCTGACCATGACGCACACCCGCCTCCTCCATCTGCGCCGGTTCGCCCGCAACCGCGGGGCCCTGCTCGGCGTGGCGCTCTTCGTGCTCCTCGTGCTGTTCAGCCTGTCCGGCGGTCTCCTCACGCCGTACGCGTACACCGACGCGGACTTCACCGCCCTCACCCAGCCGCCGGGCGGCGACCACTACTTCGGCACCAACCAGGGCGGCAACGACGTGTACGCCGAGGCCGTGCACGGACTGCAGCGCTCGCTGGTCATCGCGGTCAGCGTCTCCGCGCTGACGATCGCGCTGGCCGCGCTGATCGGCGCGGGAGCCGCGTACCTCGGCGGCCGGGTGGAGAAGCTGACCCTGGCGGTCATCCACTTCCTGCTGGTGGTCCCGTCTTTCCTGATCCTCGCCCTCGTCTCGCACCGGCTCGCCGGCGACTGGCGGGTGCTGATCCTGGTGCTCACCGTCTTCGGCTGGATGACGACCGCCCGCGTCGTCTGGGCCCTGTCCACGTCGCTGCGCGAACGCGACTACGTGCTGGCCGCGGAGTTCATGGGGGTGCGGCCGTGGCGGATCGTGGTGCGGCACATCATCCCCAACCTGGGATCGCTGCTGGTGGTCAACCTGACCCTCGGAGTCGTGGCCACCGTCCTCAGCGAGACGGCCCTGTCGTTCCTCGGCTTCGGGGTCCAGACGCCGGACGTGTCGCTGGGCACCATGCTCGCCGACGGCTCCGGCACCATCACCAGCGCGCCCTGGCTGTTCGCGTTCCCCGCCGGCCTCCTCGTGCTGCTCACGGTGTCGATGACGCTCGTCGGCGACGGGCTGCGCGACGCCCTCGACCCCACTTCGGTATCGGCGGCCTCGGGAGGCTCACGATGACGTCCGTCCTGCTGCCGGCGCCGGGGGCGCCCTCGTCCGGCACCGGTCTCGCCCCGGTCCTGTCGGTCCGGGACCTGCGGATCTCCTTCCCGTCCGAGGCGGGCCCGGTCGAGGCGGTGCGCGGGGTCGACTTCGACGTGCTGCCCGGCCGGACGCTGGGCATCGTCGGCGAGTCCGGCTCGGGCAAGTCGGCGACCGCGATGGGCGTCATGGGGCTGCTGCCGCCGACCGCGCGGGTGTCGGGCCAGGTGCTGCTCGGCGGCCGTGACCTGGTCGGCATGGACGACGCCCGGCTCTCCCGGGTGCGCGGCAACGACATCGGCATGGTCTTCCAGGATCCGCTGTCGGCGCTGACCCCGATCTTCTCGGTCGGCCGGCTGCTCTCCGACGCGCTGCGCGTGCACCAGGACCTGACGAAGCAGGCCGCGTGGAACCGCGCGGTCGAGCTGCTCGACCTGGTCGGCATCCCCGATCCCCGGCGCAGCGCGCGGTCCTTCCCCCACGAGTTCTCCGGCGGGATGCGCCAGCGCGTGGTCATCGCCCTGGCCATGGCGAACGCGCCCTCGGTCATCGTGGCCGACGAGCCCACCACCGCCCTCGACGTGACCGTCCAGGCGCAGATCCTGGACGTGCTGCGGACGGCGCAGACCGAGACCGGCGCGGGGGTCGTGCTGATCACCCACGACCTCGGGGTGGTCGCGGGGTACGCGGACGACGTCGCCGTGATGTACGCGGGGCGGATCGTGGAACGGACCGGCGCCGAGGAACTGTTCCGGCGTCCCACCATGCCGTACACGATCGGTCTGCTGGGCGCGGTGCCGCACCCCGACTCCCCGAGGGACCGCCCGCTGGTCCCGATCGCGGGCGAGCCGCCGTCGCTGGTGGGGCTCGGGAAGGGCTGCCCCTTCGCGGACCGCTGCCCCGCCGCGCTCGACCGCTGCCGTACGGAGGAGCCGGAGCCGGTGTCCGTCGCCGGGCACGGGCAGGTGGCGTGCCTGCGCGCCGACGAGATCGCCGACGGCCGGTTGCGGCCGGAGACGCTCTTCCCGGCTCCGGAGGGCACGAGCGCAGTGGAGGGCGCGGGCGGTGCGGAAGGCGCGGGCAGTGCCGCCCGTGCCGAAAGTGCCGCCGGCGCGGAAGGCGCGGAAAGCACGGCAGACGCGGAAGGCGCGGGCGGTGCGGAAGGCGCGGGCGGTGGCGCTCGCGCCGAAGGTGCCGCCGTCCCGGGCGAGGTCGTGTTGCGGGTGTCCGGTCTCACGAAGACCTTCCCCGTCACCAAGGGCGCCTTCCTCAAGCGCCGCATCGGCACGCTGCACGCGGTCAGCGACGTCGGGTTCGAGCTGCGGGCCGGCGAGACCCTGGGGCTGGTGGGCGAGTCCGGCAGCGGCAAGACCACCACGCTCCTGGAGATCCTGCGGCTCAGAGCGCCGGAGGGCGGCCGGATCGAGGTGGCCGGCACGGACGTCGCGGACCCGGGCTCCGCCGCACGCCTGCGGGAGCTGCGCGGGGCGGTGCAGATCGTCATGCAGGACCCCATGGGCTCCCTCGACCCCCGGCTTCCGGTCTCCCGGCTGCTCGCCGAACCGCTGCAGGCGATCGGTGCCGACCGGGCGGCGATCCGGGCCCGGGTGGCCGAACTCCTGGCCATGGTCGGCCTCGACGCCTCGGTGGCCGACCGCTTCCCCGCGGCCCTCTCCGGCGGGCAGCGCCAGCGCGTCGGCATCGCCCGCGCCCTGGCGACCCGGCCGCGGATCGTGGTGCTGGACGAGCCGGTCTCGGCCCTGGACGTGTCCGTGCAGGCGGGCGTCGTCAACCTGCTCGCCCGGCTCAAGCGCGAGCTCGGCCTGGCGTACCTGGTCGTGGCGCACGACCTGGCCGTGATGCGGCACTTCGCCGACCGGATCGCGGTCATGTACCTCGGGCACATCGTCGAGACGGGCAGCACCGAGGAGCTCTTCGCGAACCCGCGGCACCCGTACACCGAGGCCCTTCTCTCGGCGATCCCGGTGCCCGACCCGGCGCGCGAGCGCTCCCGCGAGCGGATCGTGCTCGCGGGCGAGCAGCCCAGCGCCGCGGACCTCCCCCAGGGCTGTGTCTTCGTCGACCGCTGCCCCCTGTACCGGCTGCTCGACGAGGGAACCCGGGAACGCTGCCGTACCCGGCGGCCCTCCCTGGACCCGGCCACTCCCGGCGCCGGCCACCGCCACGCCTGCCACGCCCGCTGAGTCCGGGCCCCATCCGGCCGGCTCCGCACCCCTGGGGCCGCCGCACCCGATGAAGGAATGAGGATCCACCCCGCCATGCGATCGAGAATCGCCGTCCCCACCGCCGCCCTCACCGCGGCCCTCGCGCTCGCCCTCTCGGCCTGCAGCACCCCCGAGTCCGGCGCGGGCGCCGGGAAGGGCGCCGGCAAGGGCGCGACCCCCGCCGCCGCCTCGGCGAAGGTCGACTACAACCCCCAGCCCTACGAGAACGTCAAGGAGGGCGGGACGTACACCACGGCGGGGACCATCGACGACCAGGGCAACCCGTTCAACGCCAACGCGACGCTCACCGCCAAGCGCGTCTGGTTCTGGTACAACCCGGACGTCATCACGTACTCCCCCACCGGCGAGGTGCAGTACAACCCGGACTACCTCAGCGACGTGAAGGTCAGCGTCGCCGGGGGGAAGAACCAGCGGGTGGTCCTCACCCTCAACCCCAAGGCCACCTACAACGACGGCACCCCGATCGACTGGACGGCCGTCAAGGCCACCTGGCAGGCCAACAACGGCACGGACAAGAAGTACAACGCCGCCGAGACCGAGGGCTACGCCCAGATCGCCTCCGTCACCCGGGGCAAGGACGACAAGCAGGCCGTCATCGACTTCAAGGGCGTCGCCCCCTGGTGGTCGAGCCTGTTCACGACGTTTCTGCACCCCAAGGCGGCGACCGTCGCCGGATACAACGACGCCTACGTCAAGAAGGTCCACCCGGAGTGGGGCGCCGGCCCGTACACCGTGGGCACGTTCGACGCCAAGGCCGGCGACCTCACCTTCGTGCGCAACCCCAAGTGGTGGGGGAAGAAGGGCCGGTTGGACCGGCGCGTCTACGTCAACCTGGAGTCGGCCGCGGCGGCCAACGCCTTCAGGAACGGCCAGATCGACTACTCGTCCGCCGGCGACGCCGAGGGCCTGAAGCGCCTCTCCGGCGTCCAGGGCACCGAGATCCGGCAGGGCGGCAGCCCGTTCGCGTACTCCTTCTACGTCAACGCCAAGTCGCCCAACCTGCAGGACGTCCAGGTGCGCAAGGCGCTCCTGGAGAGCGTCGACCGGGCCCAGATCGCCAAGATCCAGTTCCAGGGCCTGGGCGACTACAGCGAGCCCCTGCCCGGCTCCCTGCTGCTCTTCAGCTTCCAGAAGGGCTACTCCGACAACGTCGGCGCCGTGATCAAGCACGACCCGGAGGACGCGAAGAGGACCCTGGACGCCGCGGGCTGGAAGCCCGGCGGCGACGGCATCCGCGAGAAGGACGGCAAGAAGCTCACCGTCACCTACACCCTGCGCGGCGACGACCCGCTGGAGAAGGCCACCGCGGGCGCCCTCGTGCAGATGCTCAAGCCGGTGGGCATCCAGGTCGAGCTGAAGAACTCCACGGACGCGGACTTCGCCAGGATCCTCACCGACCGCAGCTTCGACATCTTCCTCGTCGGCAACCGCTCCTCCGACCCGTTCGGCGCCCGCTACCTGTGCGAGTTCTACTGCACCGACAGCGGCTCCAACATCGTGAGCATCGGCAACCCCGCGCTCGACAAGGAGATCCGCGCCGTCTCCGCGATCGCCGACCCCGTCCGGCAGACCGCCGAGGCCAACGCCGTCGAGCGCAAGGCCCTGGCGCAGTACGGCTATCTGCCGCTGTTCAGCGGCCCGTCCATCTACGGCGTGAGGAACGGACTGGCCAACGTCGGCGCGACCATCTTCGGCACGCCGCTGCCGGAGACGGTGGGCTGGCAGAAGTAGTAGTCCTCCGGGCGCGCCGCGGCCCCGCTCCGGGCGCGTTCGGGCGCGTGCGGAAGCCTTCGGGCGCCTTCAGGTGCCGCTGAAGCGGCCCGCGTAGAACAGCAGGGCGTCGTCGCCGTCGCCGGTGGCCGAGGAGAGCACCTCTCCGACGAACAGCGAGTGGTCACCGGCGACGTACGACTCGACGAGCTTGCACTCCATCCACGCCAGCGCGCCCGGCAGCAGCGGGGCGCCCGTCAGCGGGCCGGGGTTCCAGGCGACGCCGTCGAACTGGGCCAGGCCGAGCGGCCTGGCCTTGTCGGCGAAGTGGCGGGCCAGGGCCTCCTGCCGGGCGCCCAGGATCGAGACGCCGAAGCTGCGGGACCGGGCGATCTTGTCGTGCATGACGGCGGTGTGGGCGACGCAGCACTGGACGAGCGGCGGATCGAGCGACACCGATCCGAACGCGTTCGCGGTCATCGCGTGGACATGGGGCTCGCCGACGGACAGCACGACGACACCGGAGGCGAGCCTGGACATGGTCTGCCGGAACGAAGCCGGCGTGGGTCCCCCGTCGGACGCGGACACCGCAATCCCCCTCTGCGAGAAAGAAAGGTCAGTCGGACGTGAGCGTCCCCGGCAGCCGCTCCCCCGCGTGGTCGCGCAGGGCGAGGGCCGTCAGCTCCTTCACCCGGGCGGCGGAGACCGCGGGCGCCGGGGATTCGCGGAACCAGCGCTGGAAGACCTCCTGACTCGCGCCGAAGGGCGGCCGGCCCGGGAAGTACGGCCGGACGTAGACCGGGGTGCCGGGCTCGCTGCGCCAGCTGTCGGCGAGGGTGCCGATGTCCACCGTGTCGTAGCCGAGGGCGTCGAGCAGCTCCGCCACCTCGGCCTTGGCGGCGGGGTCGTCACCGGCGATGGGCAGGGCGCTGCGATCGGGTGAGCCGGCCGGCCGGGCGGCGGTGAGCAGGCTGAAGAAGAAGATGTTGTTGCACGCCTTCACGACGCGGGAGTCGACCAGGTGGCGCTGCACCAGGGCGCTGGAGGTCGCCTCGCGCGTGTCGAGGCCGGCGATGGCGCCGTCGCGCTCCGGGTAGTAGTTCATCGTGTCGATGACCGTCCTGCCCGCGAGGGCGTCGGCGGGCAGCCGGTCGTAGGCGCCCAGCGGGATCGTGGCCACCACGAGGTCGCCGGCCCGGGCGGCTTCGGCGGGGGTGGCCGCCCGGGCCTGCGGGCCGAGTTCGCCGACGAGGTCGGCGAGCGTCTGTGGGCCGCGGGAGTTGCTCAGTACGACGTCCAGGCCGGCCGCCACGGCGAGGCGGGCGAGCATGCCGCCGATCATTCCGCTGCCGATGAGACCGAGGGTCTTCGTCACGATGTCTTTCTCCTTACTCCGTGGAAAGTGCGGTCGGCCGCGCGGGCTGCTGCCCGCGCGGCCGACCACCAGGCCCGGTCCCTGACCAGGGTCACCGACCGGGGTCGTTCCGGGGCGGATCCCGTCAGACGAACGGGCTCACGGTGTTCTCGGCGCCCAGCAGGGCCGCGCCGTAGACCTCCAGGTTGACCTGCGGGATGAGCATCCCGTGGCGGGCGGCCACGCTGGCGTCCCGCCAGATCCGCTGGAGCGGGCTCGCGTCGGCGAGGCCGCTCGAACCGTGGGCGGTCAGCAGGGTGTCCAGGGCACGGCCCACCTGGCGGGCGGCCACGGCGGCGTCGGCGCGGTAGCGGGCGCGGAGCAGCTCCGCCGGGTAGACGGCCTCGGCGGCGTGCCGGTCGAGGGCGTCGGCCGCGCGGTACGCGTGCAGTTCGGCGGTGTCCAGGGCGGTCGCGGCCTCGGCGATCTGGAGCTGGAAGGCCACGGAGTCGCTCTGGCGGGCGAAGGTGGTGAAGGCGATGCCCTTGTGGTCGGCGGCCTCGACGACGTGGGCGAGCGCGGCCCGGCCGAGCCCGAGTTGAGGGCCGGCCACCATGAGGACGAGCGAGGGCACGATGGCGTTGCGGTACGCGGCGGGGACGCCGGGGCTGACGTTGGCGCCGCCGACGAGCGGGCCGAGCCGCAGCACGCGGTGGTCGGGTACGAAGGCGTCGTCGACGACGTAGCGGTTGCTGCCGGTCGAGCGCATGCCGGCCATGTGCCACTCGTCGACGATCTCGTAGTCCTCCCGCGGCACCAGGAGGGCCGCGGGGCCGTCCTCCAGCACCACGGAGGCGATGACCCACGACGCGTGCCATATCCCGGAGGCGTAGCTCCAGCCGCCGCTGAGCCGGTAACCGCCGGACACCTTGCGCACCGGGCCGCTGGGCTTGAGGGTGCCGCTGACCAGGGCGTCGGGGTCCGCGCCCCACACGTCGTCCTGCGCCTGCTCGGGGAAGAGCGCCACGCACCAGCTGTTGCCGTTCCACAGCGAGGTCAGCCAGCCGGCGCCGCCGTCGATCGCGGCCACGGCGGAAGCCAGCTCCAGGTGCGTGCGCAGCGACGCCTCGCCGCCGCCGTACCGCTTGGGCGTGGCGGTGCGGAACACCCCCGCCTCCCGCAGGGCGGCCACCGAGGCGTCGGAGAGCCGGCGGTCGGCGTCGGCCTGGGCGGCGGCGCCGCGCAGCTGCGGCGCCAGGGCGGTGAGAGCGGTGAGGACGTCGGAGCTCATCGCGGATCCCTTCCGGTTATCTCGTCGGTCTCATCGGTCGCGTGCGTCTCGTGCACCTCGTGCACCTCGTGCGTCTCGTGCGTCTCGTGCGTCTCCTGGGGCGTGTGTGCCGTGTGCGTGGCGTCCGTCGGAGCGTCGCCGCGTACGACGGGCACGCCCATCAGGGAGCCGTACTCGCCCCACGACCCGTCGTAGTTCTTGACGTCCGGCCAGTCGAGCAGCTGGCTCAGGACGAACCAGGAGTGCGCCGAGCGCGCGCCCACCCAGCAGTAGGTGAGGGAGCCGCGCGCCGGGTCCAGGTCCCGGTACACACGCGCCAGCTCCTCGCCGGTCCTGAAGGAGCCGTCCTCGGCGAGGGCCTGCTCCCACCCGAGGTTGACCGCGCCTGGCACGTGGCCGGCGCGCTGGGCCACGTCGTGCGGGCTGTTGCCGGGGGTGAACGCCTCGCCGGCGAAGCCCGGGGCGAAGACGCGGCCCGCGTACTCGTCCGGCGTGCGCACGTCGATCAGGTTCTTGGCGCCGATCGCGGCGAGCACGTCGTCCCGGGTGGCCCGGACGGAGCCGTCGGGCTCCTCGGCGTGATAGCGCGTGGCCGCGCGGACGGTCTCCTCGGCGGTGAGCGGGTGCCCGTCGCGCTGCCACTTCTCCCGGCCGCCGTCGATCAGCTTCAGCGAGCGGTGCCCGTAGAGCCTGAAGTACCAGAACGCCAGCGCGGCGAGCATGTTGGAGTTCGGCGAGTAGAGCACGACGGTGTCGTCGTCGCCGATGCCCTTCGCGCCGAGCAGTTCCTCGAAGGCGCCCCGGTCGACGACGCCCAGGCGTACCCGGTCCTGGAACTCGTCCCAGCCGATCCAGACGGCGCCGGGCACATGGCCCTTGCGGTAGTCGGCGTCGCTGTTCCCGGTTTCGACGAAGACCAGGCCCGGCTCACCGAGGTGGGCGGTGGCCCACTCTCCGGTGACCAGAACGGATTCACGCGCCATGGTGCGCTCCTTTGCGGTTGGGCGGCCACGCCGACCGGGGGCTTCGGGGGCTCGGGGGGCGTCTCACGCCACCGAGACCTCGGGGTTCGTCTCCGCGCCCTTGGCGCCGGCCGCCCGGCGGTCACGGAACCAGGCGAACAGGCAGGTCAGGATGCCGAGGGCGGTGATGGCGGCGGCGACCGGGTAGATGCCGCGCAGCCCCAGTTCGCCGTCGATGATCCGGCCGCCGAGCCAGGAGGCGAACGCCGCGGCGAGCTGGTAGGCGGAGGAGTTCACGGCGAGCGCCAGGGTGGGTGCCTGCTGGGCGGTGCCGAGCACCCGCGCCTGGGTGCCGGGGACGATCGAGAAGCCCAGCGCGCCGAGGAGGAAGACCATGACCGCGCTGCCCACGAGGCTGGCGCCGACCGCCCACATGCCCAGCAGGGCCGCGGCCAGCGCGGCGAGCAGGCCGACCAGCGAGGGCATCAGCGCGCGGTCGGCGAGCCAGCCGCCGGCGAGGTTGCCGACGGTCGCGCCGACGCCGTACACGAGCAGCAGGACCGGCACGGCGGCGGTGGTGAATCCGGAGATGTCGGTCAGCAGCGGGGCGAAGTAGGTGAAGACGATGAGCAGGCCGGCGTTGCCGACGACGGTGACCAGGATGGCCAGCTGCACGGGGGCGTTCTTGAGCACCCGCAGTTCGCCGAAGGCCGAGGTGGAGGTGGAGTTGGGCAGGGCGGGCACGAAGCGCGCCACCATCAGCAGGCCGAGGGCGCAGGTGAGGGCGATGGCGACGAACGTGGCGCGCCAGCCGAGGCTGTTGCCGACGAAGGTGCCCAGCGGGGCGCCGAGGATCATCGCGAGGTTCATGCCGAGGATCAGCTTCGAGACGGTGGAGGCGGCCTTCTCCGGCGGCACGGTCGAGGTGGCGATGACGATCGCGTTGGCGAAGAACGTCGAGGTCACCAGGGCCGTGATGACCCTCGCCACGAGCGCCACGCCGTAGACGGGCGCGAGCGCGGAGGCCAGGTTGCCGAGGATCGCGACCACCAGCAGGACCAGGATCAGCTGCTTCCGCGGGTACCGGGCGGTGAGGGCGGTCACCACCGGGCCACCGAAGATCATCCCGATGGCGTACGCCGTGACGAGGAGACCGGCGGCCGGAATCGACACCTCGAGGCCGTTCGCGACGTCCGGCAGGATGCCGGCGATCACGAACTCACCCGTGGTGATGCCGAATACGCACAGCATGAGGGACAGGACACGGATAGGCATGTTCACTCTCACATCTGAATCGGTGGTGCGTTTGTCGGTCGGCCGTGGCGTGCCGACCGCCTCAGGTGCAGCTCTTGACGAAGGAGTCGACCCCTTCGGGGCTGGCCAGGACGCCCCACATCGCCACCGGGTCGTGGAAGCGGCTGACGAAGGCGTCGGCGACCTGCCGGTCGCCCGCAGCCCGGCCGAACAGGCCGAGGACGTGCGGCGGGGGCGGTGCCAGGAAGGCGTTGCTCCACTCGACGACGTGGCGGGCGTGCTCCCACAGCCGGGCCGAGGCGTCGCGGCAGAAGGCGGCGTCGAACGGTCCGTCGGCCGAGGCGATGAGGTCGGCCAGGGCGAACGCGGTGTGGGAGCCGAGGTTGGCGCCCTGGGCCGTGAGCGGGTCGTTGGTGATCCAGGCGTCCCCGATGGCCAGGGCGCAGGTGCCGTCGGCGAGACGGGCCCAGCCCTTGCGGACCGCCGGGGTGACGCCGCCCTGCGCCAGTTCGTCGGGGGCGACGAGGCCGAAGCCCGCGGTGTCGACGCGTTCGCGCAGACCCGGCGCGTACGCGGCGAGCAGCCGCAGCACCTCCCGGTGGAAGCCGTCGGGGTCGGCGGCGGCGTCCAGGTGGGCGGGCGGCTCCAGCGGGCCGCCCGGCACCGCCTCGAACGCGAGCACGTGCGCGGGGCCGAGGCGGGACAGGAACGGTATCCGCAGGATCTCGCCGATCCCGGGCAGGAAGTGGATGTCCAGGCGGTGCGGGACGTCCTCCCGGATGCCGTGGTAGAAGCCGCTGCACAGGATGCGCTGGGGTGTCGGGTAGGGCGAGCGAGCGGCGTCCACCGGGAACAGGTCCCGCATGGACCGGTCGCCGTTGGCGACCACCACCAGGCCGTGCCGTCGGCCGACCTCGTCCACGGCGACCGGTCCGGTCCGTACGTCCCCGCCGCGGCGGGTGAACTCGTCGAGCAGGTGCGGCAGATAGAGGCGGAAGTCCACGACGCTGGACGGCGGTCTGAGGGCCGCCGTGAACTGCAGGTCGGCGTCCTCGCCGTGGATCGTGATCGCCCAGCTGTGCACCCGGGCGTCGTCGTGCTGCCAGGCGTGCACGCCGAGCGTCTCCTCGCGGGCCTGCGTCGGGGCGAAGCGGGCGGGGAAGTTCCTCGGTCGTGTCGAGCCGAGCTCCTCGGCGGTCTGCGCGGAGTACAGCGTGGCGGCCACGCCCAGCTGCTGCAGGCGCAGGGCGAGTTGGAGCCCGGAGATGCCGGAGCCGATGATGCCGATGCCGGCGCTGTCGTGCGTACGGGCGCCGGTCATGCCGTCACCTCCCCGGCGAGGGTCTCCGACCGCAGCCGCTCGGCCAGCCAGGCCACGCTCTCCACGGCGTACCCGGCCGCCTCGGGCGAGGCCAGGGCCGAGACCGGGATCAGCACGGGCAGGCGCAGGCCGGCGTCGACGAGCGAGCCGATCCGGTCGAGGACGGTCTCTCGGCTGCCGACGATCGCCAGGTCGGCGACGAGCTCGTCCGGCACGACGGCGAGGGCCCGCTCGACCTGTTCCCGCGTGAGGCGGTGCGGCAGCAGATGGGAAAGCCCCTGGTAGGCGTCGCCGAAGGGGTGGGGGACGCCGTACGCGCGCCACTGGGCGGCGCCCGCGTGCAGGGCGAGGAAGCGGATGGCCGTGGCCCGGCACAGTTCCCTGGCCGCCTCGTCGGTCTCGGCCACGATGACCGGTATGCCGCCCGCGGCGACGATCCGGCCGGGGTCGCGGCCGGCGGCGACGGCGGCCGCGTGGACGACGGAGAGCCGGCGGGCGTACTCCGCGGGCGACATCAGGTCGGACGGGATCCAGCCGTCGCCGTACCGGCCGGCGAGCGCGGTCATCCGCGGGCCGCTGCCGCCCACCCAGATCTCCGGGACGCCGCCGCCGGGCGCGCGGAGGTCCATGACGGCCTGGTCCAGGGTGAAGAACTCGCCCTTGAAGTCGTGCGGCCCCTCGGTGTCGAAGAACATGCGCAGGATCTGCAGCGCCTCCTCGACCCGGCCCACCTGGCGGTCCGGGCGGATGCCGTAGGGCTGGAGGTTCTCCCGCGCGCCCGCCCCGATGCCGATGACGGGCGGGCGTTCGGTGAACTGGGCCAGCGTCAGCGCGGTCTGGGCCAGCACCGCCGGGTGCCTGCGGTGCGGGTCGGTGACCCCCACGGCCAGCCGTACGGGACCGGCGACCGAGGCGAAGTTGCCGAGGACGGTGGCGAATTCGAGCGACAGGTCGGGGGTCGGCAGGGCCCCGGCCACGTAGCTGAAGTCGGTGTCCCAGGCCTGCCGCGGGAAGACGTTGATGAGGTGGTCGAAGACGAGGAAGGTGTCGAGCCCGGCGGAGCGCGCGAGGTCGAGCAGTCCTCGCCCGCCCTCGACCGGCCCGACGGCGTCCCACGCCAGTCCCACCCTCATCAGATGACCTCGACGCGCTGGAGGTGGCGCTTGGTCGGGCCGGTGAAGGCGTTGCGCCCGTGGATGAGGGAGAAGTTGTCCGCGATCACGATGTCGCCGGCCTGCCAGTCGTGGGCGTAGCAGTACTCCGGGCGGTGCACCCGCTCGGCGAGCGCCCCGAGGAACTCCTCCGCCTCGGACTCGTCGATGCCGTGGACCTTCACGTGCACCGGGTTCTTGTACGCCTGGGGCGACAGCGGCTCGGCGAACCGCAGCACGGGGATGCCGGTGGCGGGGTGCTGGGAGACCAGCCGCTCGGTGATCTCGCCGCCGTAGTGCACGACCTTGTCCGTCGAGTACGTCATGCTGATGCGGCTCCAGCGCTCGCGCAGCTCGTCGTCCGCGTCCCGGTAGACCCGCGAGGTGTCGGAGAAGACCGTCTCGCCGCCGACGCCCGGGGTCACGTCCAGGCACTGGAAGAAGAAGTAGCGCGGGTCCGCCTCGACGAAGGCGCCGTCCCAGTGTAACGGCACGTCGCCGCTGGCGAACAGGTAGTTCTTGGGGTTCTCCTCGACGACGAGGTCGACCACCTCGCCGGGCTCCCACGCGAGGACCTCGCCCCAGAGCCGGCAGTAGTCGGCGAAGTCCTGCTTCGGCAGCAGCTGGAAGCCGCGCAGCACCAGGACCCGCGACTCCTCGGTCCAGCGCCGCAGCGTCTCGACGGGGATGTCGTCGATCCGGGCGCCGCCGCCCGCGGCCCGCACGACGCGGCCGAAGGGGCGGAGCGGGGTGTGGGTCAGCTTGGTGGTCTCGGTGGAGCCGCAGGGATAGCTCTTGTCGGCCGGCGAAGGCGCCGAATTCGTCACGGTGTTGCCTTTCTAGGAGGTGAGGTCCGGCTGGGGGGCGACGAAGTGGCTCGGGCGGCCGTTGCGCCAGACGACGGAGGCTTCGAGCTTCTCCGCGTCCCATCTCTTGACCAGCGAGAGCTTGGCGCCGTCGTCGAGCACGACGCCGTGCCACGGCGTCAGCCAGGCGTCCCGGGTGCGCAGCAGCCGCACGCCGAGCTTCTTCGAATGCGGCGACTGCGGGTGAATGGAGAGCCGGACGGCCTCGGGGAACCGCTCGGCGACCACACGGCTCCAGGCATTGCTCCGGCTGATGGTCTGGTAGGCCAGTTCCTTGGACTCGTTGCGCAGTGCCGTACGCGAGGCCGTGCCGCCTCTGACTCCCACGGCGTCCTCGAACATGAAGCGGTGGATTCCGTTGAACAGGGCGCGGGTTCCGCTGTCGGTGCGCACGTCTTCCTTGAGTTCTTCCACCGACGGGGCGTAGTTGGCTTCGAGCATCTGACGCAGCTTCGGGTAGTCGACCCCGCCGAAGGCGTCGTCCAGGCCGTAGAGGCCGAGCGCCGACAGGTTGGCCGACTCGATCATCTCCGCGAGGCACACGCGGTATTCGGTGACGGCCTCGTCGGTCACGCCGACCACGTCACCGAAGACGTGCCCGTCCGAGCAGATGGTGAGCCGTGCGCCGGCGCGGTGGAAGTGACCGATGTAGTCGCACAGCGACTGCAGCGAGCTCAGACCCACGTACTCGCCCATGTCCGGGAGCTGCCCCAACACCTTGGTGAGGTTGGGCGACTTGGCGGGGAAGGCGGGCAGGACCAGGTGAATCGGCTCCGACCTGCGGATGAAGTACTCGACTTTGGCGCGGTGTTCCTCGAGACAGGACGTACAGGGCGAGGTGAGACACTCCTCTTCGTCGACCATCCCACCGGATTCCTTCTCGGTGCGGCGGAAGTAGTACAGCAGTTTCACGATCTTTTCGGCCGACTCCGTGCGAGATCTATCCCCTATCGGATGCGTACTCATTCGACTCCCCCGTCGAGAAAACACGGATATGGAATTGGCGGATGACTCCGGTACACGACTTCCGTGCACGACCCTGGTGCACGACTTTGCGCACGACTTTGTGCACGACTCTTTTGCGGAAGGGTGAATCGACTTCGGTCGACCCCTTCGAGGCGCCGCTTACGTTTCCACAGCCAGGATGGGGCTGCAATAGCCGAGCGATTAGATTCGAACGCCGACCGATAAGGGAAGGATTAACCTTGGGTCAGCGCAGGAAGTCCGGCTCGGGCCGGGGGTCGGGCACCGGCACCCAGCCGTCGTCGGAACGCTTGTACGCCCACCGCGGACCGTCGTTCAGCAGGCCTTCGAGCGCCGCCAGGAACCGCTCGACGTGCTCGGCGGTGGTGCCCAGGCCGACGCTGGCCCGCAGCGCGCGGGCGGCCCCGTCGGCGCCGCCGGCCAGGTGGCGCACGGCCTGGTGCGCGCAGAAGGCGCCGTGGCGGATGCCGATCCCGTGCTCCGCGGCGAGCGCGGTCGCGATCAGCTCCTGGTCGACGACGCCACCGGCGCGGTCCGCGAGGGTGAACGAGACGACGCCGATCCTCGGGTGGTCGGGACCCCACATCCCGAGCAGCCGCACCCCGGGCAGCGCGGCCAGGCCCTCGCGCAGCCGGCCGGCGAGCGCCTGCTCATGGGCGACGATCGCGTCCCAGCCCGCCGCCGTGAGGGTGTCGCAGGCCAGGGCCATCGCATGGGCGCCCACCACGTTCGGCGAGCCCGCCTCGTGCCGGTGCGGCAGCTTCGACCAGGTCACGGTCTCCCGGCCGGCCTCCTCGGCCACGCGTGCGCTCGCCCCGCCGCCGGCCAGATAGGGCTCGGCGTCGGCCAGCCAGTCGGACGCGCCCACCAGGGCCCCCGCGCCGAAGGGGGCGTAGAGCTTGTGCCCGGACAGCACCACCCAGTCCACGCCCAGCGCGGTCGCGTCGAGGGGCCGGTGCGGTACGAGCTGGGCGGCGTCGAGCACCGTCCGCGCGCCGTGCCGGCGGGCGACCTCGACGAGCTCGGCCACCGGCCACACCTCTCCGGTGACGTTGGAGACGCTGGTGATCACCACGAGCCGCGGCCCCTCGGGCGCGTCGGCCAGCGCCGCGTCGAGCAGCCGCGCGGCCTCGTCCGGACCGGCCGGCACCGCGAGCCGCCGGACCTCGGCGTCGCGCCACGGCAGCAGCGCGGCATGGTGGTCGGCCGAGAACCGGAACACCGTCGTCCGCGGTGGCAGCGCACGCGCCAGGAGGTTCAGCGCGTCGGTGGTGTTGCGGGTGAAGAGCACGGAGGTCTCGGGGCCGGCGCCCACGAAGTCGCGCACGGAGGCCCTGGCCTGCTCGTAGACCCGGGTGGAGACCTGGGAGGTGAATCCGGAGCCGCGGTGCACACTGCTGTACCAGGGCAGCAAGCGGTTCACCCCTTCCTGCACGGCGGTGAGACAGGGGGCGCTCGCCGCGTGGTCGAGGCCGGCCGGGGTCGTCCACCGTCCGTCGACCAGGGGCACCTTCAGATCCGCGCCCACGACGCCCGGAATGCGCGCGATGCCGGTGCTCACAATTGATTCCCTCGACATACCGACCCTCCATTGCCATTCATTCGGCGTGGCGACACGTTTTGCACGGCACTGAGCGGACGGTTCCCTTTGTGCGCGAAGCGCGCACAGAGTCTTTTCACGACGCGCAAGAGTGAGCAGCTGGAGGTTGTGTCGACGGGCGGTACGGCCGCCTCCGGAGTGTCAGGCCGACCGCCCGACCCTGCCCGGCCGGGCCCGTTGCACGACGGGCCGAACAAGCAGCGCACTATCCCGGCCCCGCCTCGACGGGCAGACCGGGCCCCCGAATTACAAGCAGAATGAACCGATCGGGTGACCACCCGCCCTGGCCCACGCTAGAGTGCCCCGCTACAGTGGGGGCCCATGCTGCCATTTGCGCAGCGACTCGGTCAACGCCTAATCAATTGCGCATATGCAAGGGGCGTTTGATTAAGCGTTATGAATCTTGGGGGAGCCGATCATGGAGGATCCGACCATTCACCAGCTGAGGCTGCTGCTCACGTTGGCCGAGGAGCTCCACTTCAAGCGCGCGGCCAGCAAGCTCTACCTCAGCCAGCCCGCGCTCAGCCAGCAGATCCGTTCCCTGGAACAGCGCCTCGGGGTGCAGTTCTTCACCCGCACCAGCAGACGGGTCGAACTCACCCCGACGGGGCAGTCGTTGCTGCCGTTAGTCAGGAAGGTCGTCAACGCGACGGAGCACCTGCGCAACGCGGCGTCCCGCTCCGCGCTCGGCGACACCCGGCTGCGACTGGGGGTGTGCGAGAACGTCGCCGCGCTGGAGGCCACCCGCAGCGTGCTCGGCGCCTGGTCCGCCCTGTACCCCTGTATGGGCCCCGAGATCCACGTACTCGACTTCGTCGAGCAGATGACCGCCCTGGAGCACGGCAAGATCGACGCGGCCTTCGCCTATCTCCCTGCTCCCGAGGGGATGGACAGCCTGCCGTTGACCACGGAGCCGCGCGTGGTGTGCGTCGCCAGCTCCGATCCGCTGGCCTCGCGCTCCTCGGTGAGCCTGGCGGACCTGGCCGGCTACCCCGTGGTCAGCCTGGCCCCGGAGATGTTCCAGGAGGGCCGCGACTTCTGGGCGGCGGACCCCCGCCCGGACGGCGCCCCCGTCAGCTACACCACCCATCACGTCACGCGGTTCGAGTCGCTCCTGTCGATGGCCTCCTTCGGCGGCGCGATCGCCTTCGTCCCGGCGGCCGCCGCCCGGCTCTACCCCCGCCCCGACCTGCGCTATCTGCCGGTGCACGACCTGCCGGACTGCACCCTGGGCGTGGTGTGGCCCACGGTGGACCGCGACAAGCCCCAGATCGCGGCCCTGGAGGACATCTGCAAGCAGCTGCACCGCACCGGCCTGCCGACGGGAACCGCGCAGAACCTCACTCCCCTGCTGGAGCTGGAGTCGGCCTACTGCTGACCGGCGGGGCGCGCCCTCCTCGCCCCCGGACGCACGAAAGGCCGTCCTCCCAAGATGAGAGAACGGCCTCCGACTGCGTTTCCGCACAGTCGGGACGACAGGATTTGAACCTGCGACCCCTTGACCCCCAGTCAAGTGCGCTACCAAGCTGCGCCACGTCCCGGTGCCCGTCTGACCTGGGGTTTCCCCGGCCGAACGCGCATGAGAACCATACCGCACTTCCCCCGGTGGTCACGAACCAGTTCGACGCTTGACCTCAAGCGCGCTTGAGGTAGCAGCGTGTACGCCATGACGAACGCGACGTACACCAAGGAAGACGCCGTCCACGAGCTGCACCGGCTGATGGCGCTCATGACCGGGGACGAGAAGCACTCCACCGCCGCGACCTCCACCCTCGACGCGCTCTGGGTCCTCTACGACCGGGTGCTGCGGGTCTCCCCCGAGACCGCGGCCGACCAGGAGCGGGACCGGTTCCTGCTGTCGAAGGGGCACGGGCCGATGGCGTACTACGCCGTGCTGGCCGCGAAGGGGTTCTTCGGCGAGGAGCTGCTCGGCGGGTTCGGCGCGTACGCGTCGCCGCTCGGGCACCACCCGGACCGGACGCTCGTGCCCGGGGCGGAGATCGGCAGCGGCTCGCTCGGGCACGGGCTGCCGCTCGCGGTGGGCAGCGTGCTGGGGCTGCGGGCGCAGGGGCTCACCGAGCCGCGGGTGTGGGTGCTGATCGGCGACGCCGAGCTGGACGAGGGCAGCAACCACGAGGCCATCGGCTACGCGGGGCCGGCCGGGCTCGAGCAGCTGCACACGCTGGTGATCGACAACGGTTCCGCCACCTACGGGTGGCCCGGCGGGATCGCCTCGCGCTTCGAGGCCGCCGGGTGGTCCGCCGAGACGGTGGACGGGCGTGATCACGAGGCGCTGTACGCGGCCTTCACCGCCCCGCACCCCGGCCGGCCGCGGGCCGTCGTCGCCCGTGTCGAGCCCAAGAACGCCTGACGCACCCACCCCTGGCCCCCGAGAACGGCCCCCCAGGACCCCGAGGAGACCCCTTTCCATGGACACCATGCGTGATCGTTTCATCGCCACCACCAGCCGGCTGCTCGACGAGGACCCCCGGCTCGCGCTCGTGCTCGCCGAGATCAGCAAGGACGGATTCCGGCGGGCGCAGGAGCGCCACCCCGACCGGGTGATCAACGTCGGGATCCGTGAGCAGCTGCTGATCGGGACGGGCGGCGGGATGGCGCTGACGGGGATGCGGCCCGTCATGCACACCTTCGCCAGCTTCCTCGTGGAGCGGCCCTTCGAGCAGCTGAAGCTGGACTTCGGACACCAGGGCGCACAAGGCGTCCTGGTCAGCGCGGGCGGCTCGTACGACTGGCCGGCCGGGGGCTTCACCCATATGTCGCCCGGCGATGTGGCGCTGATGGACACCCTGGACGGCTGGACCGTCCATGTGCCGGGGCACCCCGACGAGGCGGAGGCCGTGCTGCGGGAGGCCGCGGCGGGCGACGGGTCGGTGTACGTCCGGCTGTCGGCGCACGCCAACGCCTCCGCGCGGCCGCGCCCCCGGAGCGGCTTCTCCGTGCTGCGCGAGGGCTCCCGGGGTGTCGTCGTCGCGGTCGGACCGATGCTCGACAACGTGCTGGCCGCGACGGAGGGGCTGGACGTGAGCGTCGTGTACGCCACGACCGTGCGCCCCTTCGACGGCGGGACCCTGCGCCGGGCGGTGGCCACGGCCCGGCCGGACGTCGTCCTGGTGGAGCCGTACCTCGCCGGGACCTCGACCGCCGCGGCCAACGACGCACTGGCCCAGGTGCCCCACCGGGTGCTCGGGCTCGGCATCGGACGCCGCGAGCTGCGCCGTTACGGGACGATCGAGGAGCACCTGGCCGGCCAGGGGCTCGACCCGACGGCCCTGCGGGCGCGGATCGACGCGTTTCTGGGGTGACGGGGATCCGGAGGTGTCCGCCTGGCCGCCGGGGAGGGGCGACGTCGCGGCGGCCCGCTGCCGGGGAGGGCGGCCCGTTGCCGGGGAGGGCGGCCCGCTGCCGGGAGGGCGCCCGGATGCCGGCGGCGGCCAAGCCCCCGGCACGCCCGGGCCGCCACGCGCTCAGCCCTCCCCCGGCGTCCCGCTCAGCTCGGGGTGCCGGTCGAGGAGGCTCCGGGGAGCGGCCTGGCGCCAGGAGTCGGTCAGGATCGCGCGGAGTTCGTCCTCGTCGTCGAGCGCGCCGAGCCGGACGCGGATCCATGCGTACCCGTCGTCGTGCCCCGCGCGCAGGAAGAACTTCGCGGGTTCGGCGGCGATCAGCTCCGCCCGCTCCTCCTTCGGGCACCTGACCCCGATCACCTGGTCGTCGTCGGCCAGCGAGGCGAACATCCGGCCACCCGGGCCCGCCCGGAAGGTCGGCATGCCCCAGGCGGGCTTCTCGACCGCCTCCGGCAGGGAGAGGGCGATCCTGCGCACATCCTCGGAAGTGACCATGCTCCGACGGTACGACCTCCCGGCGGGCGAGGAGCGCTGAACGGCGTACGCGCCCGCGCACGCTCCGTCACCCGTTGCCTTCACGCTCCGTGACGCGCCCCTGCGCCTCGTGATGCCCCCACACGCCCCGCACGCAGGGCGCCCGCCCTGCCGGAGCACCCCCGAGGGCCCGCCAGCCCCGTGGTTCCGGGCCTCGCGCCGCTCCCGGGACGGTTCCGGAATGCCGCCCCTTCGGTGAAGAAGGGGCGTATGAGGCGACCCGACCGGTCTCGCCGCCATATGACCACCAAACCTTTGCCGTTGGCATGTGGCAGAAAGATGCCCCCGGGGAATGTCCTTCGGATCGGACTGAGCAGGCCAACATCTCGCGAAACACAGTCGGAAACAAACGTCAACCATTCCGTTTTCGGACAAAGTTGGTGGCGATATTGATCCGCCCGAGAAAGATCAACACCATGAAGTGGTCGGCCTGTTCGGGACGGGACCACTGCCGATGCACCACCTGTTCGGACCACTAGACGAGCAGGCGTTTCGCAGGGGAGGACTCCTATGGACGGCTACTTCAGCAGCCGACTGCACCATCAGCTCCGGGAGGAGGTCCGGCACTTCGCGGAGAGTGAGGTTCGGCCACGGATACCGGAGATGGAGGCGTCACGCTCGGTCCACCACGAACTGTCCCGGCTGATCGCCGAACAGGGCTGGCTGGGAGCGACTATCAGCCACGAGTACGGCGGGATGGGCGCCGGCCATCTGGCCAAAACCATCATCATCGAGGAGCTCTCGCGAGTCAGCGGCGCGATGGGTGCCATGGTCCAGGCCTCGCAGCTGGGCACGGCCAAGATCGTGCACTTCGGCAGCGACGAGCAGCGGAAGACCTGGCTTCCGGCCATCGCCGCCGGTGAGTGCCTGCCGACCATCGCGGTCACCGAGCCGGAGTCCGGCGGTCATGTGCTCGGCATGTCCGCGACCGCGGAACGTGACGGCGACGACTACATCCTCAACGGCAGCAAGGTGTACGTCGGCAACAGCCATGTCGGCGACCTCCACGGCGTCGTGGTCAGGACCGGTCCCGGCTCGAAGGGACTCACCGCTTTTCTGGTCGAATCCGATCGCCCGGGGTTCAGGACCGGTCCGCAGCAGCCCGCCATGGGGCTGCACGGCTTCAGCTTCGGCGAGCTGATCTTCGAGAACTGCCGGGTCCCGGCGTCCAACCGGCTCGGCGACGAGGGGGACGGCCTCGCCGTCGCGTACTCCTCCAGCGTCCTGTACGGGAGGGCCAACCTCACGGCCGTGTCGCTCGGCATCCACCAGGCCATCCTGGAGGAGACCACCCGGTTCGCCACCGAACGCATCCGCTACGGCAAGCCGCTCGCCGAACTCCCCACCGTCAAGCTGAAGCTGGGCCAGATGCAGTCGCGTCTGATGACGGCCCGGCTGGCGGCCTACCACGCCGTCCACCTGCTCGACCAGGGCATGTCCTGCGACACCGAGCTCATGAACGCCAAGCTGGTGAACGTCGAGTCCGCCCTCGACTCCGGCCGCAACGCCATGGAGATCCACGCCGCCGCGGGCCTCTTCACGGACCGCCCGATCGAGCGGTACCTCCGCGACGCGCACCACATCTTCGCCCCGGCCGGCACCTCCGACGTCCAGCTCCTCCGACTGGCCGAGGTCGCCCTCGGACAGGACAAGGGCAGCTGGTCCGAGCGCCTGTCGGAGCTGGTCCGTCTGGAGCCCGCGGGCTGCTGACCCGAGCCCACAAGGAAGAACCGTGCCCCGGAGTCCGGCAACGAAGCCGAACACCGGGGCACCCGTACGGGGTGACGGCCGGGGCCGTCAGATGCGCCCGTCCTCACGGCGGTGGATCTGGTCGACCAGCTCGGCCGCCATCGCCTTGATCGTCTCCAGACCGGCCCGCCCCCAGGCGTGCACGTCCGTGTCGACCACGCAGATGGTGCCCAGCGCGACCCCGGTCCGGTCGATCAGCGGCGCGCCCATGTAGGAGCGGATGCCGATCTCGTCCACGACCGGGTTGCCCGCGAACCGCGGGTAGTCGCAGACGTCCTCCAGGACCAGGGCCTTGCGGCGCACCACCACGTGCGGGCAGTAGCCGTGGTCACGGGCCATGAAGCGCCCGACACCACCGGAGCCGGCCGCGGCCGCGCCGAGGTCGCTGCCCGAGTGGGTGCCGGCCGGGGTGTGCAGTCCGGCGAAGAACTGCCGGTTCTCGTCGATGAAGTTGACCATCGAGAAGGGCGCGCCGGTCACCTCCGCGAGCCGGCCGGCGAACGCGTCGAAGGCCGGGTCGGGCTGCTCGCCGAGTCCCAGTTCGCGCAGTCGGCGGACCCGGGTGGGCGCCTCGTTGTCGATGGGGGTGAGCAGCAGATGACCGGTCGGGTCGTAGGTCATGTCGTGGCTCCGTAGCTCGGCACGCCGGCCGGGATGGTGGTGAGCAGATGCTGGACGAGGGTCAGCAGGGTGCGGATGCCGGAGCTGGAGATCCGGGCGTCGCAGAGCAGGACCGGCACGGTGGGCTTGAGGTCGAGAGCCGCCCGCACCTCGTCGGGGTCGTAGCGGTAGGCCCCGTCGAACTCGTTGACGGCCACCACGAATCCGATGCCCCGCCGTTCGAAGAAGTCGACGGCGGAGAAGCAGTCCTGGAGGCGCCGGGTGTCGGCGAGGACGACCGCGCCGAGGGCGCCCTCGGAGAGCTCGTCCCACATGAACCAGAAGCGCTCCTGGCCGGGGGTGCCGAAGAGGTAGAGCACATTGCGGTCGTCGAGGGTGATCCGCCCGAAGTCCATGGCCACGGTGGTCGTGGTCTTGGACTCCACGCCCTCCAGGCTGTCGGTGGCCGCGCTGACCGAGGTCAGCAGCTCCTCGGTGCTGAGCGGTTCGATCTCGCTGACCGCGCCCACGAAGGTGGTCTTGCCCACGCCGAATCCGCCCGCCACCAGGATCTTCAGCGCGGTGGGGAAGGGGTCGGCGGCAAGACTGTCGTGGCGCTCAGAGCCGTTGTCGTAGGCCATCGAGCACTGCCTCCAGCAAGGAACGGTCGGTTGGGTTGGCGTGGAAACGGGGCGCTCGGGCGGTGAGCGCCCCGCAGTCCACGAGGTCGGAGAGCAGGACCTTGGTGACGACGGCCGGGAGCCGTAAGTGCGCCGCGATCTCCGCTACCGATGTGGGTCCGTCACACAGCCCGAGGGCCAGGCTGTGTTCGGGACCCATGTGCGGCTGGGGACTGGTGCCGGTCGCCATCACCATCGAGAGCAGGTCGAGCGCGGCGGTCGGCTTGGTCCGGCCACCGCTGACGGTGTACGGACGGATCAGCCTGCCTGCCGCGTCGTCGAGCCAGGGTCCTTCCTGGTGGGACCCCATGATCACTGTCCCGCACTGCCCGCCGCGCCGGCGGCCTGTCTGGCCGGGGTGACCAGATACGGCCGCACGCTCTTGACGAGCATCGCCATCTCGTAGCCAAGGACGGCGGCGTCCGCCTCGCGGCCCGCCAGGACGGCGAGACACGTGCCGGAGCCGGCGGTGGAGACGAAGAGCAGGGTGGAGTCCAGCTCGACCACCACCTGGCGCACCTCGCCGCCGTCGCCGAACCGCGCGCCGGCGCTGCGGCCGAGCGAGTAGAGCCCGGAGGCCAGCGCCGCCATGTGGTCGGCCGCGTCGGGGTCCAGGCCGTGGACGGACTTCACCAGGCCGTCGGAGGAGAGCAGTACGGCGTTACGGGTGTAGGGGACCCGCTGGACCAGGCCGCTGAGCAGCCAGTCGAGATCCGAGGAATGGCCGCTCGGCACATTGCTCGCCATGGTGCATCTACTCCTTGTGCGCGTCGCCTGGACGCAGCGGTTCACGGGGGGCGGGCTGGGATTCGGCGAGTCCGATGCCGCGCTGGAAGGCGGCCATCAGGCCCGGGTCGTGCAGGGCGTGCTCCTCGGGCTTGCGGACGGAGGGCTCGTCGCGCAGCTGCGGGACGAGGTGCTCCTGGGCGCGCCGCTTGGGGAGGACGGGCCTGCCCGGTGCTCCGCCGCTCGGGGCCGGGGGGACCTCGGGCGTCGGGGCGGGGAAGGCAGCGCCGGGCCGGGGGGACTCGGCGTGGCTGGGCTGGTGCGGGACACCGGCGAGGTGGCCGGTCGCGGCGGGGGCCGCGTCGGCGTAGACCGGGACCGGGTTCTGCGTCTGCGCGGGGCCGGGTGCCGCCATCCGGTCCGGCGCCTGCGACCGGACCGGTGCGGGGGCCGGTGCGGGCATGTGCGGCGGCACGGGCGCGGTGACGGCGGGGGCCGCCGGGGCCTGGACCGGGGCGGTCGGGGCCTGGATCGGCGCGGGGGCGGCGGCCGGAGCGGCCGCGGGGGCCGGGGCCGCCGCGGGGAGGGGCTGCGCGGGGGGCGCGGCCTGGCCCTGCGGGGCGGCGGCGGCCTGGGCGGCGGCGCGGTTCTCGTTGCGGGCCAGGCCCTCGGGGTCGGCGCCGAGGAGCCCCTGCGGCAGCACCAGGACGGCCTGGACACCGCCGTAGATGTTCGACTGGAGCCGGACGGCGATGCCGTGGCGCCGGGCGAGGGCCGAGACGACGAACAGGCCGATGCGGCCGTCCTGGAGCAGGTGGGCGACGTTGACCTGATCGGGGTCGGCGAGCAGGGCGTTCATCTTGTTCTGCTCGGTGACGGGCATGCCCAGGCCGCGGTCCTCGACCTCGATGGCGAGGCCGGCCGTGACGTACTGGGCGCGCAGCAGCACCGTGGTGTGCGGGGCGGAGAACAGGGTCGCGTTCTCGACCAGTTCGGCGAGCAGGTGGATGACGTCGGCCACGGCATGGCCCCGCAGCGTACCGTCGATCGGCGGGACCAGCTTCACCCGCGGGTACTGCTCGACCTCGGCGATGGAGGAGCGCAGCACCTCGGTCATGGTGACCGGATTGGACCACTGGCGGCGGGAGATGGCGCCGCCGAGGACGGCGAGGTTCTCCGCGTGCCGGCGGATGCGGGTGGCGAGGTGGTCGACGTGGAACAGGCCCTTGAGCAGCTCCGGGTCCTCGACCTCGTTCTCCAGCTCGTCGAGGAGCTGGATCTCGCGGTGGACGAGGGACTGGAGCCGGCGGGCGAGGTTGACGAAGACCTCGACCTTCTGTTCGTTGCCGACGCTGCTGGAGAGCCGGGAGGCCTGCACCACGGCGCTGACGGCGGCCTCGTGAGAGCGCGTCAGCTCGTGGGCGAGCAGGTCGAACTCGTCCTGCGCTCCGGTGCCGGCCGGGAGGGCCGGGCGGGCTTCGGGGGTCTCGCCCCTGCGCAACTGTTCGACGACCGTACGCAGTTCGCTCTGGCCGCGGGCACTGGTGCGGCGCAGGGCGTTGGCGCGGTCGAGGACCGACTTGGCGGCCCGGTCGGCGCCGAGCGCGGCCGCGGTCACCGAGGCGACCGTGAGCGCGGCCGCGCCGGTGAGCGCGGCCCACAGCCCGGGCGTGAGCTCGGCCCCGGTGGAGCGGATGGTGAAGAGCACGGCGGCGGCGCCGCCGAGCGCGACCGCGACGGCCGGAAGCACGGAGGTACGCAGGAGTTGGGGGCGTATGCGCGCTTCGGTCGGAAGCGGCGCGGGGGACTGTGCGGAACCGGTGCCGGCCGGACCGGCGGCGGTGCGGGCGCCGGACCGGCCGTGGCGCCCGCCCTCGCGGCGGTCGGACCGCCCGGCGGGTGCGCGAAGTTGAGACATGAGTGTCCTTGGTACGTGCCCAGGAATCGGCGTACTACGGGGGTGCGCTACGGGGAGGATTACTACGTGGGTGTGATGAGCCTACCGATGATCACCAAGCAGCCACTGTAGTGGTCAACCGTTCATGTGCGGTGCGCAGTTGGCAAACTTACCCCGTCGGACACCCGACTCTGCTAGACCCCTCGGCCGACGGGCCGATAACAGTCGGCCGAAAATCGACGGCCGCGGAGCGGAGGCGGGAGCGGAAGAAGCCGGAGGCGGCTGCACGCCGCCGCCCTCCACGGGATTCGGCCGTGACCGGAATCCGTCCGGAATCCGACGTGGGGGCGCGGGCGAGGGGCGGACACGTCCTCGGGCGCACTCCGTCCGCCGCCCGGGCGCCGCCTCCGCCGCTCTCCCCCGGTCCCGTGTTCGCGTTCGCGTCCGTTCCGCATCAGAGCTTCGCCAGCCGTCCCCGCGCCGCCTTCAGCGAGCGCCCGCGGCGCGGTTCCCCCCGCCAGGGGTCCTCCCGCTCCAGGCGCTCGTCGACGTCGGCGAGCGTCCAGCGCCGCGGCGTCAGGTCGGCGTCGTCCAGTTCGCTCCAGCTCAGCGGCATGGCGACCGGGGCGCCGGGCCGGGCGCGGACCGCGTAGGGGGTGACGGAGGTCTGGCCGTAGCCGTTGCGCTGGACGTCGAGGTAGAGCCGCCCCTCGCGGGCCTCCTTGCGCGCCGCGGTGGTGAGCAGGTCCGGGTGGCGCGCGGCGAGCAGCTCGGCCACGTCGCGGGCGAAGGCACGGACCTCGTCGAACGGGGCCTGCCGGTCGAGCGGCACCAGGACGTGCAGCCCGCGGGAGCCGGTGGTCATCAGGGTCGCGGGCAGTCCGAGCGCGTCGAGCACCTCGCGCACCAGCCCGGCGGCCCGCCGGACCGGCTCGAAGTCCTCGCCGGGCGGATCGAGGTCGAAGACCAGCCGGTCGGGGTGGTCGGGCCGGTCGGCCTTGGACAGCCAGCGGTGCGGGGTGATGCACGCCTGGTCGACCAGGTAGAGCAGGGTGGCCAGGTCGTCGCAGACCGGGTAGGTGACGGTGCCGCCCTCCTTGGGCAGCTCCCGGCGGTGGATCCAGTCCGGGAAGTGGCCGGGGGTGTCCTTCTGCATGAAACGGCCCCCGCCGACGCCTTCCGGATGCCGCTCCAGCATCAGCGGACGTCCGCGCAGGTGCGGGAGGATCCGCGGGCCGACCCGGCGGTAGTACGCGGCGAGGTCGGCCTTGGTGATGCCGTCGTCGGGGAAGAGCTCCTTGCCCGCGCGTTTGATCGCGACGGTCCGGCCGCTCACGTGGATGTCGGTGGTGGTCATGGCGTGCCTCGCTCACGGATGACGTCCTGGTTCATGCCCCCTCCCCCTCCCCCGCGACCTGCCCGAGCGTCCGTCCGCTGCGCGCCGAGCGCGCGCGCCTCGGGTCGGGCGTGCCGCCGTGGGCGCGGTGCCCGCGGCGGACCAGCAGCCACGCCTCCCGGTCGCCGCCCGATCCGTCGCGGAAGCGGGTGAGCGCCCAGTCGCCGCGCAGCTTGCGGCCGGCCAGCCGGAACGAGGCGTGGCCGGCGCGGAGCGCCTCGGCGAACGGGATCTCGTGGCCCCGCTCGTCGGTGCTGAGGTTGTGGTGGCTGCCCTCGTCCCAGATGATCACGGTGCCGGCCCCGTACGCGCCCCGGGCGATGGTCCCCTCGAAGTCGCGGTACTCCAGCGGGTGGTCCTCGGTGGGCATCGCCAGGCGCTTGTCGTGGGGATCGCCGGACGGGCCCTTGGGGACCGACCAGGACCTGAGCACCCCGTCGACCTCCAGGCGGAAGTCGAAGTGCAGGGTGCTCGCGTCGTGGATCTGGACGACGAACACGGGCTCGCCGGCCGGGCCCGCGCCGTCCCCGCCGCGGGGCTCGCGGGTCCTGCCGAAGTCCCGTCTGCGCCGGTACTCGGCCAGGGTGTCCGGTGCGGCCACGGTCGTACCCCCTCTCCCGCATCCGCGCGTACCCCGCGGTTCGGAGCCGACACGTCCCGTGTGCCCCCGGGGATACGGGGCAGCCGCCGGGGCACAGGCCGAGGAAGGCGAGGTGGCCCGCGATGGGCGTCGAGGCGGTCACGGCCCGGCTGCTGTCCGAGCACGGCCGGACGTACGCACAGGAGGCCGGCATCACGCTGCGCGACAAGCCCGGGGCGCTCTACCAGCTCCTGGTGCTCACGGTGCTCTGCTCGGTCCGGATCAGCGCCCGCATCGCGACGGACGCCGCCCGGGAGCTGTTCCGTGCCGGGCTCCGCACGCCCCGGGCGATGGCCGACTCCACCTGGCAGGACCGGGTGGACGCCCTGGGCCGGGCCCACTACGTGCGGTACGACGAGAGCACCGCCACGGCCCTCGGCGACGGGGCGCGGCTGGTCCTCGAACGCTGGCACGGCGACCTGCGCCGGATGCGGGAGGAGGCCGGCGACGATCCGGACGCCCTGCGCGGGCTGCTGCGGGAGGTCCCGCGGATCGGGCCGGTCGGCGCGGGCATCTTCTGCCGGGAGGTCCAGGAGGTCTGGCCGTGGCTGCGCCCCTTCTTCGACGAGCGGGCGTGCGAGGCGGCGAAGCGGCTCGGCCTGCCGCACACGCCGCGCGGGCTGGGGCGGCGGGTGCCTCCGGAGGACCACGCCAGGTTCGCGGCCGCGCTCGTGCGGGTCGGCCTGTCGAAGGACGCGGCGAAGGAGCTGCCGGACGCGTGAGGCGCGTCGCCTCGCCCCCGGTCCCCCGGCGCGCCCCGCGGCCGGGTGGTCTCACGCGGTGCGCGGTCCGTCCCCGTGGTCGGGGACCGGCAGACGCGCTCCGCCCTGGAGAGCGGACTGGTGGGCGATGATGCCGGGCAGGGTGTAGCGGGCGGCCGTCCACGCGTGCAGCGGCGGAGGCGTCCGGGTCGTGACCGCGACGGCGAAGTCGTCGGCGAGGAAGTGGTGGCTGCCCTCGTGCCCGTTCGGCGCGTGCGCGAACTCGCGCGGGAGCCGGGAGCGGTCGTGGACGGGGGCGGTGCCCGAGGCGAAGGCGCCGCGCAGTTCCGGCGCGACGTGGGAGAGCGCCGGGTCGTCCGGTGCGAGGGTGGGCGCGGGACGCAACTGCGCGGTGACGTCGTGCTCGCCCTTCTTGTCCTGCCACAGGCTGACCGAGCCGAGTTGCTCGAAGACCCCCTCCGTACCGAAGTAGCGGAAGCGCGACTCCTTGCCGATGTATCCGACCCTGCGGAACTCGTTCGTGCGGAAGCTGCCGCCGCCGGCGACTTCGAACAGGGCGGTCGCGTTGGAGAAGTCGTTGTCGAACCGGCTGATCTCCCGGTCGAACACGCCGTCGCCGCGCTCGTCGGGGACGCCGATCGCCGAGACGCTCACGGCGTGGGTCTGCCAGGCGCCGAGGACTCCGCCGATCGAGTGGGTGGGGTAGAGCAGCGGCGGGTAGCTGGCGGTGGACTTCCAGTTCTCGCCGCCGCTGTACTTGTACGCGTCGTAGAAGCCCCAGTCCATGTCGTGGACGTAGTCGCCCTCCGCGTAGAAGATCCGGCCGAACGCTCCCGAGGCGATCCGCTCGCGCGCGTAGACGGTCGCCGGGTGGTAGTGGCTCGTCTCGCCCATCATGTAGATCCGGCCGGTCTCCTCGACCGCCGTGATGATGTCCGCGACCTCGGCCTCGGTCACGGCCATCGGGACCGCGCTGTAGACGTCCTTGCCCGCGCGCAGTGCCCGCACGGCGAGCGGGCCGTGCGTCCAGCGCTGGGTGAAGAGGGCGATCGCGTCGAGTTCGGAGGCGAGCATGTCCTCGAACGAGGGGAGCGTGCCGGCCAGGTCGTACGCGCTGACCAGCTGCTCGGCGCGCTCCGGGAGGAGGTCGGTGGCCTTGATGTCACCGACCTGCGGGTGCAGACGCCAGAGTTTGGCGAACGAACCGGCGAACTGGCCGGCGCCGACGATGCCGAGTGAGAACACGCGAGGTCTCCATCAGGAAGGCGGAAGTCAGGAAGGCGGGAAGGCGGAAGGGGGGAAGGCGGAAGCGGGGCCGAGGTCCGCCGGTCGCCGGGCGCCGTGCGCAGCGGCGCCGCTCCACGACGATAGGATCCGAGCTCCCGCGATGTCTGCACCGTTTCGAAGCGAGAACTTCTTGGATCCTCAGGGTGCCCTGGTCGACGAACCGTCGTCCCTGCGAGGCTGGTCGGGCCGCCCGACGCTGATGTCGACGGCGCACCGGCACGACGACCTGGAGATCAACTTCGTGGCGGGCGGCGGGTCGATGCTCTACCTCTACGGGGGCGAGCTCCTGGAGGTCGCGGCAGGCGGACTGGCCGTGTTCTGGGCCGCGATCCCGCACCAGTTGGTGGCGAGCGGGGCGACGCGCGTCCACTGGCTGCATGTGCCCTTCGACCGTTTCCTGGCCTGGGGACTGCCGCAGTCGCTCGTCGCCCGGGTGCTCTCGGGCGCGCCGATGGTCACTCCGGCGGACCGTGCCGACGGCAGCGACCCGTTGAAGTTCACCCAGTGGGCCGCGGATCTGGCCGCCGGCGACGCCGAACTGCACCGCATCGCGATGCTGGAGATACAGGCGCGCGTCCGGCGCCTGGCGCTGGCCACGGCCGGCGATCCGGTCCACCGGTACGCCGGTGACGATCCCGCCCTGCGCCAGGCGGTGGCCATGGCCCGGTACATCGCGCGGCACTTCCGCGAGCCGATCACGGTCGCGGACGTCGCCGCGGCGGCGAACGTCCACCCGACCTACGCCATGACCCGGTTCCGCGAGGTCGTGCGCACCACGATCGGGGAGTACGTGAAGCTGTACCGGCTCGCCGAAGCGCGCCGGCTGCTGGTGACCACCGACCTTCCGGCCGGCCAGGTGGCCGCGGCGGCCGGCTTCGGCTCGGTCAGCCGCTTCTACCGGGTCTTCACCGACGCCTGCGGTACCACCCCGGCACGGTTCCGGCACGGCCGCGGACTCTGAAGCGCCCGGTGCCCGCCGGAGTCCTCCCGGGATCCGGACCCGGGAGGGTTCGGATCCCGGGAGCGGCCGTCATCCGGCGGTCAGCGCGGTCCACTTCTGGTTGGAGCCGCCGTGGCAGTCCCACAGCTGGAGCTGCGTGCCGTCGGCGGTGGAGGAGCCCGGCACGTCGAGGCAGCGGCCGGAGGCGGGGTTGCGGTATCCGCCGTCGTAGGGCTGCCACACCTGGTTGGCGCCGCCGTGGCAGGCCCAGAGCTGCGCCTTGGTCCCGTTGGCGGTGCCCCGGCCGGCGGCGTCGAGGCACTTGCCCAGGGAGCGCAGGGTGCCGTCGGTGTAGGCGGACCAGAGCTGGTTGGCGCCGCCGCCGCAGCTCCATGTCTGGACGGCGGTCCCGTCGGCCGTGCCGGCGCCGTTGACGTCCAGGCACTTGCCGGCGATGCCGGACTGTACGCGTGCGGGTGCGGGGGCGGGGTTCCGCAGCCACCCGGCGCTGTCCGCGGCCTGGACGCCGCGGCGGAAGGCGTCGGCCATCTTCCGGTAGCCCGCGTCGTTGGGATGCAGGGGGTCGGCCAGGTCGGCGGTGGTCAGAGCGCTCATGTCGACGTACCCGACGTGTTTGCCCGCGGCCTGCGCCTCGCTCACCATCCGGGGGATGGCCTGGTTGTACGCGCCCCGGTGCTGCTCCTCGGAGCTGCTGGTGGACACGACCAGGGAGGCGACGAGGACCGTGGCGTCGGGGACGTCGGCGGTGACCTGGTCGACCAGCGACCTCAGTCGGGCGATGGCGGTGTCGGCCTCAAAGGCCCCTTGCAGGTCGTTGGTCCCGATGTGCAGCGTCACGACGTTGGGCCGGTAGCGGGTCAGCGCGGCGTCGGCGAGTGCGGCGATCTGGTCGATGCGGTATCCGGAGTGGCCCTCGTTGTCGGGGTCGGTCATCGAACCGGCCCGCCCCGTGCCCACGAAGTCCAGCGGGTGGCCGTCCGCCGCGAGGCCGTCCCACAGCGGCGCCCGGTAGCCGTTGCCCGTGCTGCTGCCCACGCCCCAGGTGATCGAGTCGCCCAGCGGCATGACCCGCAGGGGCGTGGTGGAGGCGGCGGGGGCGGCAGCGGCGGGGGCCGCTCCTGCCGCGGTCACCGCGAGCGCGGTCGCGACGAGCGCGACCACGGGGCGGATCCAGGACCTTCTCATCGGGTTCCCTTTCTCAAGGTGGCGCGTCACGGGAGCGTGGTCCACTTCTGGTTGCTCTGGCCGTTGCAGGTCCACAGCACGACGGGGGTCCCGTTGGCGGTGCCGGCCCCGTTCGCGTCGAGGCACAGACCGGCGTGGACGTTGCGCAGCGACCCGTCCGCCCCGGGGGTCCACTTCTGGTTGTCCTGGCCGTTGCAGGGCCAGACGACGACCGGTGTGCCGTTGGTGGTGCCCCGTCCCGAGGCGTCGAGGCACTTGTCGCCGTAGACGCGGATCTCGCCTCCGGCCCACGTGGTCCAGAGCTGGTTGGCGGCGGTGTGGCAGTCCCAGATCAGCGTCTGCGTCCCGGCCGCGGTGGAGGCGCGGTCCACGTCGAGGCAGCGGCCCGATCCGGTACCGCGCAGGCGGGCCGTGGTGGCGGCCAGCGGGCTTCCCCCGGTCACCCTGAACACGGCGGCACCGTGCGCGGGGACGCTCGCCGAGATCTGGCCGGAGGTGCTCGACGTGCCGCCGGTCCACAGGTCGGTCAGCCCGAACGACTGGCCGGCGAGGCCGACTTGCGCGGCCGTGGTGGTGATGGTCGCGGTGCTCCCTCCCCTGTTGATCAGGCCCACGGCGACGGAGCCGTCGGCCAGGGGCTTGGCGAACACCTCGGTGCCGCCGTCGTCGCGCACCCTGCGTCCGCCCGCGCCCAGCGGATCCTGGTTCACCGCCACCAGCCGCGGGTTGCGCAGGATGCCGCTCACGTCGGCGGACATGGTGCGGATGTCGTTGCCGGCCATGAGCGGGGCGCCGAGCAGCGCCCAGAGGGCGAAGTGGGTGCGGGACTCGGTCAGGGACAGGCCGGGGCGGCCGACGACCAGCATGTCGGGGTCGTTCCAGTGTCCCGGGCCGGACTGCGCGGCCAGGGGCGCGGTGATGTCCAGGACGTTGCCGACGCCCATGGGGTAGCTGTTGGTGTTGTCGTTCTGCCAGATGTCGAGCAGGTCCTCGGTCGTCCGCCACAGGTCGGCGACCCGGCCCCAGTCGTAGGTGGCTCCGGTGGGGGCGTGGAAGCTGTTCGGGTTGATGCTGTAGACGATCGGGCGGCCGGTGGCGCGCAGGGCGTCGCGCATGATCGAGAACCGTTCGACCTGTTCACCGAGGGTGCCGCTGCCGGAGCACCAGTCGTACTTGAGGTAGTCCACGCCCCAGGAGGCGAAGGCGGCGGCGTCCTGGGCCTCGTGGCCCTTGCTGCCGGTGGAGCCGGGGTAGGTGCCCACGCCCTGGGCGCACGTGCGCTCGCCCGGCGCCTGGTAGATGCCGAACTTCAGGCCCTTGCCGTGGATGTAGTCCCCGAGCGCCTTCATGCCGCTCGGGAACTTGACCGGGTCCGCCCGCAGCCCGCCCGACGCGTCGCGCTGGGGGTCGAACCAGCAGTCGTCGACGACGACGTACCGGTAGCCGGCGTCCTTCATGCCCGAGGACACCATCGCGTCGGCGGCCTCGCGGACCTGCGCCTCGGTGATCCCGCATCCGAAGCTGTTCCAGCTGTTCCAGCCCATCGGCGGGGTGAGCGCGGGGCTTCCCGGCGCGGCCTCGGCGGGCGTGGGGGCGAAGGCGGCGGCGCAGGCGGTGAGCGTCAGCGCTGCGGCCGCGAGGAGACGCAGTAATCGTCTGTGCGGGGCGACCATGGGGGGTTCCTTCCGTGCGGGGGTCGGGGTGCGGGTGAGCGGCCGCGCGCGGATCAGCGCTGCAGGGTGAGCAGGCCGGGCCGGTACGGCAGTTGGACGTAGGGGGTGCCCGACGGCGTGTGGGGGTCCAGGCCCTGGTAGAGGAACCGGAGGTTGCAGGGGTCGATGGTCATGGTCTGGTCGGGGTTGTCGCGGACCAGGTCGCCGTGGCTGATGTCGTTGGTCCAGGTGGCACCGCTGTTCGCCCTGCCGGCGAAGGGGTTCGACTCGGTGGCCGCCTGCGGCGTCCACGGACCGTCCAGACCGGAGGCCGTGAACGAACGGAAGAAGCGCTGCTCGCTGGCCCCCCGGGCCTCGACGATCATGAGGTACTGGTTCTGGCCCTGGACCTTGTAGACCTCCGGCGCCTCGAAGAGGTTCTTCACCGTGTCGGTCATGACGGTCGTGTACGACGAGCCGAAGCTGGCGGGGAAGTTCCCGATCGGCATGGTCGACTTGTAGATCTTGCCGTTGTCACCGGCGAAGAACAGGTACATGTTCCGGCTGTCGGCGATCACGGTCGGGTCGATCGCGCTGCCGTCGGAGAGGCTGCCGGTGAACAGCGGCTGCGGAGCCGACCAGCCGTTGGGGTTGGTGGGGTCGCCGGAGGTGCGGTAGACGAAGGGCCATGCGGTGCCCCAGCCGTTGGAGGTCAGCACCCAGATGTTCTTGGGCGCGAAGTAGAACAGCTTGGGAGCCACCGCGCCCTGGCTCATGCCGGTCTGGGTGGCGGTGGCCATGTCCGACCAGTCGGTGAAGGGGGCGAAGCCCATCGAGTGCCAGTTGCCGTCGGAGTACGTCGCGTAGACCAGGCGCTTGCCGTTGTACGTCGTGGTGGTGAAGTCCTTCAGCGAGGCCCAGCCGTTGGCCGGCTGCGCCAGCGGGCCGGTCGAGCTCCACCGGTACGTCGACGGGAGGGCACACGCGTCGGACGAGCCGAGGCCGGTCCACTTCTGGTTGCTGCTGCCCGCGCAGTTCCACAGCTGCACCGCCGTGCCGTTGGCCGTACCGGCGCCCGACACGTCCAGGCACAGACCGGACTCCACGGCGACGACCGTGCCGTCGGCGTCGATGCGCCACTGCTGGTTCGTACCGCCGTTGCAGCTCCAGATCACCGGCCGGGTCCCGGCCGTGGTGGCGTGGCCGGGAACGTCCAGGCACCTGTCGCCGTACACGGTCAGCTGCTTGTCGTCCGTCAGCGTCCAGCGCTGGTTGGTCCCGCCGTGACAGTCCCAGACCTGCGGATTCGTACCCTCGGTCCGGGTGCCGCCCGGGACGTCGAGACACCGGCCGGAACCGACGCCGCGTAAGGCGCCGCTGGTCGCCGCCTGGGCCGGGCCGGCGGCGAGCATCGCCGCCAGCGAGACCAGGACCGCGACCACGGCGGCGAGCGCCGCGGCGGGATGTCCGCGGCGGCGGAAAGGGAGTCTGCGCATGAGGGACCTCTCGTTCGTCGAGGTGCTGGGGACGGACTTGTTCGAAATCACGAACACCGTGCGATACTTCGAGCAGAAGATAGATTTGGGCTGAGGCCCCGTCAACGCTTCCGACGAATCCCGTCCCGGGCGCACGTCGCGCCACTCGGATGACGAAAGAACCCGGACCGTCACACACGTTGACGTGCATGCGGGGCGCCCTTTACGTTCGGCGCCTGCCCTGTCCGGGAATTCAACTCACGTTCGATATATCGGCCATTCGAGCCCCACGAGAGGAACTGCTGCCGAAAGGGCGGGAATTGTCACCGCCTCGGAGAATCAGACGAAGCCGTCCCGCCGGACTTCTCGGACCGGTACGCGGTCGGTGGCCGGCCCGGTCGGACCCGGGGCGCATCCCGGTCCCGGCACGCCCGAGCCGTCGGGAATCCGGGAGAGCCGCACCACACCGCGGCTCGGCGCGCGACGGCCGCGTGCTCCCTGCGGGGTCCCCCGTCCCCTGCCCCGCAGCACGCGGCCGCCCTGCGGCTGTGTCAGCGCTCGCCCGCGAGGTCGAGATCCTCGCTGCGCGGCTCGGCGGCCACCTCGGCGGGCCGTGGGCGACGCCACGGCCGCGCGATCGGGTGCGACACCGCCCGCCACCACGGCTCCACCGGCAGCCGCCCCGCGGGCTCGAACGGCTCGCCGGGGCGGGGGAACGCAGCCGCCTGGCCGGCCTCCTCCGCCGCGTCCTTCGTCCACTCCCCCGGCTCCGCCCACGGGTGCGGCGCGAGGTTGAAGGTGCCCCAGTGGATCGGCAGCAGGACGCCGTGCGGGGTGCCGCCCTGGAGGTCGAGGTGGGCCCGCACGCCTTCGGCGGGGGTCATGTGGATGTCCGGCCAGTACTCGGAGTAGGCGCCGATCTGGATCATGGTCGCGTCGAACGGGCCGTGGGCCGCGCCGATCTCCTTGAAGCCGGAGAAGTAGCCGGTGTCACCGCTGTGGTAGATCCGGTGCTCCGGGCCCTCGACGGCCCAGGAGGCCCACAGGGTGTGCTGCTGGTTGCGCAGGCCGCGCCCGCAGAAGTGGCGGGCGGGGGTGGCCGTGAGCCGGATGTCGCCGATCTCGGTGGACTCGTTCCAGTCGAGCTCGCGCAGCCGGGAGGCGGACACGCCCCAGCGCTCCAGGTGGGCGCCGACGCCCAGCGGCACCGCGAACAGGGTGTCGGTGCCGGCCAGCGCCTTGATCGTGGGCAGGTCCAGGTGGTCGTAGTGGTCGTGGGAGATCACCACGACGTCGACCGGTCCGTGCGCGGCCTGCGGCACGGGCACCGGGTGCAGCCGCTTGGGCCCGGCGAAGGCGAAGGGCGAGCAGCGGTCGCCCCAGACCGGGTCGAAGAGCACCCGGCTGCCGTCGATCTCGGCGAGGACGCTGGAGTGCCCCATCCAGGTGAGCCGGAGACCGGTGGCCGGCGGGCGGGCCAGGTCGGCGACGGTGGTCGGGTGGACGGGGATCGTGCCGTTGGGGGCCCGGCGCGCCCGCGCCTCCTTCTCGAAGTAGATCTTCGCGAACTCGACGGTCGAGCCGGACGGGCGGTGCCGGGCCTGCTCCGGGTTCCGGAACACGCCGTCCGCGAAGTTCGGCGAGCGGCGGATGCGCTCCAGCCGCTCCCCCGTCGGGTCGGCGCCGAAGGCCGCGGGGCGGAGCGCGCGCAGCCGCGCCCGCAGCGATGGGTCGGGGCCAGTGCCGGTCACAGGACCTCCTGAAGTCGAGGATCTCTTCATTATGGGCGGCCCGGGGCCCGCGGCGCCCGGACGATCCCCCATACTGAACCGTCATTCAGTAGGACCGGGAGCACCGAGGAGCACGCCGATGGGCACGACCCCGCTGTTGAGCGTCGGATGGACCGACCACGTGACGGGCCGCCGCGGCCACCTGGTCGTGGACCGGCTGGTGCGCGGGGTGGCCAGCGGCGGCCTGCGGATGCGGGAGGGGTGCACGGCCGAGGAGGTCGCCGGCCTGGCCCGCGGGATGACCATGAAGGAGGCCCTGCACTACGACCCGGCGGCCCGCTACGTCCCGCTCGGCGGCGCCAAGGGCGGCATCGACTGCGATCCGCGCTCGCCCGAGGCGTACGGGGTGCTCGTCCGCTATCTGCGCGCGATGCGTCCGTACATCGAGCGCTTCTGGACCACCGGCGAGGACCTGGGCCTCACCCAGGACCTGGTGGACCGGGCGGCGGCCGAGGCGGGGCTCGTCTCCTCGATCCAGGCGGTGTACCCGCTGCTCGACGACGAGGCGGCGGCCCGCGCGCGGCTCGCCGACGCGTTCGCCCTCCAGGTGGACGGCATCGGTCTGGACGAGCTGGTCGGCGGCTGCGGGGTGGCCGAGGCGGCGCTGGCGGCGCTCGACCGCGCGGGCACGCCGTACGCCGGGGCGCGGGTCTCCGTCCAGGGCTTCGGGACCATGGGCGGGGCCACCGCGCGCTTCCTGGCCCGGGCGGGGCTGCGGGTGGTCGCCGTCGCCGACGTGAAGGGCACGATCGTGAACCCGGACGGCCTCGACGTGGAGGCGCTGCTCGCGGCCCGCGACGCGCACGGCGCGGTGGACCGGACGGTGCTGCGGCCCGGCGACCGGGAGGAGGCCGGGGACGCCTGGCTGGCCGTGGACGCCGAGGTGCTGGTCCCGGCGGCCGTCTCGTACGCCGTGGACACCCACAACCAGGACCGGATCCGGGCCCGGCTGGTCGTCGAGGCGGCGAACATGCCGGTCCTCCCGGAGGCGGAGCGGCTGCTCGCGGAGCGCGGGGTCACCGTGCTGCCGGACGTGGTCGTCAATTCGGGGACGAACGCGTGGTGGTGGTGGACGCTGTTCGGTGACATCGAGGCGGACGCGGAGGCCGCCTTCGCCCGGGTGCGGCGGGCCATGCGGGAGCTCGTCGGCGGGATGCTCGACCGCGCCGAGGCGGACGGCACCACACCGCGCGCGGCGGCGCACGCGCTGGTGGAGGAGCGGCTGCCGGTGATCGCCGAACGGTACGGCTGGTACTGACGGGACGGGGTGCGGAGATGGCGCGCGTGCGGTTGAGCGTGCCGGAGCGGCGCGAGGCGCTGCTCCGGGCGGCCGTCGGCCGGATCGAGGCCAAGGGGGTCGCCGCGGTCCGGATCGCCGACGTGGCGGCGGAGCTCGGCGTGAGCAACGCCCTGGTCCTCTACCACTTCGCGTCCAAGGAACAGCTGGTCGCGGCGGCCTTCGCGTACGCGGCCGAGGAGGACCTGGCGCGGCTGCGCGACATCCTCGGCCGGCGGACCACGGCGGTGCGCCGGCTGCGGGCGGCGGTCCGCTGGTACGCGCCGACCGGCCAGGCCAAGGGCTGGCGGCTGTGGATCGAGGGATGGGCGGCCGCGCTGCGCGAGCCGGCCCTGCGCGAGGTCGCCGGCTCGCTCGACCGGGAGTGGAAACAGGCCCTCGCGGCGGTGATCTCCGAGGGGGCGGCGGCCGGCGAGTTCTCCTGCGAGGACCCGGCCGGGGCGGCCTGGCGGCTCACCGCGTTCCTGGACGGACTCGCGGTCCAGACGACCGCGTACGCCGGCCCCCTGCCCCGCACCACGATGCTGGAATGGGCGGACGGAGCCCTCGCCCGCGAGCTCGGGCTGCCGTCCCTCGACGAGCCGGACCCGACGCCGGACGACGGGTCCGCCGGGGCTCAGATCAGCTCGTAGACCGCGGTGACCGTCACGTGCTCCTCGATCTCGCCGGGGGCGAGGGGGACGCTCTCGCCGCCGTCGGCGGCGGCGCTCGGGACGACGCCGGGGCTCGGGCGGACGCTCTCGCCCTCGGTCAGCGACACCAGCCGGCCGAGCCGGCGGCCGCTCAGCTCGGCGTGCTGGGCGGCCTTGTCGCGGGCGTCGCGGAAGGCGGCCTCCCGGGCCTGGGCGCGCAGCGCCGTCGGGTCGGAGACGTCGAAGGTGACGCCGTTGACGCGGCCCGCGTTCCCGGTGGCGTCGCCCGCGGCACCGACGACCTGCCCGGCCTTGTCGACGTCGCGCACCTTCACCGAGAAGCTCTGCCCGGCCTGATATCCCGTCACCTTGCTCTCGCCCTCGCGGGACTGGGTGTAGACCGGCGAGAGCGACAGGCTCTCGGTGCGGATGTCCCGGTCGGCGACGCCCTCCCGGCGGAGGGCTTCGAGCAGCGCCTTGGCCGCGGTGCTCTGGGCGGCCATCGCCTCCTTGGCGGTCTTGCGGGTCGCCTCGACGCCGATCGAGAGCACGGCCACGTCGGGCGCGGCGGACGCCCGGCCGGTCCCGCTGACCGTGACGGTGGTGGGCGCGGCGGTCTCCACCGCCGGACGGCCCGAGGTGGGCGCGGCGGCGACGGCCGGGGCCGCGGCGCCGAGCAGCAGCCCGCCGAGCGCGGCGCCGACGGCGAGGGCGCGCACGGTACGGGCGGGGGTGCGGGTGGGGGTGCGGAGGGGGTGACGGGGCGTCATGGGCGGTCCCTTCGGGGATGGTTGTCGGCGCACATCCCACCAGCCCCCGCCCGCACCGGCGCAGCGCCACTCCTGACGGCCCGGCCGCCTTCACCTCACCGGACGCGGACGGGGGCGCCGGCACGGGAAGAGGGGGCCGAGGACCGGACGGTCCTCGACCCCCTCTTCCCGCACGCCCGCGGAGGCGTGCGCGCCTGCGACCGCCTACAGCGGCATGAGGTCGGGGCGCTTGGCCTCGACGTGGTCGCCGGAGCTCTCGCCGCGCAGCCGGCGCCCGATCCAGGGGACCAGGTACTCCTTCGCCCAGTGGATGTCGTCCTTGCGGACCTCCAGGGTGCCGCGGGGCGGCAGCGGCGGCCAGGCCTGGTCAGGGTCGGCCGGCACCGGCAGACCGAGGACCTGGGCGGCGCGCAGCGCGACCCGGGTGTGCCCCTCGGGCGACAGGTGGAGCCGGTCGTCGTCCCAGGCGCGCCGGTCCTGGACGGACTTCAGCGACCACAGGTCGAGCACCGGGCAGTCGTAGCGGTCGGCGATGGCCCGCACGTGCGCCGTGTAGGTCGCGATCTTCCCGCGCAGGTGCTTCAGGACGGGCACGTCACGCGTGTCGAAGCCGGTCGTCACCATCACGGTGCCCACGGCGGAGGTCAGGTCGGCGACGGCGCGCTCGAAGCGCTCGGCCACGTCGTCGGGGTCGGTTCCGGGGCGGATGATGTCGTTGCCCCCCGCGCAGAAGGTCACCAGGTCGGGGGCGAGTTCCTTCGCCCGCGGGACCTGCTCCGCGACGATTTGGTCCAGAAGGCGCCCCCGCACCGCCAGGTTGGCGTAGCGGAAGGCGTCGTTCTCCGGCAGCTGGTCGGCCAGGAGGACCGCGAACCGGTCCGCCCATCCGACGTACGTCCCGTCGGGCCCGGGATCTCCCACGCCCTCGGTGAAGCTGTCACCGATCGCCGCGTACGACCCGAATGCGTTCTTGTCTGTTGATCTCGAATCGTCTGCCACGGGAGCACATCTTTCCCTTACGTATGTGACCTACGCGACCGTAAGGAGGGGTTGACGGCGGGTGATATATGCCACCGATAAAGATTCCCCCAAGCCGGAATACGCCCGGAGGCCCGGCACCTGGGTGCCGGGCCTCCGGGAGCGACGCGGGGTGTGTCAGATGCCGACGCCGTGCTGGCGCAGGACGGCCAGCGGGTCGATGTCGGAGCCGTACTCCGGCCCGGTGCGCATCTCGAAGTGCAGGTGCGGGCCGGTGGAGTTGCCGGTCGAGCCGGACAGGCCGATCTGCTCGCCACCGGTCACGGTCTGGCCGGCGGAGACGGAGATCGAGGACAGGTGGCCGTACTGCGAGAAGGTGCCGTCGGCGTGCTGGATGACGATCTGGTTGCCGTAGGCGCCGCCCCAGCCGGCCGAGTAGACGGTGCCGGGTCCGACCGCGCGGACGGTGGTGCCGGAGGAGGCGATGAAGTCGACGCCGGTGTGGTAGCCGGAGGACCACATCGAGCCGGAGGCGCGGTACGGGGTGGAGATGCCGCCGCCGGCGACGGGGGCGACCCAGCCGGAGGAGGAGGTGGTGCCGGACGCCGAGGAAGAGGACGACGAGGAGGAAGAGGAGGACGCCGCGGAGGAGGAGGCCGGGGCGGCGGCCGAGGAGCGCTCGCTGCTGCGGGAGGCGCGCGCCCCGTCGCCGCTGCCGCTCTGGGAGTGGCGCTCGGGGGCGGTGGCCTTCGGCGCGTGGGCCTTGGCGGTGTTCTTGGCGCCCAGGGTGAGCTTCATGCCGGGGAGGATCAGCGAGGGGTCCTCGCCGACGACCTGGCGGTTGTCCTTGTAGAGCTTCTGCCAGCCGCCGGCCAGGTGGTGCTCGGCGGCGATCTTCGACAGGTAGTCGCCGCGGACGACGGTGTACGCCTTCGGGGTGGCGGCGGCGGCCGGGGCCTTCGCCGGGGTCGCGGCGGCGACGGCCTGCGGGGCCGTCACGGCGGGGGCGGCCTGCTCGGCGGCCTGCGCGCCGGTCGCGCCGATGAGCGGCAGGGCGACGACGGCGCCACCGGTGCCGGCGGCGACGAACCCGCGGGTGATCGGGTTGACCTTGGGACGGCGGTGCTTACCCTTCGCGGGCATGGCGCATTCCTCTCCGTCGCCTGCGAGGTGAGCTGTCGGGTTCGGACTGGAGATGTCCGGCCGCGCGGTCGCGCGACTTCACCCCTAGCCGTCCTTCTCGGAGGGATCGGCGTACTACCTGGGTCCCCCGCTCCTGCCTCGTACGGGTGAGTGCGGATTCCGGTCGGCGGCAGGATTAGGCGGTCCGTCCGGAGTGAGCGCGACGCTAGACGAGGCGGGCAGGCGCGAACAAGCCACTGTTTTCACCGCACCGGCGTCCACATGATTTCCGGCCGGAATTACGGTCACCCTCCGTGGATGACGGTCCCTCGATTCCCCTTTCCGGAAGGGAATTTGGAAAAGACGATCAGCCACGGTCCGTCACGTTTATGACGCTGCTCACGCGCCGTTTCCCATCTCTCCCCGTACCAGGGCGCGTTACCCCTAAGCCCTCAATTCGGACAGATCGCTCATTCCTGCCCGAGGGGGTGCGGTCGGGGCCTCTCATCTGGATGATTGCCCCAGGAACCGATCTCGAGACCAGGAGCATCCGTGACGCAAGCGACGACCGAGCCCGAGCTGACCGGCGTACGCAACTTCCGCGACCTCGGCGGGCTGCCGACGGTGGACGGCCGGAGCGTGCGCGCCGGACGCCTCTTCCGCAGCGGCCATCTGGCGCACGCCACGCCGGAGGACGCGGCGTTTCTCGCCACGCTCGGTCTGCACACCGTCTTCGACTTCCGCAACGAGGCCGACCGGCGCATCGAGGGCGCGGACGTCGAGCTGCCCGGCGTGCGGAACGTGAACATACCGCTCAACGACCCGGCCGACGGCAAGGAGTTCTGGAAGCTGGTGCGCTCCGGCGACCTGGCCCAGCTGCGGGAGATCCTGGGCGACGGCAAGGCCGCGGCCCGGATGTCCGAGTCGTACCAGACCATGATCGTGCAGCGGACGGTCGAGCACAGCCGGATCCTGCACGCCATGGCCGAGGACAGCGTCCCGGCCCTGATGCACTGCGCGGCCGGCAAGGACCGCGCCGGTCTGTCCATCGCGGTCACGCTGCTCGCCGTCGGCGTGGAGCGCGAGGCGATCGAGACGGACTACGTGAAGTCGAACGAGCCGCACCGCCGCTACAAGGTGCAGCGCAGCTCCACCGCCCAGGACGCGATGTCGCCCGAGGTGATGGAGCTGCTGAGCCCGCTCTTCGACGCGCGGGTGGAGTATCTGCGGGCCGCCTTCGAGACCATCGAGGGGACCTGGGGTTCGGTGGACGCCTACCTGGCGAAGGGCCTGCAGCTCGCCCCGGAGACCCGGGAGCGGCTGCGCGAGCGGCTGCTCGCCGAGGCCTAGGACGCCCACGGGGCCCCGGATCCGGGGCCCCGGCGGCTACGGCTACTGGTTGCCGCCCATGGCGAACAGCAGATAGAGGAAGCCCGCGAAGAGGTGGCCGGCGATCAGATAGGCGAAGAGGCGGAGCACGAGCCCCTTGGGGAACTTGCCGCCACCGCGCTCTTCGCCGGTGTCCGGTACGGAGTGGGCGGGAGTCTCGGACATATCGGTCCTTTCCATGGGAGAAGGCACTCGAGGGTTCAGCGCCGGTGCGGGGTTCCGTCGCCGAGGCACAGCTCGGCGGCGGGACTCTGCATCAGGGTGTGGACGAAGAGCAGCTCGGCCCCGGAGCGGGTGGCGGCGCCGATCCGGTGCGGGGTGAGCGAGTCGAAGTGGGCGCTGTCCCCGGGATCGAGGACGTGCACCGCCTCGCCGAGGGCGAGCCGTACGCGTCCCTCCAGGACGTGGATCCACTCCTCGCCGGGGTGCACCCGCACGATGTCGGCGCGGGTGGCGTGGGGCACGTGCACCCGCAGGCACTGCAGGGCTCGGCCGGCACCGCCGGCCTGGCGGTAGATCCAGCCGTCGGCCTCGACCGGCTCGGAGCGTCCGGCCCTGACCACGGGGTCGCGCTCGGGGGGCGTCTCGCCCAGGAGCTCGGAGACCGTCGTACCGTAGATGCGGGACAGGGCGAGCAGCATCGGCAGCGAGGGCTGCCGGTTCCCCGTCTCGAGACGCGACAGGTGCGCCGGGGAGAGCCCGGCCCGCTGGGCGGCGGCCTCCAGGGTGAGTCCCCGGCGGCGGCGCAGGGCCCGCAGCTGCGGGGCGACGTCCGGCAGGACGTCGGGGGCGCCGTGGGCACCCGGGGCGGCGGGGTCCGGGGAGGGGTCCCCGGGGACGTGGTCCATGCGTCCATTCCGCCAGGATCATGCCTCTGAGGCAAGTTTCTTGCCTCAGAGGCAAAAGACCGACCGGGAATCCGTCAGCGCTGGGCGACCGCCTGCTTCACCAGCGTCTTCCCGAAGTCCCACATCAGCCCGCCGCCCCCGTGGGCGTCGTCCATCACCGCCGTGAAGGCCCTCACGAAGCGGTCCACGTCCGCCTCGTCGACGACCAGCGGCGGGATCAGTTTGATCACCTCCAGATGGTCCCCCGAGACCTGGGTGAGGATCCGGTGCCGCTGGAGCAGCGGCACCACCACCATCTGGGCGAAGAGGCCCTTGCGGGCCGCCTGGAGCATCGTCCAGCGGCTGCGCAGCCCCAGCGAGGACGGGCGGCCGAACTCGATGCCGATCATCAGCCCGCGGCCCCGGATCTCCTTGAGCAGTTCGTAGCGCGGGACCAGCTCGCGCAGCCGGGAGGCGAGCAGGTCCCCGATCCGGCGGGCGTGGGCGACCGTGCCCTCGGTCTCCATCACCGAGAGGACCGCGAGCCCGGCGGCCATGGCCTGCGCGTTCGAGCCGAAGCTCGCCGAGTGGACCAGGACCCGGTCCATCGACGAGTAGACCTTCTTGAAGATCCAGTCCTTGCCGAGCGTGGCGCCGACCGGCACATAGCCGCCGGAGAGCGCCTTGGCGACGCAGACCAGGTCCGGTTCGACGCCCTCCTCGTGCTGGTACGCGTAGAAGTCGCCGGTCCGGCCGAGGCCGGTCTGCACCTCGTCGGCGATCAGCAGGGCGCCGTGCCGGTGCAGCAGCTCCTGGGCGGCGCGCAGGAAGCCCGGCGGGGCCGCGTGCACGCCCTTGCCCTGGATGGGCTCCACGACGAAGGCGGCCACGTCGCCCCCGCGCAGCTCCCGCTCCAGGGCGTCGAGGTCGCCGAGCTCGATCGCGGTGTCCGGCAGCAGCGGGGCGAAGCCGTCCCGGAAGCCGCTCTCCCCGTTGACCGAGAGCGAGCCCGTGGTCAGGCCGTGGAAGGCGTGGGAGCAGTAGACGATCCTCGTCCGCCCCGTGGCGTAGCGGGCGAACTTGAGGGCGGTCTCCACGGCCTCGGTGCCGCTGTTGCCGAAGAAGACCCGGTCGAGGTGGGGGCTGTGGGCGAGCAGACGCTCGGCGAGCAGTCCGGGCAGCGGCTGGCAGTCGAAGCGGGTGAGGTCGGCGAGCTGGGCGTCGAGGACGTCGTGCAGCGCCTTGCGGACCACGGGGTGGTGCCGGCCGAGCCCCATGACGCCGAAGCCGGCGAGCATGTCGAGGTAGTCGGCACCGTCCTCGTCCCAGAAGTGGGCGCCCTCGGCCCGCACGTACACCTTGTCGAAGCCGATGGTGTGGAGCATGCGCGGGAGCTGGTGGTTGAGATGGCGGGCGTGCAGCTCGTAGCGCTCGCCGCCGCGCTCGGCGAGCAGTGCCCCGAGGTCGAACCCGGCCGTCCCGCCCGTCGCGCCCGCGCCGCCCGTCTCTCCCGTCATGACCGGCTCACCCGTTGTTCCCGTTGACGGTCTCCCGGACCGCGCGCAGGGACTCCTTGAGCGAGCCCATGGTGGCGAGGACGGCGGTGGGCTCGTAGCCGCAGTGCGCCATGCAGTTGGCGCAGCGGGGATCCTTGCCGCGGCCGTACTTGTCCCAGTCCGTCTCCTCGATGAGCTCGCGGTACGTGGGGACGTAGCCGTCGCTCATCAGATAGCAGGGGCGCTGCCACCCGAAGAGCGAGTAGTTCGGGATCGCCCACGCGGTGCAGGGGAAATCGGCCTTGCCTTCCAGGAAATCGAGGAAGAGCGGCGAGTGGTTGAGCCGCCAGCGGCGCCGGTTTCCGCCTGCGAAGGCCTTCTTGAAGAGTTCTCTCGTCTGCTCGACGCCCAGGAAGTGCTCCTGGTCGGGGGCCTTTTCGTAGGCGTACGCGGGAGAGATCATCATTTCGTCGACCTGGAGGTCGTCGTTGAGGAAGTTGAGCACCTCGATGATCGTCTGGGGCGTGTCGGTGTTGAAGAAGGTCGAATTGGTGGTGACCCGGAAGCCGCGCCGCTTGGCCTCCTTGATCGCCGCCACCGCCTCGTCGAACACACCCTCCTTGGCGACGGACTCGTCGTGCCGCTCCCTCAGTCCGTCGATGTGCACGGCGAAGGCGAAGTACGGGGAGGGGGTGAAGTTCTCCAGCTTCTTGCGCAGCAGCATCGCGTTGGTGCAGAGGAAGACGTATTTCCGCTTGGCCACCAACTGGCGCACGATCTCGTCGATCTGAGGGTGCATCAGCGGTTCGCCGCCGGCGATGGAGACCATCGGCGCCCCGGACTCCAGGACGGCGCCGACCGCCTGGGCGACCGGCATGCGCTGCTTGAGCACGCCGGCCGGGTGCTGGATCTTGCCGCAGCCCTCGCACTTGAGGTTGCAGGCGAACAGCGGCTCCAGCTCGACGATCAACGGGAACTTCTCCCGCTTGCGGAGCTTCTGTTCGAAGAGGTAGGTCCCGACCCGGATGGACTGACGGAGCGGCATGGCCATAACTCGCTCACCTCCTGGGGAGCAGCAAAGAACGGTGCCATTCGAAGAATGCGGGAAGGACGGCACGAAGGACGCGGAAAGCCGATATTCCACCGCGCACCGTGCCGATCCGGACCAGTTCATGTTCTGGAGCGTCCACGACCACCCGTACGGCCGCAACCGGGCGGGGTCCGGCCGCCACGGCGGTGCGCAGGGTGGCGGCGGACTCCATGTCGACGGCGACCGCCCCGCCGGCCCTCAGCTCGGCCCGCTCGGGGCCGCGCACCACGTGGTCGGAGCCGGTCAGCGGGCCGGTGTGCACGGTGCGCCCGGGCACCGCCCGGGCCAGCGCCTTGACCAGCAGGTCGGTGCCCACGCAGGGGGTGGTCCCGACGGGGCCCCGGGTCTCCTCGGCGACGATCAGGTCGCCCGGGTGCATGCCGGGCTCGAGACCGGCGCAGAAGCCGGAGGCGATGACGGCCGCGTCCTGCCAGGCCGGGTCCCGCAGGGCCCGGGAGACCGCCCGCCGGGCGTGTGCCGGGCCCATCCCGGTCCGCACCACGGTCACCGGCGCGGGCGCGCCGCCCCGGTCGCCGCTGCGCAGCGCCAGCTGCTCGATGCCGAGCGCGCAGGCGATCAGCAGCGGCGGCACCGCCGGGGCGGACATCACGCGCCCCGGGGGCCGTAGAGCACGGGTTCCCCGTTGACGTAGCGGCCGAGGGCCGTGAGCGGGAAGACCTGGCGGTAGAGGTGGTAGTTGATCGAGAAGTCCCAGGGGAAGCCGGTGCCGGTGAAGTACGGCTCGTCCCAGGAGCCGTCCTCGCGCTGCGTCCCGACCAGCCAGGACACCCCGCGCCGGACCGCCTCGGACTCCCGCTCGCCGGCCGCGAGCAGGGCGATCAGCGCCCAGGCGGTCTGCGAGGCGGTGGAGGTGCCGTGGCCGACCCACTGGCGCTCGCGGTAGGAGCGCAGGTCCTCGCCCCAGCCGCCGTCCTCGTTCTGCACGGACTCCAGCCAGGCGACCGCCCGCCGGATCGCCGGGTGCGCGTGCGGCAGCCCGGCGGCGGTGAGGGCGGGCACCACCGAGCCCGTGCCGTAGATGTAGTTGACGCCCCAGCGGCCGAACCAGGCGCCGAACGGCTCCTGTTCGCCGAGCAGCCACTCGATGCCCCGGCGGGCGCGCGGGTGGTCGGCGAACCCCTCGTACCCCAGCATCTCCACCACGTGGGCGGTGACGTCGGCGGAGGGCGGGTCGATCACCTCGCCGAAGTCGCAGAACGGCAGCCGGTTGGGGAAGGCGCTGGTGTTGTCGGCGTCGAAGGCTCCCCAGGCGCCGTTCTTCGACTGCATGCCGACCGTCCAGCGGCCGGCGCGGGCGACGGCCGCGTCGACCCGCGCCGGGTCGGGGTGCTTGACCCGGCGCAGCGCGAGGATCACCTCGGCGGTGTCGTCGATGTCCGGGTAGTTGTCGTTGTGGAACTCGAACGCCCAGCCGCCGGGCTGGAGTCCGGGCCGTCGCACCGCCCAGTCGCCGGTGCGGACGATCTCCTCGCCGAGCATCCAGTCGACGGCCTTGACCAGCGCGGGGTGGTCGGGGCGCACGCCCGCGTCGGCGAGGGCGATGGTGGCGAGACAGGTGTCCCAGACCGGGGACTGGCACGCCTCGATCATGCGGGCGCCGTCCTCGCGCCACACCGCGAACCGGTCGAGAGAGGCGAGCCCGGCCCGCATGACGGGGTGTTCGAGGTCGTAGCCGAGCAGGTGCAGGGCGATCACCGAGTAGACGGCGGGCGGTTGGATGCCGCCCCAGCAGCCGTCGTTCTCCTGGCGTTCGATGATCCAGCGGGCGGCGACGTTCATCGCGCTCTTCCGCAGCCGTCGCGGGGCCACCTTGTGGTACAGGTGCAGGGCCTTGTCGACGCGCTGGAAGAAGCCGTCCCAACTGGCGGCTGCCGCAAGGGGCTTGGGCGGGTTGGGGCGGGCCGGGTCGGTGTGCAGCTCCTCCAGCGTGAAGGGCGCGGGACGGACCGGGCGCTTGGCGGAGACCACGGTCAGCGGCACGATCGTCTGCCGGGCCCAGCAGCCGAAGTCGTAGATGTTCAGCGGGAACCACGAGGGCAGGAAGATCAGCTCGGGCGGCAGCTGCGGCAGGTCCTCCCAGCGCCACCAGCCGAACAGGGCGAGCCAGATCCGGGTGAAGACCCGGGCCCCGGCGATGCCGCCCCGGTCGCGGATCCAGGCGGCGGCGCGCGCCATGTGCGGGGCGTCGGGGAGGTCTCCGGCGAGCCGCAGGGCCACATAGGCCTCGATGGTGGTGGACAGCTCGCCGGGGCCGCCGTAGAAGGTGGCCCAGGTGCCGTCCTCGAGCTGTCCGCCCCGGATGTGGAGGGCGGCGGCCCGGGCGGTCTCCGGGTCGAGGATGCCGAGGAACTGGCGCAGCATGAGGTCCTCGGCGTCCATGGTGACGTTGGTCTCCAGGTCGCCCTTCCACCACCCCTCGGCGTCCTGGCGGCCGAGGAGGTGCCGCACGGAGCGCTCCGCCGCCGCGGCGGCGGAGGCTTCGAGCTCCCCCGCGATGTGCGTGGTGCTGGCCGCGGCCGCGCGGGGGCCCACGGCCTCGGCGCTTCCGTCGGTCGTCGCTGTCATGGCTTCCCCTTCGTGCAGTCGGTGTACTTCGGCGTACTTCCGCGTTCATCTGCTTCTTCGGGTCTGCCGTCGGCCGGTGCCGGAAGGCACCGGCCGGCGACTGCGCACTCATATCAGAGTGATGGTGATCATCTCTTCCGTACGACGACGAAATCGGCCAGCGCCGTGAGCTGGGCGCGGACGTGGGCCGGCAGCTCCACCTCGTGCAGGGCCTGGATGGCGATGGTGTGCTGGCGGCGGGCCTCCTGGGAGGTCCACTCGCGCCCGCCGGCCTCCTCGATGAGCGCGGCGCGGGTGGCGAACTCCTCCTCGGAGAAGCTGTCGAAGTCACTGCTCTTGGCGTCGGCGGCGAGCAGTTCGCCGAGCCGCTCGGAGGCGGGGCCGCCGGCCGCGAGGGCGGCGACGACCGGCAGGGACTTCTTGCGCTGGCGCAGGTCGGACCAGGTCTGCTTGCCGGTGGACTCCGGGTCGCCCCAGATGCCGAGCAGGTCGTCGACGGCCTGGAAGGCGAGGCCGAGGTGGTAGCCGTACTCCTCCAGCTTGTCCGCGGTGCGGTCGTCGGCGCCGCCGAGCACCGCGCCGATGGAGACGGCGCAGGCCAGCAGGGCGCCGGTCTTGTTGCCCTCCATCTCCAGGCACTCCTCGACGGTGACCCGCTCGCGGTGCTCGTAGGAGATGTCCTGGGCCTGGCCGTCGATGAGCTTGCGGGTCGCCGTGGTCAGCCGGCGGGTGGCCCGGCCGGCCTCGACGGTGCCCAGCTCCAGGAGCAGCTCGTTGGCGAGGGCGAACAGGGCGTCGCCGACCAGGATGGCCTGGGCGGGGCCGTGCACCTTCCACACCGTGTCGCGGTGCCGGCGCTGCTCGTCGCCGTCCATCAGGTCGTCGTGCAGCAGCGAGAAGTTGTGCACGAGCTCCACGGCGACGGCGCCGGGGATGCCGACCTCGGGGGCGGCGCCCGCGGCCTCGGCGGAGATCAGGGCCAGTGCGGGACGGACGGCCTTGCCGCTGTCGCCCTCGGTCGGGTTGCCCTGGGCGTCGATCCAGCCGAAGTGGTAGGCGGCCACGGTGTCCATGGGCGCGGCCAGGCGGTCGACGGCCGCCCGCATGACGGGCGTGGACAGGGCGCGGCCCCGTTCCAGCAGTGCGGCGACGTCCGCGGTGTCGACGGCCGGATTCCCCGGGCGCACAGTCGGCACGGTCTCTCCTCTAGTTCCGGTACTCACACTCATGCCGCCTCCTGCAGCGGATTCTCATAGCGGCGGCCGAGGGCGGAGAGCGCGGCGCCCGCCGCGCTGAATCCGCTGCGGACCGCGCCCTCCATGGTCGCGGGCCAGCCGGTGGCGGTCCACGCGCCGGCCAGGTACAGGCCGGGGGCGTGGGTGCGGGCGCCGGGACGGAGCCGCCCGACGCCGGGGGTCGGGGCGAACGTCGCGGTGCGCTCCCGGGTGACGAAGAAGTCGCGGACCCCGGCGCCGCGGGCCGCGGGCAGCAGCCGCTCGAGCTCCGGCAGGTAGCGCTCGCGCAGGACGGCCACCGGCTCGTCGATCTCGGCCTGGGCGGCGGACTGGGAGATCGCGAGGTACTGTCCGCCGCCGGTGAGACCGGAGGACTCGGTGCGGTCGAAGACCCACTGGACCGGGGAGCCCAGGGCGGTGAAGAAGGGGCGGCGCAGCACCTTGCGGTCGTAGACGACGTGCAGGTTGAGGATGGGCGCGGTGCCGATGTCGAGGAGCCGGTCGGGGTCGTCGAGGGCGCCGTCGGGCAGCAGCTCACGGGCCTCGCGCTGCGGCACGGCGAGGACGACGGCGTCGGCCTCCAGGGTCTCCCCCGGCACCTGCACGGTCCAGCCCCCCTCCTGCGCGCGCACGATCCGCTCGGCCTTGGTGCGCACCTCGACCCGCACCCCGGCCGCGTCGAGGGCCTTGCGGGCGAGGGTGTCGTGCAGGTCGCCGAGGGGGACGTGCGCCCAGCCGATGTCGGCGGCGCCGGGCTCGGAGAGCAGTCCGGTCTTGAACACCATCGCGGCGAGCCCCATGGAGGCGTCCGGCGCGGCGGCGTTGAGGGTGGCGACGCCGACGAGGTCCCACAGCGCCTCGACGGTGCGCGCGGACTGCCCGTGGCGGCCGAGCCAGGTGGCGAAGTCGATGCCGTCGAGGGCGGGGTCGGCCGGGTCGAGCTTCTTCAGGGCGAGCGCGGCCCGCCCGACGCTCGCGCGCTCGGCGAGGGAGAGGTGCGGATAGGTGGCGAGGCTGCGGGCCAGGTGCAGGGGCACGGGCAGGCCGGTGCGCCGCAGCCGTCCGAGCCGGGGCCCGCGGGGGTGTCCGACGTCGAGCACGGGCACGTCGAGCCGGTCCTGTACGGGGGCGAGGTGAGCGCCCTCGATCCGGTCGAGGAACCAGCGGTACGCCGTGCAGCAGCGCAGGTAGACGTGCTGGCCGTTGTCGACGCTCAGCTCGCCGCGCCGGAAGGAGAAGGCGAGTCCGCCGAGGCGGGGCCGTCCTTCGAGCAGGGTCACCCGCACCCCGGCGTCGGCGAGCTGCAGGGCGCTGGTCACCCCGGCGAGCCCGCCGCCGACGACCACGGCACGGGTGCGGCCGGAGCCGCCGGTCCGGGCCCCGGCGTTCCCGCGCGTGGCGTAGCCCTCATCGGCGGTCATGCGTCAGCCTCCCCTGCGAAGTCCGTGGTCAGGGACGCGAAACGAGCGGCTCGGGTTGTCCGGGACGTCACGCGGACCTCCGTACCGAGCGCCGGGAGACGTGCCGGGCGTCGAGCCCGGAGAGCCCCCGCACCGCCACGTACGCCTTCTCGTGCCCCGGCAGGGAGACCCGCCCGCGCAGCACGGCCTCGGGGTCGCGCTCGATCCGGTCGAGGAGCCGCCGGTAGATGCCGGCCATGGCCGCGACACAGGCGCCGCTGCGCCGGTCCAGCATGGGCAGCAGCCGGTATCCCTCGGCGAACAGCGCGCGGGCGCGCCGCACTTCGAAGTGGACGAGCCCGGCGAAGTCGCCGCCGGCGGGCGGGGTGGCGCTGCCGAAGCCCTCGGAGCAGCCGAACTTGGCCAGATCGTCGGCGGGCAGATAGGTCCGCCCGTTGCCGGCGTCCTCCCGTACGTCCCGGAGGATGTTGGTGAGCTGGAGGGCGAGTCCCAGGGTGTCGGCGTACTCCCCCGCGCGCTCGGCGCCCGGGGCGCCGGGCTGGGTCCCGAAGACGCCGAGCGAGAGGCGCCCGATGGCGCCGGCCACGCAGCGGCAGTAGACCTTGAGGTCGTCCCAGGTCTCGTAGGTCTCGCCGCGGACGTCCATGAGGACGCCGTCGATGAGCTCGTCGAGCCCGCCGAGCGGGATCGGGAAGCGGCGGGCGGCGTCGGCGAGGGCCACGGCCACCGGGTCGGTGTCGTCCTCCTCGACCCCTCCTTCGCGGATCCGGGCGAGCAGCGCGCGGGTCGCTTCCAGGCGCCGGTCCTTGTCGGCGGGCGCGAGCGGCCCGTCGCCGATGTCGTCGACGCGGCGCGAGAAGGCGTACAGGGCCGACATGGCCTGCCGCTTCTCGACCGGCAGGAGCCGGATCCCGTAGGCGAAGTTGCGGGCCTGCTGCCCGGTCACCGCCTCGCAGTAGCTGTACGCGGCCTGTACCGCTGCCGACGTCATGGGCTGTCCCTCCACGGTCCGGCTCACCCCTCTCTCCGTGCCGCGAGCAGGACGCCGCCCGCCCGGCGCACCAGACTCGGTTTGGTGGCCTTGGGCGGCCCGGACAGGACGTCGAACCCGGCGTCGGCCACGGCGTCCAGCGCCGCGTACCCGCCGGCGGTGAACCCGGCGAGGAGCAGCCGCAGCCGGCCCCGCACGCTGCCGACCAGCGGGGCGCCCGCGTCGAGCAGGGCGCGGGCGCGGTCGGCCTCGAAGGCGACGAGGGCCCGTACGGAGGCGCCGGCGGTGGGCCTGGCCAGGTCGTCCTCGGTGACGTGGAAGCGCTTCATGTCCTCGGCGGGCAGGTAGATCCGGTCGCGCCCCAGGTCCTCGGCGACGTCCTGGAGGTGCTCGACGATCTGCAGCGCGGTGCAGATCTCGTCGGACCGGCGCAGCCGCTCGGGGGTGGCGGTGCCCGTGAGGGCGAGCACGAGCCGCCCGACGGGGTTGGCGGAGAGCTCGCAGTAGGCGAGGAGGTCGTCGTAGGTCTCGTACCGCCGCACCAGCTGGTCCTGCCGGTTGGCGGCGACCAGGCCGAGGAACGGCTCGGGGGTGAGCCCGCACCGCCGGACGGTGGGGACGAGGGCGCGCAGCAGCGGATGCCGGGGCGGCCCGTCGGCGGGGTCGAAGGCCCGCACGAGGTCCGTCTCGAAGGCGTCGAGCATCGCGAGCCGGTCATCGGCCCGCGCGGGGTCGACGCCGAGGTGGCGGGCGTCCGCGCCGCCGGGGGCGAGGTCGCCGTCCCCGATGTCGTCGACGAGGCGGGCGAAGCCGTAGACGGCCATGAGGTCGTCCCGCCAGGCACGCGGCAGGAAGAAGGGGGCCACGGGGAAGTTCTCGTCCGCGGCCTTGCCGAGAGTGCTGCGCGAGGTGGTGTCGGGGTGCACCTGCCGGGTTCCCGTCACCGGCCGCTGCCCGACGCGGGGACGGCGACACCCTCGTGGAGCTGGAGATTCTGCGTCATGGCCGTCACATCTCCCGTTCTACACTGCGGATCCAATCCATCCTATTTCGGACACGCCGCCGACCCCTGCCCGTGGCTCACCGCCCGACGGTCGGGGCGCCGAGGGGTATCGCCCCACTTGCCGCGAAACAGACCGGTACAGCTTACGTCGTAAGGGACTCCGGGACGCGCCCGGGGCCGGGGCGCCCCGGGACGACAACCGGCGCGTCGTCAACCTTCCCGCGCGCGGCCTCAGTTGGCGTGTTCCGATCCGTCAGTCGGCGCGGGTCCCGGAGACCACCATGGCGAGCGTGGACTCGACGACATCGGCCCGGCGCTGGGCCGGCAGCCGGCGCAGCGGCCCTTCGAGCAGCAGGAGTGACAGTCCGTGCACGGCCGACCACGCGGCGGCCTCGGCCGCGGGGCGGGGTGGTCGCGGCGGGCGGGCGGTGGCCGCGAGGGCGGCCAGGGCGTCGGTGAGCAGGCTGAAGGCGCGCACGTCGGAGCAGCCGTCCTCGGCGTCCGGGTCGGCGCCGGCGGAGGGGCCCGGGGCGGCGCCGTGGCCGACGGTGGCGTCCGAGGCGGTACGGGGCGCGCTGAAGGCCGACCGGTAGAGGCCGGGCTGGTCGACGGCGAAGGCCACGTAGCCGTGGCAGAGGGCGGCGAGCCGGGCCTCGGCGGCGAGTGCCGGGTCGTCGGCGCCGGGGACGCGGAGGGCGGCCCGCTCCATGGAGTCGGCGAGAGCCCGGCGGGCATGCTCCCGGACCGCGGCGAGGAGCTCGCCACGGCCGTCGAAGTGCCGGTAGGCGGCGGTGGGCGAGACGCCGACCCGTCGGGCGGCCTCGCGCAGCACGACCCGTTCCGGGCCTCCTTCGGTGGCGAGGTCGACGGCCGCGCAGATGAGGGCGTTGCGCAGATCGCCGTGGTGGTAGGTCTTGCCTCCCGAGATCCCTGGCATGTGCTCATCCTGCCCGATGTTGACCGCATGAACATTCCGGGCGGTCCCGCCACGCGCAAAAAGCGTCAGCCCGCGGCACCGGAAAAGCCTCGGCCGCCCGCGCCGGTCATACCGGAGGGGCGGCCGAGGGGTGCCTTCGGGGCGGGCGGCTACTTGCCGGTCTCGCGCTCGTAGGCGGCGATGACCTCGTCGGTCGGGCCGTCCATGAGCAGCTCGCCCTTCTCCAGCCAGAGCACCCGGTCGCAGGTGTCCCTGATCGACTTGTTGCTGTGGCTGACCAGGAAGACCGTGCCGGCCTCCTTGCGCAGCTCGCGGATCCGCTCCTCGGAGCGGATCTGGAACTTGCGGTCGCCGGTCGCGAGCGCCTCGTCGATCATGAGGACGTCATGCTGCTTGGCGGCCGCGATGGCGAAGCGGAGCCGGGCGCCCATGCCGGACGAGTAGGTCCGCATGGGGAGCGAGATGAAGTCGCCCTTCTCGTTGATCCCGGAGAAGTCGACGATGTCCTGATACCGGCTCTTCACCTCGTCGCGGCTCATGCCCATGGCGAGGCCACCGAGGATCACGTTCCGCTCGCCGGTCAGGTCGCTCATCAGCGCCGCGTTGACGCCGAGCAGCGAGGGCTGGCCGTCGGTGTAGACCTTGCCGCTCTCGGTGGGCAGCAGGCCCGCGATCGCGCGCAGCAGGGTGGACTTGCCGGAGCCGTTGGTGCCGATGAGGCCGATGGCCTCGCCGCGGTAGGCGGTGAAGGAGACGCCCCGCACCGCGTGCACCTTGCGCACGCCGCGCTCGGCGTCGCCCTTCTTGCGGCGGATGATGCGGCTCAGGGCCGCGGTGGCGCTGCCCTTGCCGCCGCCCCCGCCGTTGACCCGGTAGACGATGTGGACGTTGTCCGCGATGACGGTGGGCACCCGGCCCTCGGTGTCGTGGTCAGCCACGGCCGTACCTCTCCTCGGCCTTCCAGAAGTAGACGAAGCCGCCCGCGCCGATCACCAGGGACCAGGCGAGGGTCACGAGCCAGACGTGCGGCGGAAGGTTGGCTCCACCGTAGCCGTCGATCAGGGCGAACCGGACCAGGTCCATGTGGAGCGCGGCCGGGTTGTACTGGAGCAGGTCGGCGATCCAGGCCGGCTGTTCCTCCAGCATCACCGGGATGGAGAACATCACGCCGGAGGCGTACATCCAGGTGCGCATGATGAACGGCATCAGCTGCGCCAGGTCCGGGGTCTTGGCGCCCATCCGCGCCACGATCATGGCGAGGCCGGCGTTGAAGACGAACTGGAGCACGAGCGCCGGGACGAGCAGCAGCCAGCTGAGCGAGGGGTAGCTGCCGAAGGCGACCGCGATGAGGACCAGCACGATCATCGAGAACAGCAGCTGCTGGAGCTGCTGGAGCGCGAAGGAGATCGGCAGCGAGGCCCGCGGGAAGTGCAGCGCCCGCACCAGGCCGAGGTTGCCGGAGATCGCCCGGACGCCGGCCATCACCGAGCTCTGGGTGAAGGTGAACACGAAGACGCCCGTCACCAGGAACGGGATGTACACGGACCGCGACATGCCGCGGTCGGCGTCCAGGATCAGACCGAAGATCAGGAAGTAGACGAGGGCGTTGAGCAGGGGGGTGACCACCTGCCACACCTGGCCGAGCTTCGCCTGGCTGTACTGCGCGGTGAGCTTCGCCTGGGAGAAGGCCAGGATGAAGTGGCGGCGGCCCCACAGCTGTCGGACGTACTCCGCGAGCCCCGGCCGGGCGCCGCTGACCGAGAGACCGTGCTTGGCGGCCAGCTCGGCCGGGCTCAGGCCGTCGTCTGCGGAGGGCCGGGTGCTCGTCACGACCCCACCGTCCTGGGATGTGTCACTCACAAGTCGGAAACTTTCGTGTTCAAGATGCGCGGCAAGAGGGGGGTACCACGATGTCAGACCACGGGCGGGCGACCCAGTCGGGTCAGCCGCCACACCGTACGCCACCTCATGGGGTGCCGAGGTCCGCAGGGGGCCGTCCAGCCCTCCCGGAAACCGCCGAACCAGGCCTTGAGAGCGGGTACGGAGGGGCGCCGTGCCAGGGTGAGGAGCAGCCAGACGCCGAGGTAGACCGGCACCAGGGGTGCGGGCAGGTTGCGACGCGCCAGCCACACACGGTTGCGGGCCACGTTGAAGTGGTACGTCGCGTGCCGGGACGGCGGGGTGGTGGGGTGCAGCAGCACCATGTCGGAACGGTAGTCGATCATCCAGTCGGCGTCGAGCGCCCGCCAGGCCAGATCGGTCTCCTCGTGCGCGTAGAAGAACGCGTCGGGAAGACCCCCCACCTCGGCGAAGACCTTGGTGCGCACCGCGTTGGCACCGCCGAGGAAGGTGGTCACCCGCGAGGAGCGCATCGGGTCCGAGGCCCGCAGCCGCGGCACGTGCCGCCGCTGGGTGAGGCCGGTCTCGGGGTCGGCGATCCGGAAGCTGATGATGCCGAGCTTCGGATCGGCCGTGAAGGCCTGGCGGACCAGCTCCGCGGTGTCGGTGTTGGCGAGCAGACCGTCGTCGTCGAGGAAGAGCAGCGCGTCGACGTCGGTGCCGCCGGGGCCGAAGGCCTCGATGCCGACGTTGCGGCCGGCCGGGATGCCGACGTTCTCCGGCAGGCAGACCGTGCGGACGCCCTCGGGTACGTCGGTGATCTCGACGCCCTGGCCGACGACCACGACCTCGATCGGCTCGCCCTCCTGCTTGGCGACCGAGTCGAGCAGGGCCCGCAGGTCGTCGGGCCGGTTGCCCATCGTGATGACGACGGCGCCCAGCTTCATCGGCTCGGTCATGGCGGCGGCCCTCACTTCAGCCTGCTGGAGGCCAGGATCGACACCAGGTGCAGCACGGTCTGCAGCAGCGCGATGCCGGCGAGCACGGCGACGCCGAGCCGCGAGAAGAAGAGGTCGCCCCGGATCTGGTCCGCGATCGCGAGGACCAGGATCAGCAGGGAGGCCTCGATCCCGAGGATCAGGCGGTGGAACTTGAGCGCGCCGGCGGCCCGGCGGGCCAGCGCCATGCCGGAGGAGCGCGGCTCGGAGGCCGCCTCCTTGACCGGCGGGAGCCCGCCCTGGTGGCGGGCGACCCCGACGAGGTCGGTTTCGGCCTTGATCAGGATGGCGCCGAGCGCGGCGAGGGTGCCGAGGAAGGCCCACAGCCAGTCGATCCGGCCGCTGCCCCAGAGATCGGCGGCGCGCAGGCCGAAGCCGACGAGCACGGCCGCGTCGCACAGGTACGCGCCCACCCGGTCGAGGTAGACACCGGCCAGCGAGTACTGCTTCTTCCAGCGGGCCAGCTCGCCGTCGACGCAGTCGAGCAGCAGATAGAGCTGGACGGCGACCACGCCGAGCACCGCCCCGGTGATCCCGGGGATCAGCAGGGCGGGGGCGGCGAGCACGCCGGCCAGGGTCATCAGGTACGTGAGCTGGTTCGGCGTCACCCGGGTGTTCGCCAGGTGCCGGGTGATCCGCAGGGAGATCTCCCGCATGTAGAGGCGGCCGCCCCAGTGTTCACCGCTCCGTCGGTCCTTCACCCCGGCGGGGTGGACGACCGGGCGGAGCTCAGCTACCGATGGCTTTTGCATAGTCGGCGTACGCGTCCCTGATCTGGTCTGTGGACAGGTCGAGGTGTTCGAGGATGGTGAAGCGTCCCGGCCGGGTCTGCGGGGCGAACTCCACCGCCCGGACGAACTCGTCCACGGTGAAGCCCATCTCCTGCGGGCACACGGGCAGGCCGTGCCGCCGCAGGGTGCCGACCATCTGCGCGGACTCCTCGACGGCGCCGCGCAGGTGCATGGCGAAGGCGGCGCCGAGGCCGCACTGCTCGCCGTGGCTGGCCGCGCGGGTCGGGTAGAGCAGGTCGAAGGCGTGGCTGATCTCGTGGCAGGCGCCCGAGGAGGGGCGGCTGTCCCCGCTGATGGACATGGCGATGCCGGACATCACCAGGCCCTCGGAGAGGGTGACCAGGAAGTCGTCGTCGCCGACGCCGCCGGGGTGCCGGAGCACCGCCTCGCCCGCGCTGCGGGCCATGGCGGCGGCCAGTCCGTCGACCTTCTCGCCGGTCTCGCGGTGGGAGAGCTCCCAGTCGGCGATGGCGGAGAGGTTGGAGATCGCGTCGCCGATGCCGGAGCGCACGAAGCGCGCCGGGGCGTCGCGGATCACGTCGAGGTCGATGACGAGCGCGATCGGGGTCGGCACGCCGTAGGAGCCCCGGCCGTTGTCGTTGTCCAGGGTGGAGATCGGCGAGCAGATCCCGTCGTGCGACAGGTTGGTGGCGATCGCGACGAGCGGCAGGCCGACCCGGGCCGCCGCGTACTTCGTCACGTCGATGATCTTGCCGCCACCGAGGGCCACCACCGCGTCGTACCGCTTGCCGCGCATGGCGTCGGCGAGCTTGACGGCCTCGTCGATGGTGCCGCCCGCGACCGGGTACCAGTCGGCGTCCGGGAGCTCGGGGGCGAAGCGGTCACGCAGCTTCAGGCCGGAGCCGCCGCTGATGGCGACGGCGATCCGGCCGTTGCTGGAGATCCGCTGGTCCGCGAGGAGCGCGGACAGGTCGTCCAGCGCTCCTCCGCGGATGTCGACGACGACCGGCGAGGGAATGAGCCGGGTCAGTACTGGCACGCGATGTCACGGCCCTTCGCCAGGTCGTCGTGGTTGTCGATCTCGACCCACTTGACGTCGCCGATCGGCGCCACGTCGACGGTGAAGCCGCGGTGGACGAGCTCCTGGTAGCCGTCCTCGTAGTACAGGTCGGGGTCGCGCTCGAAGGTGGCCTTCAGGGCGTCGGCCAGCTCCTCGGCGGCCTCGGCCTCGATGAGGGTGACGCCGATGTACTCGCCGGTCGCGGTCTGCGGGTCCATCAGCTTGGTGATGCGCTGGACGCCCTTGCCCTCCTCGACGATGACCTTCATCTCCTCGTCGGCGAGCTTCTTCACCGTGTCGAGGGCGAGGATGATCTTCTGGCCCTTGCCGCGGGCCTCCAGGAGGGTCTTCTCGACCGAGACCGGGTGGACGGTGTCGCCGTTGGCGAGGATCACACCGCGCTTGAGGACCTCACGGGCGCACCACAGGGAGTAGGCGTTGTTCCACTCCTCGGCCTTGTCGTTGTCGACGAGGGTGATCTGCAGGCCGTACTTGGCCTCCAGGGCCTCCTTGCGCGCGTACACGGCCTCCTTGCGGTAGCCGACGACGATCGCGACCTCGGTGAGGCCGATCTCGGCGAAGTTCTTCAGCGTCCCGTCGAGGATGGTCAGCTCGTTCTCGGTGCCCTCGCCGGACACGGGCACGAGGGCCTTCGGAAGCGTCTCGGTGTAGGGGCGCAGTCGCCGTCCGGCACCGGCTGCCAGTACGAGGCCGATCATGCTGTCTCTCCTTCGTCGTGTACGGCGGGTGCTCCGGAGGAGACCCAGAAGCGGACGGACTCCACGAGGACCACGAGGGCGACGGCGACCGCGAGAGCGGTGAGCGCCGAGGTGAAGTCGTTGCCGCGGTTCGCCGACAGAGCGGCGATGACGGCCACCACGAGCGTGCGTCCCTCGTGGCCGCCGACGGTGCGCACCAGCCAGGCCGGCGGCGCGCCGGTGCCGCCGCGAATGCGGTACACCGTGTCGTAGTGATGGTAGGCGACCGCCGCGACCAGCCCGAATGCGGCGGGGAGCGCCTGGGCGGCGTCGGCCTTGGCGGCCAGCACCAGCACCGTGACGTACTCCGCGGCCCGGAAGAGCGGCGGGACCAGCCAGTCCAGGGGCCCCGTGAGGGGGCGGGAGACGGCCAGGCCGGCCGCCATCACGTAGAGCACCGCGACGGCGATCAGCCGGACGTCGCCGAACGGCAGGTACAGCGCGCCCGCGATCATCAGGGCGGCGCCGAGGGCGGCCGCGGGGACGGGGCCGACCGCGCCGGCCCGGCCGCGCAGCAGCCGCGCCTGGAGCTCGGCCAGCGGGCCGGAGTCCGCGAGGGCGGCCAGCGCCCGGGCGGCCGCCTCGGTGCGGGGCGCCCGGCGGCGCAGCGAGCGCAGCAGCCGGCCCGCGGTGGTGTAGCAGGCGCCGAAGGCGCAGCCGACGATCAGCGCCCAGAAGACGGTCCGGGGGCTGGTGACGGCCGTGAGGACGGCGATCATCGCCCAGCGCTCGCCGATCGGCAGGATGATCATGCGGCGGGCCCAGACGGTCCAGCCGACCCCGTCGAGCTTGTTGGAGAGGGCGGTGGCGGTGGCCGTGCCGCCGGCGTTGGCCTCGTTGAAGGAGAAGTCCACGACGTGCCGGCAGGTCATCAGGACCATCGCGCCGAGCGCGAGCGCCCAGACCTCGTCGCCGTTGCGGGCGGCGCCGAGCGCGAGCCCGGCGTAGAAGGCGTACTCCTTGGCCCGGTCGAAGGTGGCGTCGAGCCAGGCGCCCATCGTCGAGTACTGCAGGGAGTAGCGGGCGAGCTGCCCGTCGGTGCAGTCGAGCACGAAGGAGACCAGGAGCAGGACGCCCGCCGCGACGTACCCGCCGCGCTCGCCGGTGGCGGCGCAGCCGGCCGCGATCAGCGCGGTGAGCAGGGAGGCGGTGGTGACCTGGTTGGGGGTCAGTCCGCGGCGCGCGCACCAGCGGGCGATGTAGCGCGAGTACGGGCTGATGAAGAAGGTGGTGAAGAACCCGTCGTGGGCCTTCACCGCGGAGCGCAGCCGTACGGCTTCCTCGTCGACGGCCTCGACGGCGGCACGCGCCTGGTGGCGGGCCTCGGGGTCGGCCGGCACGGCGGCCACGAGGGTGCCGAGCCCCGGCCGGTGGACGGCGACGCCGTCGGCGTCGAGCGCCTCGGCGAGGGTGTCCGCGAGGCCCTCGACGACGGTGCCCGGGGCGCCGCCGGCGGCGGTGCCGGTCGCGGCGGCCTCCAGCGCGCGGGCCAGGGCCGGGCGGGCCTCGGGCTGGGCGGTGAGGGCGCCGGGCGCGGCGGCGGCGGGGAAGCGGGGGTCCGTGAGGGCCAGCCGCAGGGCGTGGAGGTGACCGACGAAACGGGGGTCCACGACGGCGACGCGCTGTCCGGCGGGCACGGCGGCGAGCAGCTCGCTCGTCTCGTGGGGACCGGAGGCGACCTCGACGTGGAAGCCGAGGGACCGCAGATCGGCGTCGAGCGACGATCCGGGTACCGGCGGACCGGTGAGGATGGCGGTCGACAGGACGAACTCACTCCTTGGCGCTGACGGACGGGCCGGCGGGGCCCACGGCACGGCCCCGGGCGCGGCGGTGCGGCCCGGCACCGGGCGCGGCACGTCGGCTGAGGCTATCGGATGAACGGAAGCGCGAGTTCACCGAGGTTTCGCGGTGCGGACTCCCCCGGGCCCACTCGCGTCCCCGCGCGTGCGCCGCGTCCTGCGGAGATCATCATGGGTGATCGGCGGCCTGCCCCACAAACCGCCCGGGGTCCGACCGCGGCCCGGATCGGAGGCGATCTGAATAACCGCAGGTCAGAGCATATGACAACGGTGTTCAGTACCGTGTTGCACATACCCCCCACCCGTAGTTCACTTGCGAATCGGGGCACCGAGAACGACCGACCTGGAGGCCATCGCATGGGGGCTGGACACGACCACGGGCACAGTCACGGAGGGCCGCCGCCCACCGGCACCGCGGCCGCCGCCTATCGGGCCCGGCTGCGGATCGCACTCGGCATCACGCTCTCCGTGATGGTCGTCGAGATCGTGGGCGGGATCGTCTCCGACTCGCTCGCCCTGATCGCCGACGCGGCCCACATGGCGACCGACGCCCTCGGCCTCGGGATGGCGCTGCTCGCGATCCACTTCGCCAACCGGCCGCCGTCGGTCAACCGCACCTACGGCTACGCCAGGGCCGAGATCCTGGCCGCGCTCGCCAACTGTCTGCTGCTGCTGGGCGTCGGCGGCTACGTGCTGTACGAGGCGATCCAGCGGTTCATGGAGCCGGCCGACACCAAGGGCGGCCTGACCATCGTCTTCGCGGTGATCGGTCTGGTGGCCAACATCATCTCGCTGTCGCTGCTGATGCGCGGCCAGAAGGAGAGCCTCAACGTCCGCGGCGCCTACCTGGAGGTCCTCGCCGACGCCCTCGGCTCGGTGACGGTGCTGGTCGCGGCGGGCATCATCCTGGCCACCGGCTGGCAGTACGCGGACCCGATCGCCTCGATCGTGATCGGCCTGATGATCGTGCCGCGCACGGTGAAGCTGCTGCGGGAGACCCTCGACGTGCTCCTGGAGGCGGCCCCCAAGGGGGTGGACATGGCGGAGGTGCGGGCGCACATCCTGGCCCTGCCGGGCGTCGAGGACGTGCACGACCTGCACGCCTGGACCATCACCTCGGGCATGCCGGTGCTCTCGGCGCACGTGGTCGTGGGCCAGGACACCCTGGACGCGATCGGCCACGAGAAGATGCTGCACGACCTGCAGGGCTGCCTGGGCTCGCACTTCGACGTGGAGCACTGCACCTTCCAGCTGGAGCCGGCCGGCCACGCCGAACACGAGGCGAAGCTCTGCCTGTGACTGTTAGCCTGGTGCCGTCGAACGTGAGCAGGGAGAGGAGCTGAGGTTGATGACCGTCGCGATGGAGGCTGCCCGCAGCGGCAGCGCCCGGTCGTCCCTCAGCCTCCGGGTCTCCGGCTGACCTGACCTCACCGTCGGCCGGGACCCTCTTCATCCAAGGGTTTCCCACGTTGTCCGACAACACCAGCAAGCTCCACGACACCTCCGCGTCCTACGACGCCTTCTTCGCCCTGCACCACGGCCTGCCGCGGCAGGGCCCCGGCTCCGACGACACCACCCGCCGGCTCCTCGGCCTGGCCGGCCCGCTTCCCGAGCGCCCGCGCGTGCTCGACCTGGGCTGCGGCCCGGGCCGCTCCGCGCTGGTGCTCGCCGCGGAGGCGGGCGCCGAGGTGACCGCGGTCGACCTGCACGAGCCGTTCTTGGCCGAACTGCGCCGGGCGGCCGCCGAGCGCGGTCTCGACGAGCGCGTTCACACCCTGCGCGCCGACATGGGCGCGCTCGACGCCTTCCCCGACGCCTCCTTCGACCTGGTCTGGGCCGAGAGCTCGGCCTGGGTGATCGGCTTCGACCGGGCGCTCGCCGAGTGGCGCCGGCTGCTCGCCCCGGGCGGCACCCTCGTCCTCACCGAGTGCGTGTGGACCACCGAGCGGCCGGGCCCGGTGGCCCGCGCCTTCTGGGAGGAGCACTACCGGCTCCGTACCGTCGCCGGGAACGCGGCGGCGGCCGTCGGGGCCGGCTTCCACCTCCTGGGCACCGTCCTGCAGCCCGAGGGCGACTGGGAGGAGTACTACGGTCCGCTGGCCGCCCACGCCGACGCGGCCGACCTGTCGGTGCCGGGCATGGCCGAGGCGGTGGCCGGGGCCCGCGCCGAGATCGCGCTGCGCCGCGAGCACGGCGGCGAGTACGGATACGCCGGCTTCGCGCTGCGCGCCGCCGACCCGAGGTGGCGGACCCGGCCGGAGACCGCGGCCGACGTCCCCCGGGTACGGGAGATCAACGCGGCGGCCTTCCCCACCCCGGCGGAGGCGGGGCTCGTGGACGCCCTGCGCGCGGACCCGGACGCGTGGCTGCCGGGGCTGGGCTACGTCGCCGAGGCACCGGACGGCACGGTCGCCGCGTACGCGCTGATCACCCGCTGCCACGTGGACGGGGTCCCGGCCGCCGCCCTGGCGCCGGTCGCGGTGGCGCCCGGGTACCAGCGCACCGGCGCCGGGCAGGCCGTCGTCCGGGCGGTGCTCGACGCGGCACGGCTGCGCGGGGAGCGGCTCGTGCTGGTGCTCGGCCATCCGGAGTACTACCCGCGGTTCGGGTTCGTACGTGCGTCCGCATATGGAATCCGGCCGACCTTCGAGGTTCCGGACGAGGCGATGATGGCCCTCGACCTGGACGGTTCCGGCCCCGTGACCAGGGGCACGATCTCGTATCCGGCGGCTTTCGGGGTCTGACGCCCCGGCCGCTCCCGCCGCGCCGGTGTACTCCGGTGTGGTGGGAGCGGTCATGTCAGGCCGCCGAAGTACGGACAAGCCGCTTTTGTACGGCAGACTGAGGTGGCCCCGCGAGGGCGAGGACCGAAGCGAAGGATGGGTATGCCGACCACATCAGCCACCGTGGACCACAGCTCGTCGAACGGCGCGCAGCCGACCGCGGCCGACGCGTCGATCATGCTCGAACTGGTCGACGAGGACGGCGTCACGATCGGCACGGCGGAGAAGCTCGCCGCGCACCAGGCGCCGGGGCAGCTGCACCGCGCCTTCTCGGTCTTCCTCTTCGACGAGTCGGGCCGGCTGCTGCTCCAGCAGCGCGCGCTCGGCAAGTACCACTCCCCCGGCGTCTGGTCGAACACCTGCTGCGGCCACCCGTACCCGGGCGAGGCGCCGTTCGCGGCGGCCGCCCGGCGCACGTACGAGGAGCTGGGCGTCTCCCCCTCGCTGCTCGCCGAGGCGGGCACGGTCCGCTACAACCACCCGGACCCGGCATCGGGACTGGTGGAGCAGGAGTTCAACCACCTCTTCGTCGGTCTGGTGCAGGCCGGACTGCGGCCGGATCCGGAGGAGGTCGGTGAGACCGCCTTCGTGACCGCGGCCGAGCTGGCCGAGCGCCACGCGTCCGCGCCGTTCTCCGCCTGGTTCATGACGGTGCTCGACGCGGCGCGTCCGGCGATCAGGGAGCTGACGGGTCAGGCCGGGGGCTGGTGATCCCGGGGGGACCCGGTACGGCTTGCACGGCGTCGGGCAGCGCGCCCGGCGCCGTCATGCCGTGGGCCACCGGCCCCGTCGGCGCCTGGCCCGGCACGAACGGGTTCAGCGGCAGCGCCGCCCAGATGATCTTGCCGCCGCCCGCGGTGTGCTCCACGTCGCAGGCGCCGCCCGACTCCCGCGCGACCTCGCGCACCAGGAGCAGGCCGCGGCCGCCGGTCTGGCCCCAGTCGGCCTCCAGCGCCTTGGGGCGGTAGGGATGGTTGTCCTCGACGGACACCCGGATCCACTCCGCCCCGATCGCCACCTCCACCGCTATCTCCGGGGAGAGCAGCGCGGCGTGCTTGACCGCGTTGGTGACCAGCTCGGAAACGATGAGGAGCAACCCCTGGAGGGTGTCCTCGTGGACCGGTACGGCCTGCCGGGCCAGCAGATCGCGTACCGCGTGCCGTGCCTGCGGCACGGAGACGTCGACCGCGGGAGCGGTGAAGCGCCAGACCCCTTCGTAGGACGGTGGCCGGGCGGGGACGCTCCCGCGGCTCTCCATCATCCGGCTCCCGCCCTCGTGCTCGATTGTCGCCACGAGGTCGAGTCTTGGTAATCCATCGGCACCCACCGGGCTACTGACCAGAAGTCGACACCTATCGACCAGGTTCTGATCGGGTGAGTATGCCAACGTCAGTTGTTCGACCGGTCTTGTCCCTTCGCTGACGCCTTCCGCGCCGGCGCCCAGGGTGCGCCGATGTGACGATACTCCCGCCCGGATAGCATCCGGCGCATGGAGCCCCAGCTGACCGTCACCGTCGCCGACGAGGTCGCCACCGTCGTCATCGCCAACCCGGCCAAGCGCAACGCCATGACCGCCGGGATGTGGCGGGCGCTGCCGGAGCTGCTCGCCCCGCTCGCCACCGACCCGGCCGTCCGCGCGCTCGTCCTGACCGGCGCCGGCGAGACCTTCTGCGCCGGGGCCGACATCTCCACCCTGCGCGAGCCGGGCGACGAGCAGCAGGCGCTGGCGGTGCGGGCCGAGGAGGCGCTCGCCGCCTTCCCCAAGCCGACCCTGGCGGCCGTCCGCGGCTTCTGCGTGGGCGGCGGCAGCCAGCTCGCCGCCGCCTGCGACCTGCGCTTCGCCGAGGAGGGCGCCCGGTTCGGGGTCACCCCGGCGAAGCTGGGCATCGTCTACCCGTCCTCCTCCACCCGGCGGCTCGCCGCCCTGGTGGGCCCCTCGGCCGCCAAGCACCTGCTGTTCTCCGGCGAACTGGTCGACGCCGGGCGCGCGCTGCGCACCGGGCTCGTCGACGAGGTGCACCCGGCGGGCGAACTGGACAAGCGGGTCGCCGAGTTCACCCGCACCCTCGTCTCCCGCTCGCTGCTCACCCAGGCCGCGGCGAAGGAGTTCGCGAACGGGCGGACCGACCGGGACGCCCACTGGGCCGAGCAGGCGCGCGGCAGCGACGAGACCGCCGAGGGAGTCGCCGCCTTCCTGGAACGCCGCGCGCCGCGCTTCACCTACGGGCTCTGACGCCCAGGTGCTAGCCCTCCTGGACCAGGACCCTCTCGGACCGGCCGCGCCAGTGGGCGACGATCGAGGCCGGGGCCTTGTCCGGGGAGCCCGCGTCGTACGGCGGCTGCGGGTCGTACTCGGTGAGCAGCTGGACCGTCTGCGCGGCCGCGTCGCCGGCGATCCGGCCGAGCAGGTGCAGCGCCATGTCGATGCCGGAGGAGACGCCGGCGGCCGTGACGTACTTGCCGTCGAAGACCACCCGCTCGCCGGTGGGCTCGGCGCCGAACGGCCTCAGCTCCTCCAGGGCGAGCCAGTGGCTGGTGGCGCGGCGGCCCTCCAGGAGTCCCGCCGCGGCCAGGACCAGCGAGCCGGTGCAGACCGAGGTGGTCCAGGTGCTGGTGGCGTCGGCGGTGCGCAGCCAGGCGAGGAGCTCCGGGTCCTCCATGGCCGCCTGGGAGCCGGGGCCGCCGGGGACCAGGACGATGTCGGGGCGCGGCACCTCGGCGAGCGTCCGGTCGGCGACGAGCGCGAGGCTGTCCTGGTCGTTCCTGACCGGGCCCGCCTCCTTGGCGACGAAGACGGTCTCGGCTCCGGGCAGTCGGGCGAGCAGCTCGTAGGGGCCGACGGCGTCGAGGGAGGTGAAGCGGTCGTAGAGGACGACGGCGATCTGCATGGTGTTCCCTTTCGCGGGGCGGACTGCGGTGCGGTACGGGTCAGTCGACGGGTGCGCGGAAGCGGCGGCGGTACTCCGCCGGTGCGGTGGCCAGGGCCTTGAGGAAGGCCCGGCGCATGGCCTCGGGCGTGCCGTAGCCGGCCGCGCGGGATACCTCCTCGACCCCCTGGGTGGTGTCCTCCAGGAGCCGTCGGGCGTGTTCCAGGCGGACCCGGTCCACGTAGCGGCCCGGGGTCGTGCCGGTCTCGGCCTGGAAGGCGCGGGCGAAGTGACGGGGCGACAGCCGGGCCCGGGCGGCGAGCGCCTCGACCGACAGGTCCTGGTCGGGGTGCGTGGTGATCCAGTGCTGGAGTTCGCGCAGCGGCTCGCGCCGGGCGGTCTGGGCGGCCAGCTGGGCGCTGAACTGGGCCTGGTTGCCGGGCCTGCGCAGAAAGACGACCAGGTGGCGGGCGACGGTCAGGGCGACGTCCCGGCCCAGGTCCTCCTCGACGAGGGCGAGCGCGAGGTCGATGCCCGCGGTGACCCCGGCCGAGGTGGCGATCCGGCCGTCCCGTACGAAGATCGGGTCGGGGTCCACGAGCACGGCGGGGTGGCGGCGGGCGAGGTGCTCGCAGGCGATCCAGTGGGTGGTGGCCCGGCGCCCGTCGAGCAGGCCCGCCTCGGCGAGCAGCAGCGCCCCCGTGCACACGGAGACCAGGCGCTCGGGCCGCGGGCCGTGCGTGCGCAGCCAGTCGACCAGGGCCGGGTCCATGAGGCGGGTGCCCTCGCCACCGGGCACGAGGAGGGTGTGCGGGGGGCCGCCGGCGACGGCCTCGGCGAGGGTGGTGTCGGGCACCAGGCGCAGTCCGCTGTGGGTGCGGACCGGGCGCCCGTCGAGGGAGGCGGTGCGGACGGTGTAGGCCTCCGGGCCGCCGGCCGCCCGCGCGGCGCCCGCGAAGACCTCCATCGGCCCGGTGACGTCGAGGCTCTGCACGCCGTCGAAGAGGACGAAGAGGACAACGCGGCGGGGTCGCTGGGGCATGATCCCATCCTTGGGCGGGCCCGGGACGGCCGCAATGACGAAGATCCCACCTTTTCTGCCATCGCCGGTCGGCGCGGACGGGACCGGGGGCCCCGCGGTTCCCTCCGTACCGGCCGGTAGGTAACGTGCGCGGCATGACGAACCTGCCGCCCCTCGCGGGCCGCCGCTGCGCCCACCAGCTCAACCTGCTGCACGCGCCGCTGTTCTTCTCACCCGATCTGGACGTCGAGTTCAAGGAGCTCGGCATCGAGGACCCCAACGCCAGGCGTCTGGCCGCGCGCAGCGCCCCGCTCGGCGCCGTGGGCGCCGGAACCGTCGCCGCGACCTTCTACAACTACCACCACGACCTGCTCGCCCGGCACCTCCCGGCCGTCTGGGAGTCCGCCTCCCCCGCCGCCGTGCTCGACGCCCGGCTGCGGGTCATGGACACCACCCTGCGCCGGCTGCTCGGCGCGGAGGCCCTCGACTCGCCCGAGATGGCGGAGGCGGCCGAACTCGCCCTGCGCGCCACCGAGGGCTGCACCCGGCACGCCCGCCCGCTGTACTCCGGCAACGCCGACCTGCCCGTCCCCGACGCCCCGCACCTGCGCCTGTGGCACGCGACGACGCTGCTGCGCGAGCACCGCGGCGACGGACACCTGACGGCCCTGCTGGCCGCCGGGCTCGACCCCGTGGAGGCGCTCGTCAGCCACACCGCGACCGGCAGGGGCATGGCCCCGCGCTGGCTGCTCAGGACCCGCGGCTGGCAGCGCGCGGACTGGGACGCGGCCGTGGAACGCCTGCGCGGGCGCGGGCTGCTCGACGCCGAGGGCGAGCTGACGAGCGCGGGCACGGCCCTGCGCGAGGGCCTGGAGGAGGAGACGGACCGCCTGGACGCCGCCCCCTACGAGCTCCTGGGCGCGGACGGGGTGGCCCGGCTCACCGAGCTGACGAAGGGCTTCCTGGTGGCGGTGGTGGGCGCCGGCGCGTTCCCGGACGACCTGATGGGCAAGGCGTAGGACGCTCCGGAAGGCGGCGCCGGCCGCCCGGAGGGCGGCGCGCCGCTTTCCCGCACGCGGCCCAGGGGCGGGTCGGTTGCCGCGTGCGGGTGGGCGACCCGGCAGAATGCATCCGCAACCCAGAGGCACGAGAAGGCGGGTCGGACATCGTGACGACGTCCATCGAGGCAAGGATCGCCGAGGAGCTCGGCGTACGCGAGCGACAGGTGAAGGCGGCCGTCGAACTGCTGGACGGCGGTTCGACCGTGCCGTTCATCGCGCGCTACCGCAAGGAAGCGACCGATATGCTCGACGACGCGCAGCTGCGCACGCTGGAGGAGCGGCTGCGGTACCTGCGCGAGCTGGAGGACCGGCGCGGCGCCGTCCTCGACTCCGTACGGGAGCAGGGCAAGCTCACCCCCGAGCTCGAGGCGCAGATCCTCGCCGCCGACACCAAGGCACGGCTGGAGGACATCTATCTGCCGTTCAAGCCGAAGCGGCGGACGAAGGCGCAGATCGCCCGCGAGGCCGGTCTCGAACCGCTCGCGGAGGGGCTGCTCGGCGACCCGTCCGTGGAGCCGCTCGCCGCGGCCGCCGCGTTCGTGGACGCGGACAAGGGCGTCGCCGACCCGGCGGCGGCCCTGGAGGGCGCACGCGCGATCCTCGCCGAGCGCTTCTCGGAGGACGCCGACCTGATCGGCGAACTGCGCGAGCGGATGTGGAGCCGCGGCCGGCTCGTCGCCAAGGTGCGGGAGGGCAACGAGGAGGCGGGCGCCAAGTTCGCCGACTACTTCGACTTCGCCGAGCCGTTCACGGCGCTGCCCTCGCACCGGATCCTCGCGATGCTGCGCGGCGAGAAGGAGGACGTGCTCAGCCTGGAGCTGGAGCCCGAGGAGCCCGTCGAGGGCCCGACGGGCACCGCGTCCTCCTCGTACGAGCCCATCGTCGCCGCCCGCTTCGGCGTGGCCGACCGGGGCCGCCCCGGCGACAAGTGGCTCCTGGACACGGTCCGCTGGGCCTGGCGCACCCGCATCCTGGTGCACCTCGGCATCGACCTGCGGCTGCGGCTGCGCACGGCCGCCGAGGACGAGGCGGTCCGGGTCTTCGCGGCGAACCTGCGGGACCTGCTGCTCGCGGCGCCCGCCGGGACCCGGGCGACGCTGGGTCTCGACCCCGGTTTCCGCACCGGGGTGAAGGTGGCCGTGGTCGACGGGACCGGCAAGGTCGTCGCCACCGACACGATCTACCCGCACGTCCCGGCCAACAGGTGGGACGAGTCCCTCGCCAAGCTGGCCCGGCTGGCCAAGGAGCACGCGGTCGAGCTGGTCGCCATCGGCAACGGCACGGCGTCCCGCGAGACGGACAAGCTGGCGGGTGAACTCATCGCCAAGCACCCGGAGTTGGGACTCACCAAGGTGATGGTGTCGGAGGCCGGCGCGTCGGTGTACTCCGCGTCCGCCTTCGCCTCGCAGGAACTCCCGGGCCTGGACGTGTCGTTGCGCGGCGCCGTGTCCATCGCGCGCCGGCTCCAGGACCCGCTGGCCGAGCTGGTGAAGATCGACCCGAAGTCGATCGGCGTCGGCCAGTACCAGCACGACCTGTCCGAGGTGAAGCTCTCCCGCTCGCTGGACGCGGTCGTCGAGGACTGTGTGAACGGCGTCGGCGTCGACGTCAACACGGCCTCCGCGCCGCTGCTTTCGCGGGTCTCCGGGATCGGCGCGGGCCTCGCCGAGAACATCGTGGCCCACCGCGACGCCAACGGCCCCTTCCGCTCCCGGCGCGCCCTGAAGGACGTGCCGCGGCTCGGCCCCAAGGCGTACGAGCAGTGCGCGGGCTTCCTGCGCATCCGGGACGGCGACGACCCGCTGGACGCGTCGGCCGTGCACCCCGAGGCGTACCCGGTGGTGCGGCGGATGGTGAAGACGGCGGGCGGCGAGGTCGCCGCGCTGATCGGCAACACGAGCGTGCTGCGCTCGCTGCGGGCCGAGTCGTTCGTGGACGAGACCTTCGGTCTGCCCACCGTCAACGACATCCTGAAGGAGCTGGAGAAGCCGGGCCGCGACCCGCGACCCGCCTTCAAGACCGCCACCTTCAAGGAGGGCGTCGAGAAGATCGGCGACCTCGCCTCCGGGATGGTCCTTGAGGGCGTGGTCACCAACGTCGCCGCCTTCGGCGCCTTCGTCGACATCGGCGTCCACCAGGACGGCCTGGTCCATGTCTCCGCCATGTCGAAGAACTTCGTCAAGGACCCGCGGGACGTGGTGAAGCCGGGCGACGTGGTGCGGGTGAAGGTCCTGGACGTCGACATCCCGCGCAAGCGCATCTCGCTGACGCTGCGCCTCGACGACGAGGCGACGCCGGAACCCGCCGCGTCGTCCGGCCCCAAGCGGGACCGCGGCGAGCGCCGCGACCGGGGCGAGCGCGGAGGGCGACCGCCGCAGCAGCGCCGCGGCCAGTCCCAGGGCTCGGCTCCGGCCCCCTCCAACAGCGCGATGGCGGACGCCCTGCGCAAGGCGGGCCTGCTCAACGAGGGCGGCGACGGCCGGCGCGGCCGGCGCTGACGCACCGCCGGCGCGCGGGGCCCGGCGCTCCTCGGCGCCGGGCTCCGCGCGTGCCGCGCGCGGGGTCCAGGGGCCGTCGGGGCGACCCCGTCCTGCGGCGTTACCGCCTGGTGGGGACGCCACGGCGCCCCGGCGCCGCGGAACCGAACGCCGCGGAACCGGGCGCTGCCGCACATAGCACTGCGGCGCTACCGCTGCGGCGCTACGGCAGGAAGCGCAGGGCCCAGTCCGCCCGGTTCGCGACCGACAGGTCGTCGTCCTCCGTCAGCGGCTGGAGCAGGCGCTGGGCCGTCTTCGGGTCGGCCTGGACGAGGTCGACGATCTCGGCGGCCAGTCCGTCCTGGTCGTCGCCCAGGTCGACGGCGGAGGCGCGGACCAGGAGCGGGAGGCGCTCGGGACCGCCGAGGGCCGCGACGACGCCGCCGAGGAGTTCGCGCGCGTAGGAGTTGCGGTCCGCGACCGCGCGGTCGAGCTCGGACTCCAGACGCGGGAGCAGCCCGAGGTCGCCGCTCGCCGCGATGGCGTCGGCCAGGTCGATGGTCTCGTCGACGTCGGCCTCGAGGTCGTCGAGCATCGCGATCAGCCGGGTCACGCGGTCGTCGTCGGTCATGGTGCCTCCTGGAATGCGCCGTCCACGAGCACGGGGACCGTGGCCGACGCGTCGATCTCCGCGGCCACCTCCACGTCCTGCGGATAGCCGTACTCGTACAGTTCACGGCCCGAGTCGCAGCCCCGCAAGGCGGCGACCGGGTCCTCCGCGGCGTCCCACAGCGTGGCCGCCGCGGTCGCCTCGGGCGTCAGGGTGTGCGGCCCGGCCGCGCGCAGCGCGGCGAGCACCGCGCCCGCGCCCAGCTGGTCCTCCAGGGCGGGCCGGAGCGAGCCGTCGGGCCACCGCTCCCCCGAGGCGACGACGGCGAGCGGGCGCTCGGCGGTGCCGTAGCCGCGGGCGGCGAGCCAGTGGGCGACGGCGGTGCGGTTGCGCAGCGAGGCGGCGACCACGACGGCCTGCCCGGCCGCGGCCTCCACCGCGATCGTGGAGCCGTTCGGGGAGGGCAGCACCAGTCGGGCGGGCGCGGGGGCGGAGCGCAGCGCGGCCGGGGAGAGCGACCACGGGTGCGTCCCGGTCGTCTCGCGCCGCCCGACGGCGAGGGCGGCGTCCCGCTCGCGCGCGTAGGCGACGGCGGTCCCGTCCCGCCACCGGTACGGGTACACGGCGCTGCCGCCCTCGACCGCGACGCCGACGGTCGTGGTGAAGGACAGCACGTCCACGACGACCACACAGGCGGCGGCCGGGGCCAGGACCCGGGCCTCGACGGGGCCCCAGCCGAAGGAGACGCCCTGGCCGGCCGGCATCAGAGCTCGGTCACCTTGCCGTCCGCGACCTCGATCCGGCGGGTCGTGCGGACCGCGTCCAGCATCCGCCGGTCGTGGGTGACGAGGAGCAGCGTGCCGGTGTACGAGTCGAGGGCGGACTCCAGCTGCTCGATCGCCGGCAGGTCCAGGTGGTTGGTCGGCTCGTCCAGGACGAGCAGGTTGACCCCGCGGCCCTGGAGCAGGGCGAGGGCGGCGCGGGTGCGCTCGCCGGGCGAGAGGGTGGTGGCGGGCCGCAGCACGTGCTCGGCCTTGAGGCCGAACTTGGCGAGCAGGGTGCGGACGTCGGCGGGCTCGGTGTCGGGGACGGCCGCGCAGAAGGCCTCGAGCAGGGTCTCGGTGCCGTGGAACAGCTTGCGGGCCTGGTCGACCTCGCCGACCACGACGCCCGGGCCGAGGACCGAGTCGCCCGCGTCCAGCGGCAGCCGGCCGAGGAGGGCGGCGAGCAGGGTCGACTTGCCGGCCCCGTTGGCGCCGGTGATCGCGACGCGGTCGGCCCAGTCGATCTGGAGGGAGACCGGCCCGAAGGAGAAGTCGCCGCGGCGCACCTCGGCCTCGCGCATCGTGGCCACGACGGCGCCGGAGCGCGGGGCGGTCGCGATCTCCATGCGCAGCTCCCACTCCTTGCGGGGCTCGTCGACGACGTCGAGGCGTTCGATCATGCGCTGGGTCTGGCGGGCCTTCGCGGCCTGCTTCTCACTGGCCTCGCCGCGCAGCTTGCGCCCGATCTTGTCGTTGTCGGTGGCCTTGCGGCGGGCGTTGCGGACGCCCTTGTCCATCCAGTTGCGCTGCATGAGGGCGCGCCCCTCCAGGGCGGCCTTCTTGTCGGCGTACTCCTCGTAGTCCTCGCGGGCGTGCCGGCGGGCCGTCTCCCGCTCCTCCAGGTAGGCCTCGTAGCCACCGCCGTAGAGGGTGATCTGCTGCTGGGCGAGGTCGAGTTCGAGGACCTTGGTGACGGTGCGGGTGAGGAACTCGCGGTCGTGGCTGATGACGACGGTGCCGGCGCGCAGCCCCTGCACGAAGGCCTCCAGCCGTTCCAGGCCTTCGAGGTCGAGATCGTTGGTGGGCTCGTCGAGGAGGAAGACGTCGTAGCGGGACAGGAGCAGCGAGGCCAGGCCGGCGCGGGCGGCCTGGCCGCCGGAGAGCCCGGTCATCGGCTGGTCGAGACCGACGGTGAGGCCGAGGGCGGCGGCCACCTCCTCGGCCCGCTCGTCGAGGTCGGCGCCGCCGAGGTCGAGCCAGCGCTCCAGGCTGACGGCGTACGCGTCGTCGGCGCCGGGCGTCCCGTCGACCAGGCCCTGGGTGGCCTCGTCCATCGCGGCCTGCGCGGCGGCGACCCCGGTCCGGCGGGCCAGGAACGCGCGCACGGTCTCGCCCTCGCGCCGCTCCGGCTCCTGCGGGAGGTGCCCGACGGTGGCGGTCGGCGGCGAGAGGCGCAGCTCTCCGTCCTCGGGGGTGTCGAGGCCCGCGAGCAGCCGCAGCAGGGTGGACTTCCCGGCGCCGTTGACCCCGACGAGGCCGATGACGTCCCCGGGGGCGACGACGAGGTCGAGCCCGGAGAAGAGGGAGCGGTCGCCGTGGCCGGCGGCGAGGTTCTTGGCGACGAGGGTGGCAGTCATCAGGAGATGAATCCTAGGCGAGGGCGGGGGTGGCGTGGTGAGGGGCCGGGGCCGCGCCGGGCCGCCCCCGGTCGGGGCCGGTCAGAGCAGTCCGGCCAGCTTGTAGAGGGCCAGGGAACCGGCGACCGCGACGTTGAGGGAGGCTCCCGTGCCGGTCATGGGGATCTCGACGCACTCGTCCAGCAGGTCCAGGGCCTCGGGCGGGATGCCCGTCTGCTCGTGGCCGAGGACCATGACGGTCGGCTGCCGGGCGGCGGGCAGGTCGGCGAGGCGGACGGCCTCGTCGGCGAGCTCGACCCCGACGATCCGCAGGCCGCGCTCGCGCTGTCGGGCGAGCCAGCCCAGGGGGTCGCCGGTCCAGTGCGTGCACAGCGGTCTGCGCAAGGTGTTGCCGCGGGCGAGGGCCTCCGGCACCCAGGGGAAGCGGGGCACGGTCAGGCAGGCGCCGACCGCGTCGCAGGTACGGGCGAGGGTGCCGAGGTTCGCTCCGTGCAGCGGCCAGAGCGGGGCCGCGTAGAGGTGGTCCCAGCAGGCGTGCGCCCGGGGGCGCCGGGCGCGGCGCAGCTCCTTGGGCGTGCGGGTGCGGATGGCGGGCGGTGCGCCCTTCCGGCCGGTCATCGGCGCGGGAGGACGGACCTCCGGTTCTGCGTCGAAGCGACGGCGGTCATGTCGGCCATGTCGGTGGGGACGATTCACGGCTCGCCCGGGCCTCTCGGGTCGGCGCGCTCCCGGTGGAGCGGCCACCGGGAAGGATCGCCCGCGGGCGGTGCGCGCGTCCAGCGAATTCCGCCCGTGCCGGAGCCCGCGGGTCGGTACGGTCCCGCCATGGACAGCGACAGGAGCAAGGGCGACGGCAACGGCGGGGCCGGTGACGGCGGTGTGGTCGTGGTGGGCGGCGGGGTCGTCGGTCTGACGACGGCGATCCGGCTCGTGGAGCGGGGGCTGCGGGTCCGGCTCTGGTCCCGGGACGCGGTGACGGAGACGACCTCGGCGGTGGCGGGCGCGCTGTGGTGGCCGTACCGGATCGAGCCGGCGGCGGAGGTCGGCGGCTGGTCGCTCGCCTCGCTCCGGGTCTACGAGGAGCTGGCAGCCGAGCCGGCGGCGACGGGGGTGCGCCTGGTGCCGGGCGTCCACGCCGACACCGTCCTCGACGGGCTCGGCGCGTGGGCGAAGGAGCTCGGGGGGCTGCGGCAGCTGGCGCCGGACGAGGTGCCCGGCCCGTACGAGGTGGGGCTGGCCGCCCGGCTGCCGCTGATCGACATGCCGGTCCATCTGGCCTGGCTGCGGGCACGGTTCGAGGAGCTCGGCGGCTCCTTCGAGCGGCGCACGGTGACGGGGCCGGGCTTCGCCGAGGCCGCGGCCGAGGCCCGGGTGGTCGTGGACTGCACGGGGCTCGGGGCCCGGGAGCTGGCTTCCGACTCCGGGCTGCGGCCGGTGCGCGGGCAGTTGGTGCTGGTCGAGAACCCGGGCGTGGACAGCTGGTTCACGGCCGCGGACGCGGCGGCCGACGAGACCACGTACTTCTTCCCGCAGCCGGGGCGGCTGGTCCTCGGCGGCACCGCGCAGGACGGGGCCGAGGACCTGGAGCCCGACCCGGCGACCGCGGCGGCGATCGTGGCGCGGTGTGCCCGGATCCGCCCCGAGATCGCCGGGGCCCGGATCCTGGGGCACCGGGTGGGGCTGCGCCCGGCGCGCGCGGGCGGGGTGCGCATCGAGGCGGAGCCCCTGGCGGGCGGCGGGCTGCTGGTGCACCACTACGGGCACGGCGGCGCGGGGGTCACGGTCGCGTGGGGGTGCGCGGACCGGGCGGCGGAGCTGGTCTGCGGGGCCTGACGGAGGAAGCCCCCCCCCCGAGTCCCCTTCGAGTCCCCCCGAGTCCCCGGATGCGGCGACGCCCGCCCGGCGGTGGGCCGGGCGGGCGTCCGTGCCGTTCCCCCCGTCAGCGCGGGAAGGGCTTCTGGGCGTGGTCGTCGGCGTCGAGGCAGCCCTTGATCTTCCGGTCGAGGGCGTCGGCCTGGGCGCGCGCCTTGCGGGCCTCGGCCCGGGCGCCGAGGTTCTGCAGCTTGGCCGCCTTGACCCGCAGGTCGTGCGCCTGCTGGCGCATCTTCGGCACGTTGCACACGACGGTCTTCCCGGCGGCCTGGGCCGTCGGGGCCGTCACCGTCTGTCCGAGCAGCAGGCCCCCGGCCAGCAGCGTCGTGGCGGCGAGAGCCGTGAGGGTGCGGCGCGGCGGCGTCGCGATCTTCATGTGATCACTCCCAAATCGGTACGGTCGATACCGGTCGGTAACCATAGTCGGAAATGATCAAGAAACCGGGCCGCGACGTCGCTCGTCACCGCTCCCTCACCGCATCGTCAGCAGCTCTCCACCGGCTCTCCCCGAGTCAGGCCGTACGCCGCCCGCGGATCGAGCAGCAGGGCCACCAGGGCGCGCTGCGACTGGCGCAGCGGAACGAGCGCGCCGCCGTCCGGCTCGCGCCGCACGACCACGCCGTGGAGCTCGAGCTCGTCCCGGAACTCGGCGTACTGAGCCCCCGTCAGACGGTAGGCACAGGGCGGGTCCCGGAGGATCTCGGCGGGTTCGGCCGGGTCGTTGTCCGCGCCGCCGAGCAGGACCGGGCCCCGGTCGGCGAAGCCGGTGTGCCGGGCCACCGCGGTGGCGGCGGCGAGCCGCCCCTGGCGGGCGTCGAGGTAGCCGAACAGGCCGCGCAGCGCCGCGTGCTGGGTGGTCACCCGGCGGCGGTGGTTCAGCGCCGGGTCGTCGCGCTCGGCCTGGTCGAGGGCGTCCACCCGCGTCTCGACCAGGAGACCCACGGAGTGCTTGACGCCCGCCGTGTTGCGCAGGATGCGCTCCTGCCCGTCGCCCGCCACCTGCTTGACCGGCTTCCCGGTCAGCGGGTCGGTCCAGATGCCGTAGATGCCGCTGCTGAACCCGGCGAGCCCGGCGGCGGGGCGTACGTACGACTCCGACAGCGCACGGGACTCGTCGTGCACCCGCGGGTCGGTGTTGAGGTTGCGCGGCCAGAGGGCGAGCAGGTCCCTGTCGTAGTACGGCGGCGTCGCCCCGTACTCGTGCAGGTCGTAGACCAGCTCGGGGCGCCGGTCCCGGACGACCGCGGCGAGCGCCCGCGCCTCGGCGGTCCGCAGGGCGAGGTGGTCCCGGTTGATGTCGACGCCGTCGGCGTTGCCCCGGGTGTCGGCCTGGCGGCCGTCGGGGTTGGCGGTCGGCACGACGAGCAGCGTCGTACGGGCCAGGAAGGCGCGGGTCGCGGCGTCCCGGCCGTACGCCAGGTCCCGCAGGGTGCTGAGACAGGCCTCGCGGCCGGCCGGCTCGTCCCCGTGCTGGGAGCAGATGAGCAGCACGGTCGTGGCGCCGGTGCCGACGGTGGCCAGGCGCACCGGGCGCTGCTGCTTCGTGGTGCCGATCGTACGGAGCGACAGGCGCGGGCTGCCCCGGTCGACGGCGGCGAGGAAGGCGTCCTCCTGTGCCTCGGTGGTCCAGGCGGCGCCGTCACTGGACTCGAATCCGGTCCTCGGGGGCGGCGGCGGGGGCGCGCTGCCCGCCGCCTCGGTCGGGGTGGCGAGCAGCGGCAGGCCCAGGGCGGCGGCGCCCACCGCGAGGGTGAGCGCGCGCCGTCGGGCGCGGAAGGGACTTCTCATCGGGCCTCACCGGGGATCGGGGCGCCGGTCCGCGCGGGTGCGGCGGCACCGGCCGGGGCGTCACCGGGCTGAACGCCGGCGGCCGGCGCGGGGTCACCGGCGGTCGCCCGGTCGAAGGCCCGCGCGCCGCCGAGCAGCGGCACCACGGCCCAGCTGCGGGCCAGGTCGAGGGTGACGGTCGGGGTCGTCGACGGGGGGTCGAGCAGGTCCTTGTCGGTCCCGGCGACGATGAGGGCGAGCCGGTGTCCGGCCGGGACGACGTGGTCGGTGGGCGCCAGCTTCAGCGTCATCGTGTACGCGCGTCCCGGGGTCAGCGCCCGGCCCTCGCGCGGGTCGGCCCAGGTGCCGAGGTCGGCCCAGCCCCGGCTGACGACCGTGTAGTCGACGTCCGCGGTGCGCGGCTGCGTCTCCTTGAAGCAGGCGCTGTCGCCGGTGGTGCTCGCGCCCCAGCAGCTGCGTTCGGTCAGGGTGGTGATGCCTTCGCCGGGTTCGGCGTAGGCGCGGATGGTGTCCGGGCCGAGGTCGACGAGGACGGCGCTGAGGTGCGCGCTGCTCGTGGTCGGGGTGGCCGTGACGGTGACCGTGGAGGAGCCGGAGATGCGCAGGTCCCGGCTGAGGGGGGCGGTGCTGAAGCCGGCCTTGGCGGGGGTCGTGCGGTCGATGTCGGCGGCCCACTGGATCTCGCTCAGGCTCGGGTCGTCCGTGAAGCGCTCGGTGGCGCCGCGTGCGGCCGGGGCGCGGCCGAGGCCGCCGACGCCCGGGGCGCTGCCCGTCGTGGGGCGCAGCACGGTGGGCGCGGTGCCGGCGGCCGGCCAGTTGCGGTCGGTGGTCCACCGGCCGGGTGCGCGCTCGATGTCGGCCACCGGCTCGCGGTCGATGCCGTTGTCGTAGCCGAGGAGGTAGTGGTCGAACCAGCGGTGCAGGGTGCGGACCCAGTCGGCGCGGCGGAAGTCGAAGGGGTCGACGTGGCCGGTCTCGGAGAGCCAGATCTTGCGCTCCACGCCGTGGGCGGCGAGGGCGTTCCACCACTGGCCGAAGTGGTTGGCGCGCACGTTGAGGTCCTGCCGGCCGTGCACGACGAAGACGCTTGCCTTCACCTTGTCCGCGTTCCTGACGTAGTCGCGCTCGCTCCAGGCGGCGGTCCAGTCGCCGCTGTACGGGGTGGCGTTCGCGATCCGCTGCTGGACGGCGCCGCAGCGGGCCCGGGCGTCGGGGCTGTCCACGTAGTCGGAGAGCCAGGTGGGGTTGGCGTCGTAGAGCGGGGCGCCCTGGGAGTGGAAGTAGTCGTACCACGACGAGATCGAGCCGATCGGGACGATCGTGCGCAGCCCCTCGACGCCGGTGGCGGCCACGCCGTTGGCGATGGTGCCGTCCCAGCTCTTGCCGATCATGCCGACGTCACCGGTGGACCAGCCGGTGGCGCGGGCGCGTTCGGCGCCGGTCCGGGTGGTGTAGCCGCGGGCCCGGCCGTTCAGCCAGTCGACGACGGCCTTGGCGGACTGCACGTCGGAGCGTCCGCCCACGTCGTCGCAGCCGTCGGAGCGGCTGGTGCCGGCGAGGTCGACGGCGACGAAGGCGTAGCCGCGCGGCACGAAGAAGTTGTCGTAGAACAGCGGGAACTGGACGGGATTGCCGTCGGCGTCATAGGTCTTGCGCTGGCCCTCGTTGCCGCGGCCGCAGCAGGCGTAGTAGGGGCTGGCGTCCATGATGACCGGGATCTTCCGGCCGGCCGCGGCGGGTTCACGGGGCCGCACGATGTCGACGGCGACCCGGTCGGTGCGCCCGTCGGCGTCGGCGTCGAGGCCGGTGTCGACCCAGACGGACTCGCGGACGGCGCCGGTGTACGAGTAGACCGGCGCGGACTCCCGTACGCCCAGGGCGTCCCGGGTCTCCTGGGCCGCGGCCACCGGGGCCAGGGCGGCCAGCAGGGCGGCCGTGGCGGCGACGGCCAGGGTTCTGCACGACAGACGAGCTCTACGGGTTCTCCGCACACGTATCGGCATGGGGCGGAACGTACCCCGGTCGTCTCAGGAGCAAAAGAGTGCCGACGGGGACATCAGGTGCGCGGGGTTCATGTCGGCCGAATGGCGATCATGTGACAGGCGGTGCCCTGGACGTGACGGCGCGTCGGGGGCCTGAATAGTCTCGCCAAGGACCGACGACCACCCGCGCGTCTTTCGATTCTCACGACTTGGGAGCACCCGTGCACCGCAGAATCATCGTTCCGAGCGCCCTCGCGGCCGGCCTGCTGCTGGCGATCCCGGCATCGGCCGCCGACTTCCAGGTGGGCGCGCCGGGCATCGGCGACTCCTACTACCCCGCCAGTGGCAACGGCGGTTACGACGTCTCGCACTACGACCTGCGGCTGAAGTACCAGCCCGCGACCGACGTGCTCGAGGGCACGGCGACGCTGCTCGCCACCACGAAACAGAACCTGTCGCGCTTCAACCTCGACCTCGGTCTGAAGGTCAGCGAGGTGCGCGTGAACGGGCGCGTCGCGAAGTTCGCCACCTCCGGCGACCACGAGCTGGAGGTCACCCCGGCGACCCCGCTGGAGAAGGGCAAGTCGATCTCCGTCGTGGTCCGTTACGCGGGCAAGCCGTCCGAGCTGAAGATAGGCGGCTGGAGCGCCTGGGCCCGCACCCCGGACGGTGCCGTCGCCGCGCAGGAGCCCGACTCGGCCGTCTGGTGGTTCCCCTCCAACGACCACCCGCTCGACAAGGCGACCTTCGACGTGTCCGTCCTGGTGCCGGACGGGCTCCAGGCGATCAGCAACGGCGTGCTGCAGTCCCAGTCCTCGAAGCTGGGCTGGACCCGCTACAACTGGCGCTCCAACAAGCCGCAGGCGACGTATCTGGCCACGCTCGCGGTGGGCAGGTTCGACATCACGACGGACAAGACCGCGAACGGCCTGCCGGTCCTCAACGCCTACAGCAAGGACCTGGGCGACAACGCCGGCGCGGCCCGCGCCTCCGTCGAGCGCACCACCGAGGTCGCGGAGTGGCTGGAGTCGGTCTTCGGCCCGTACCCGTTCAACGCCCTCGGCGGCTATGTGCCGAACGTGACGAGTGGCTTCGCCCTGGAGACGCAGACCCGGCCGTTCTACAGCCCGCGCCAGTTCGCCAACGGCGCCAACGTCTCGGTGGTCGTGCACGAGCTGGCCCACCAGTGGTACGGCGACAGCGTGTCGGTCGCCGACTGGAAGGACATCTGGGTCAACGAGGGCTTCGCCCGCTACAGCCAGTGGCTGTGGTCGGAGAAGGAGGGCGAGGGCACGGCCCAGGAGCTCGCCGACTACGTGTACCAGACGCGGGCGGCCGACGACCCGTTCTGGAAGGTGAAGCCGGGCGACCCGGGCGCGGACGACCAGTTCCACGCCGCCGTGTACGACCGGGGCGCGCTGGCGCTGCAGGCGCTGCGCAACGAGGTGGGCGACGAGGCCTTCTTCAGGATCCTCAAGGGCTGGCCGCAGGAGCACGCCTACGGCAACGCGCACGTGTCCGACTTCGTGCGGTACGCCGAGCGGGTCTCGGGCAAGCCGCTGGCGGGCCTCTTCGACACCTGGCTCTACCAGCCGGTGAAGCCGGCCGCGCCGACGACGGCCGGGGCCGGCCGGACGCCCGCGACGGGTCCCGCGTCGCGTCCGGTCCGGGGCACGGTGAAGAAGCAGGCGGCCAAGCCGGTGCAGCCCAAGTCGTGGAAGAAGATCGCGGAGACGAACACGCTCCACGACGCGCGCTGAGGCCGCCGCTCGGCGCCCACCGCGCCCCGCCCTGCCGACCGGCGGGGCGGGGCGCGGTGAGAGCGCTTTCCCGGGGAGTCACCCGCGGGCGGCCGAGCGGTTACCCTCTTGGCGTCAGTACGGACCCGCCGCGACGCCCCGAGGAGCCGGCCTTGAGCGAAACCGTGCCCGCCGGGCGCCCCACCCTGGAAGAGGTCGCCGCACGGGCCGGGGTGTCCAGGGCGACGGTCTCCCGGGTGGTGAACGGCGGCGCGGGCGTGCGCGAGGCCCTGGTGGAGAAGGTCCGCAAGGCCGTCGACGAGCTCGGCTACGTCCCGAACCACGCCGCCCGCACACTGGTGACCCGGCGCAACGGGGCGGTGGCGGTGATCATCGCCGAGCCCGAGTTCCGGATCTTCTCGGACCCCTTCTTCGAGCGCCAGATACGCGGCATCAGCCGGGAACTGACGGCGCACGACGCCCAGTTGGTGCTGCTCTGGGTGGAGGACTCCGGCGACCACGAGCGCATCGCCCGCTATCTGGGCGGGGGGCACGTGGACGGCGCGCTCGCCTTCTCCCTCCACGACGACGACGAGCTGCCCGCGATCGTGCGCGACGCCCGGGTCCCCACCGTCTTCGGCGGCCGGCCCGGCTGGACCGGCCCGGACGGCGGTTTTGAGGTGCCGTTCGTCGACTGCGACAACCGGGGCGGCGCCCGCGCGGCCGTACGCCATCTGCGCTCCCTCGGCCGGCACCGCATCGCCCACATCGCGGGCCCCCGCGACCAGACCTCGGCCCTGGACCGGCTCCACGGCTACCGCGACGAGCTCCCCGACGGGGAAGCGGACCTGATCGCCGATGGCGACTTCACCCGGGAGAGCGGGGCGCGGGCGATGGGCGCCCTCCTGGAGCGCCGTCCCGACCTCGACGCGCTCTTCGCGGCCAACGACCTGATGGCGGCGGGCGCGCTGGGGGTGCTGCGGGAGCGCGGGGTGCGCGTGCCGCAGGACGTGGCCGTCGTCGGCTTCGACGACATGCCGGCGGTGGCCGAGTCGACCTCGCCGCCGCTCACGACGGTCCGTCAGGAGATCGAGGGCATGGGGCGCCTGATGGTGCGCCAGCTGATGCGGATGCTCGACGGCGAGCGGGTGGAGCCCCTGATCACGCCGACCGAACTGGTCCGGCGCGCCACGACGTAGACGGATCCGGCGAGGCTGCCGGCCGGCCGCTCGGCGGCCACCCGCCGGTCGCCGGTCGCCCCTCGTCCGTCGCCCCTCGTCCGTCGCCCGTTGAACGGCACGCCGCGCTGTGGCATCGTCCGCGGATGACGAATCCCGCCGACCGGCAGACGCCCCCGGGGCGCCCCGACGACCGCGCCGCCCCCGTGCTGCGCTTCGCGACCGAGCTCGTCGCCTGGATCGCCACCCCCTGGGCGCTGGCCGGACGCTCCTGGCTGCTCGCGGCCCTGTCCGTGGTGGTGCTGATCGGCCTGCCGACGCTCCTCTCCACTCCCGGCGACAAGAGCAACGTGATCGTCGCGGTGTCCGGCCGGGTCACGATCCTGCTGGTGCTGCTCCAGCTCGTCGCCGCCGTCGTCTCCTCGTGGCTCGCCTGGAGCGCCTGGGCAGCGGTGCCCGCCACCCTGCTGGCCGCGGCCACGCTCGTCACGGAGCAGCCGCGCTGGCGCCGGCTGGCGGGAGTCCGGGCGTAACCGCGCTTCCGTCCCTCCCCTCTCCCGGCCCGCCCCCTCCCACTCCTTCCCGCTCCCTCGCCCCTCCTTCCCGCCCCCGCCAACTCCGTCCTCGATTCCTGCCGTTACCTCTTCGACTCTTGACGGGAACCTGGCGGGGCGGGCACTCTCCTGACGCGTCTTGAGAGCGCTCTCAAGAGTCAGGAGCCAAGGAGGCCCCCCATGCGCACAGCCCGCTCGGTCCGCGTTCGCCAAGCCGCCGCCGCGGCCGTTCTCGTCGGGGCGCTGGTCGCCGGGTGTTCGTCCGGCTCAGGCGCCGCCGGCTCGGACTCCGCCGGGGGGAAGGTGGAGATCAGCATCGACCTCTTCGGTTCGTTCGGCTACAAGGAGGCCGGTCTCTACGCCGAGTACGAGAAGGCGCACCCCGGGATCGTCATCAAGCAGACCGACACCGAGGACGAGCAGGACTACTGGAAGTCGCTCCAGACCCGGCTCGCCGGCGGCGCCGGCCTCGCCGACGTGCAGGCGGTCGAGGTCGGGCGGATCGCGTCCGTCACCCAGCAGCAGGGCGACCGGTTCGAGGACCTGCGGACGTACGGCGCCGAGGCCCTGAAGGGCGAGTTCGCGAGCGCCACCTGGGCCGCGGCCACCGCACCGAACGGGGCCGTGCTCGGGCTCGGGACGGACGTCGGGCCCGAGGCGATGTGCTACCGCACGGACCTGCTGAAGCAGGCCGGACTCCCCACCGACCGCACCGAACTCGCCGCGAAGTGGTCCACCTGGGACGGCTATCTGGAGCTCGGGCGCCAGTACAAGGCGAAGGCGCCCGGCAAGAGCGCCTGGCTCGACAGCGTGGGCAGCCTCTACACCGTCATGGTGGGGCAGCAGAAGGAGCGCTACTACGACGCCTCCGGGAAGCTCGTCTACGCCGACAGCCCGGCCGTGCGCGGGGCCTGGGACGCGTCCGTGAAGGCCGCCGGCGACGGGCTGAGCGCCAAGCTCGACCAGTGGTCCCCGCAGTGGAACCAGGCCTTCTCCGCCGGTTCCTTCGCCACCCTGCCCTGCCCCGCCTGGATGCTCGGCTACATCAAGGGGCAGGCCGGCGAAGCGGGCAAGGGCAAGTGGGACATCGCCAAGCTCCCGGGCGGCGCCGGGAACTGGGGCGGCTCCTTCCTCGCCGTACCGCGCACGGCGAAGCACAAGAAGGAGGCGTACGAGCTGATCCGCTGGCTCACCGCCCCCGCCCAGCAGGCCAAGCTCTTCCGCAAGCAGGGCAACTTCCCCTCCTCCACGGGGGCCATCGCCCAGGTCGCCGACGCCACCGACCCGTACTTCTCCGGCGCCCCGATCGGGCGTCTCTTCGGTGACGCGGCGAAGGCGGCGCCCGTGCAGGTGCTCGGGGTCCACGACAAGAACGTGGCCGACCAGATCACCAACGCGCTCAGCGAGGTGGAGCGGAAGGGCACGGCCCCGGACGAGGCCTGGGAGCACGCGCGCAAGGGGGTCGAGAACGCCATCGGCTGAGCACCGCGCCCCGGCCGGCCGCCGCCGACCGGGCCGTGACGCACCCGGTCGGGCCGCGTCCACCACCACCCACCCCCTCGAAGGGCCCCGCACCGTGACCCTCACCCGGCTGTGGCGCAGCGTGTCCCCGTACACCTTTCTCGCGCCGTTCTTCACCCTCTTCGCCGCCTTCGGCCTCTTCCCGCTCCTCTACACCGCGTTCGTCTCCCTCCACCGCGTCGAGCTCCAGGATCCCGGCGCGATGGAGTGGCGCGGGCTCGGGAACTACACGGCCCTGCTCTCCGACGCGTTCTTCTGGCAGGCGCTGCGCAACACCGCCGTCATCGGCGCGCTGTCCACGGTCCCGCAGCTCGCGATGGCGCTCGGGCTCGCCCATCTGCTGAACTACCGTCTCCGCGGGCGGACGTTCTTCCGGACGGCGATGCTGCTGCCGTACGCGACCTCCGTCGCCGCGGCCACCCTCGTCTTCGCCCAGCTCTTCGGGCGGGACTTCGGGCTCGTCAACTACCTGCTGTCGACGGCGGGCCTGGGCCCGGTCGACTGGCAGGACGGCACCTTCGCCTCGCAGGTCGCGGTCTCCTCGATCGTCGTCTGGCGCTGGACCGGGTACAACGCGCTGATCTATCTGGCGGGGATGCAGTCGATCCCGGCCGAGCTGTACGAGGCCGCCGAGATGGACGGAGCCTCGCGGTGGCGCCAGTTCGTGCACGTCACCCTGCCGGGGCTGCGCCCGACGATCGTCTTCACGGTGATCGTGTCGACGATCGGCGCGACCCAGCTCTTCGGCGAGCCGCTGCTCTTCGAGGGCTCGGTCTCCGGCGGCATCTCGCACCAGTACCAGACGCTGGGGCTCTACCTGTACGAGCAGGGCTGGGGCTTCTTCCACCTGGGGCGCGCGGCGGCCGTGGCGTGGCTGATGTTCCTGCTGATCCTGCTGCTCGTCGGGGCCAACGCCCTGATCGCGCGACGCCGTCCACGGCGCGAGGAGATGACGGGGGCACCGGCGTGAGCGCCCGCACCGGTCGCGGCGGGGTTCTCACGTACGCCGTCCTCGCCCTCGGCGTCCTCGTCTCCGGCTTCCCCTTCTACTGGACCGTCGTCGCCGCGAGCCGCTCCAACGCCGATCTGGCGAAGGTGCCGCCGAGCCTGCTGCCCGGGCCGAACCTGATCCGCAACTTCGAGGCGGTCCTCGACGAGGCCGACATCGGCAAGGCGCTGCTCAACTCCCTGCTGGTGTCGGGTTCGATCACCGTCGGCACGGTGCTGTGCTGCACGCTCGCCGGGTTCGCCTTCGCCAAGCTGCGCTTCCGCGGCCGGGGCGCGCTGCTCGCCCTCACGGTGGGCACGATGATGATCCCGCCGCAGCTCGGGGTGATCCCGCTGTTCATGCTGATCGCCGAGCTCGGCTGGGTGAACCAGCTGCAGTCGGTGATCCTGCCGGGCCTCGTCTCCGCCTTCGGGGTCTTCTTCATGCGCCAGTTCCTGGTGCAGGCGCTGCCGGACGAGCTGATCGAGGCGGCCAGGGTCGACGGGGCGTCCACCGCCCGGGTCTTCTGGTCGATCGTGGTGCCGGTGGCCCGCCCGGGGATGGCGGTGCTGGGGTTGCTCACCTTCATGAGCGCCTGGAACGACTTCTTCTGGCCGATCGTCGCGCTCTCCTCGCAGGAGCCGACCGTGCAGGTCGCGCTGCGCCAGCTCGGCGGTGGATACGTCCACGACCAGTCCGTCGTCATGGCGGGCACCCTGCTCGGCACCCTTCCCGTCCTGCTGGTCTTCGGACTGCTCGGCCGGCAGATCGTCGGCGGGATCATGCAGGGCGCCGTCAAGGGCTGAGCCGTGCGGGTCCGCACGGCCCGGGCTGGGCCGTGCGGACCGTCTTCCGTGCCTTTTCTCCGATACCGGGAGTTCCCCTCTCATGAACGCTCATTTCCCTGCCGGCTTCCGCTGGGGCTCGGCCACCGCCGCCTACCAGATCGAGGGGGCCGCGGCCGAGGACGGCCGCACACCGTCGATCTGGGACACCTTCAGCCGTACCCCGGGCAAGGTCCGCAACGGCGACACCGGTGACATCGCCACCGACCACTACCACCGGTCGCGCGAGGACATCGCCCTGATGAAGGAGCTCGGGCTCACCGACTACCGCTTCTCGCTCTCCTGGTCGCGCATCCTGCCGGGCGGCCGCGGGCCCGTCTCCCAGAAGGGACTCGACTTCTACCGGCAGCTGGCCGACGAGCTCCTCGACGCGGGGATCAGGCCGGTGGCCACGCTCTACCACTGGGACCTGCCGCAGGAGCTGGAGGACGCGGGCGGCTGGCCGCAGCGCGAGACGGCGGAGCGGTTCGCCGAGTACGCGGGGCGCGCGGCCGAGGCCCTCGGCGACCGCATCGGCACCTGGACCACGTTGAACGAGCCGTGGTGCGCGGCCTTCCTCGGATACGGCTCCGGGGAGCACGCCCCGGGGCACACCGACGAGCGGGCCGCGTTGCGCGCCGCCCACCACCTGAACCTGGCGCACGGGCTCGGCGCCCGGGCGCTGCGGGCGGCGCTTCCGGCCTCCGCCGAGGTGTCGTTGACGCTCAACCTGCACGCGCTGCGGCCGCACACGGACTCCCCCGAGGACCGGGACGCGGTCCGGCGGATCGACGCCGTCGGCAACCGGATCTTCCTGGACCCGGTGTTCCACGGGCGCCTGCCCGCCGACCTGGTGGCCGACACGGCGGGGATCACGGACTGGTCCTTCGTCCACGACGGCGACCTCGACGTGATCGCCACGCCGATCGACGCGCTGGGGGTCAACTACTACTCCCCCACCGTGGTCGCGGCGGGCAGCTCGGCGACTCCGTCCCCGTGGCCGGGCGCCGCCGGGCACGTCGGGTTCGTGCCGCTGCCGGGGCCGCGCACCGCGATGGACTGGCCGGTGGACGCGGACGGTCTGTACGAGCTGCTGGTCAGGCTGCGGGACGGGCTGCCGCACGTACCGCTGCTGATCACGGAGAACGGCGCCGCGTACGACGACTACGCCGACCCTGAGGGCGGCGTCCACGACCCCGAGCGGGTGGCGTACCTGGCGGCGCACCTCGCGGCGGCGCGGCGGGCGCTGGCCGACGGGGTGGACCTGCGCGGGTACTTCCTGTGGTCGCTGCTCGACAACTTCGAGTGGGCCCACGGCTACGGCAGGCGGTTCGGGATCGTCCACGTGGACTTCCCGACCGGCCGCCGCACGCCGAAGGACAGCTTCCGCTGGTACGGGGAGGTCATCGCCCGGAACGGGCTGCCGTCCCGGTGACCCGGTTCTCCCGCCGGGCCGCGCGCCGGGCCCGGCGGGCGAGCGGGAGATAGCGCAGCCGCTCGGGGAGGGCGGGCACCACGGCCCGCACGACCCGGGCGAAGCGGCGCAGCCGGCGCTCCTGGGCGTCCGTCCACTCCAGGCCGATCGCCTCGCGGGCGTCCGGCGGCATCAGTCCGACGGTGAGGAAGGCCCGCGCCCGCAGGAACGGCCCCCGCAGCAGCGGCCACAGCGCCCGCAGGGCGAGTCGTACGGGCAGGGGGCCGCGGTCGGGGGCCGGTACGGGCGCGTCGGTGGCGAGCAGCTCGCGGACGACCGCCGTGGCCTCCAGCTCCTCGGCGAGGACGCGGCGGTAGTACGGCCAGAACTCCTCGATGGTCCCCGGCATGTCCCGGTCGTGGATGCCGAGCACCCGGCCGACCTGGAGCCACTCGGCGTAGAGGGCGCGCTCCTGGGCCTCGGTGAGCGGGCGGGCCAGATAGCCCAGGCCGTGCCGGTAGACGGGATAGCCGGTGGCGTGCACCCAGGCGTAGTAGGCGGGGGTCAGTGCGTGGTAGCGGCGCCCGTGGGCGTCGGTGCCCTGGATGTCCTTGTGGAGGGTGCGCAGCCGGCGCCCCTCCTCGACGGCGTCCGCTCCTCCGTAGATCCACAGCTGGAGTGAGCGCAGGGAGCGCTCGCCGCGGCCCCAGGGGTCGGTGCGGAAGACGGAGTGCGCGTCGACGCCGGCACCGATGGCGGGGTGGGCGACCTGCATGGTGAGGGCGGCGGGAAGCATCAGCAGGGCGCGGACGTCGCCGGCGATGCTCCACAGGACACCGCCGACGGGCGGCGGGGCGGGGTCGGGGCGGTGCGGCCCCACGGAGGAACGGGTCCGCGCGCCGCTCAGCTCCCCGCGTCCGGCCCGGGGCTCCGTCTCGCGCTCGATGCGCTCCGTCACGCCGTCTTCCTCTCCCTCTCGCTTCTCAGGCTGCCCGGCCGCGCCCGGACGGGCAAGGGCGGACATGACGCGGGGCCGCGTCCCGGGCCGGTGGGCCCGGGGCGCGGCCCCGTACGGACGTGCGCGCGGTGCGTCAGGCGCGGTCGGCGCCGACCGGCTCGCCGACGATCCGGCCGGCCAGGGCACGGGCCCAGGCGTCGACGTCGGCGGAGAGCTCGCGCTCGGCGGCCTCGCGCTCGACGGCGATGCGCTCGGCACCGGCGGCCAGGATGGCCTCGCGCTCACGCAGGCCCTCGGCGCGGGCGGCGGCGATGGCGGCCGCGCCCTCCTCGGTGGCCTGGGAGCGGATGCGGGCGGCGTCGTGGCGGGCCTCGGCGAGCTCGGCCTCGTACTGCTCGCGGATCGCGGTGGCCTCGCTGCGCAGGTCGTCGGCGCGCTCGGTGCCGCCTTCGATGGCGTCCTCACGCTCGGTGAGGGTGCGGTTGATCTTCGGGAGGATCCCCTTGGCGAGGATCAGGAAGGTGATGCCGAAGATCACGAAGCCGATGATGAGCTCGGCCCACACCGGGTTGAGCGGACCGAGGTCCATGTCGAAGATCTGCGAGTTCTGCGCGAGGGTCATGGGCGCATCCTACCTGGTCGCAAAAGCGGCAATTCGGACTGATGGGCGAGAGTTGGCGCGCTCGTGCGAGTCGCGCAAGATTCGCGGCACCCAATGGCTACCGGAAGGTAACCACGGCTGATTTGATGTGCGGCGCCGGTCCTCCAACCCCCCATACTTCCACGGGAGTTATCAGTGCCGTTCGCCACGCTCCGCCGTCTTCCCGGCGCAGCCCTGTCCGTCGCGCTCGCCGCCGCCACCCTCACGGCGGTCGCGCCGACCGCCTCGGCCGCCTCCGCCGCCGACGCCGTGGCCGCGACCCCGCGCCTGAAGGTGCTGACGTACAACACCTTCCTGTTCTCCAAGACGCTCTACCCGAACTGGGGCCAGGACCACCGCGCGGCCGCGATCCCCGCCGCGTCCTTCTTCCAGGGCAACGACGTCGTGGTGCTCCAGGAGGCCTTCGACAACTCCGCCTCGGACGCGCTCAAGGCGAACGCCGCCGCGCAGTACCCGTACCAGACCCCGGTCGTGGGCCGCTCCAAGACGGGCTGGGACGCCACCGGCGGTGCCTACTCGGCCACCACGCCGGAGGACGGCGGCGTGACGCTGCTCAGCAAGTGGCCGGTCGTCCGCGAGGAGCAGTACGTCTACAAGGACGCGTGCGGCGCCGACTGGTACTCGAACAAGGGGTTCGTCTACGCGGTCCTCGACGTCAACGGCACCAAGGTGCACGTCGTCGGCACACACGCGCAGTCCACCGACCCGGGCTGCTCGGCGGGCGAGGCGGCGCAGATGCGCAGCCGCCAGTTCCGGACGATCGACGCCTTCCTCGACGGCAAGAACATCCCGGCGAACGAGGAGGTGATCGTCGCGGGCGACATGAACGTGGACTCGCACACGCCCGAGTACGCGACGATGCTCGCCGACGCGGACCTGGTCGGCGCGGACGCCCGCACCGGGCACGCGTACTCCTTCGACACCCAGCTGAACTCGATCGCGAACTACCGCTACCCGACCGACCCGCGCGAGGACCTGGACTACGTCCTCTACCGGGCCGGGAACGCGCGCCCGGCGGGCTGGACGAACAACGTGGTCCTTGAGCAGAGCGCGCCCTGGACCGTGACCAGCTGGGGCAAGAGCTACACGTACACGAACCTGTCCGACCACTACCCGGTCACGGCCTACGCGACGAACTGACCGCACAGGGGGCGGGGCGGCGGGGGCGGCGCCCCCGCTCCCCTCTAATAGACGTGCCCGAAGACGCTGTAGGCCCAGAGGCCGACGACCCCGGCGACGCAGATCAGGGCCACCCACGACCCGAACCCCGTGTGCCGCCCCTTCCGCGGCGGCCGGGGCGCCCGGGGCGCCCGCGCGGGACGGGGCGAGGGGGCGGGCCCCGCGTCGGCGGCCGTCTCGGCGAGCAGCCGCCGGCAGACGGTGGCCAGCTCCGCCGTCCCCGCCGTCAGGTCCACCACGGCCTCGAGCCGCGCCGGCGCCGTCGTCCCCCCGTCGAGGATCCGCCCGGCCCGCACCAAGGCCTGGTCCCTGCCTCCGGTGGGCGCCAGACTGATCCACCGCCGGACGTGCTCGCCCCGGATCACCACGCCGCCACCGCGCTCCCGGTAGATGGTGTGCTCCTTCCAGAGCACTGCGGCCAACTCGGCTGCCTTCTCCCTGAGTTGCGCCTGCATACCGCTCCCCCTGCCATACGCCCGTATTCGAACAGGCGCATGACTCTAGCGCCCCGCCCACCCCGTCCCCCGCCGGGGTCCCCCGCCGACCGACCGGTCACGCCCCGAAGTCGTACACGGTGACCGATATCCCCCGAGCGACCAGCCGCTCCACGATCAGCGGCTCGACCCTCGACCACGTGCCCCCGGCGAGCCCGCAGCCGATCCGCGGCATGTGCACGGAGGCCCCCAGCTCCACCGCCCGCTCCGCGAGCAGCCCGAGCGCCGCGTCGATCGCCTCGTACCGCACCGGAACCCCGCTGCTCCGGCCGGTACGCATCCCCCGCTGCCCGACCAGGTTGGCCACCCAGACGTACGGCTCCACCCGCACGAACTGGGCCGCGCCGAGCCCGAAGTCGTTCCCCGCCCGCCCCCGGTGCCACCGCCGGTACGCCGCCTCCGGCTCCGGCCACCGGGCCGAGACCGCGAGGACGAAGCCCTTCCCCCAGCCGCCCAGGTCGTTGCAGACGTGCGCGACGATCTTGACGCCCTTGCCCCGCGGCGCGGTGGCGTCCCCCCGTACGTACTCGATCGCACTCATGGACCCACCGTACGAGCCACCACTGACAGAGCACGCCGTCCGGGAAGGGCTCCCGCGGGGGCAGCCCTCCGGGCGGTCGCCTACGCGCCGATCGCGGCCTTGTGGCCGGCGGCGTCGAGCAGCCGGCCGAGCCTCCGCCCGCTCGGACGGGACCCGGAACGCAGCGGGAAAGACTCGTTCGGCTCAGCGCTGTGACCGGGTGCCTGTGTCGGTCACCATGGAGGTTCGTCGGCGATCCGGGGGTGGGGATGAGCGAGGGTGGGCACGTTCCGGACGGGCAGCGGAGCGGCGCGGCGGAGGTCGGACCGGCCCCCTGGCCGGCGCTGGCCTGTCTGGTCGGACTGATTCTCGCGTGCGTCGTGCTGACGAACTTCACCGCCGAGCCGCGGGCGGCGCTGTGGGGCGAACCCGGCACCGTGACCGAAGCCGACTGCCGGACGTACGACAACACCGTGGCCAACGCGGGAACGTCGACGTCCTGCTCGGGCGCCTTCACCCCGGACGGCGGCGGCTCGTCGTTCGAGGTCCCCGTCGAGGGCGACCTCGGCTCGCCACCGGTCCGCGCGTGGCTGGTGGACGGTGCGTCCGGCACCGCGTACGTCTCCCCGTCCGTCTGGGCGGGGGTGCTCCCCGTGGGGCTGTCCCTCCTTCTGGCCGGTCTCCCGGCGGCGGTGACGGCGAGGCACGTGCGCCGCGTCCGCGCCCGACGCCCGCGAGAGCGGCGCCACTGATCGGAACCCGCGCCGGCGCCCCTGCTGCGCCCACTCTTTTACAAGCCCGGTGAGACAGCAATACTGTTCAACCATGGAGCAGGCGAGCGGCGATCAGCAGGGCGAGGGGCAGGCTGAGGGGCCCGTCTACACCGTCGACGGGTTGGCCGCGCGGGCCGGGGTGACCGTGCGGACCGTGCGGTTCTACGGGACGCGGGGGCTCCTGCCGCCTCCGGTCATCGGGGCGCGGCGGGTCGGGTGGTACGGGGCCGGGCATCTGTCGCGGCTCGCGTTGATCGAGGAGCTGCGGCGGCAGGGGATGACGCTGGCCGCGATCGAGCGGTATCTGGAGCAGCTGCCGGCCGACCTCAGCGCGCAGGACCTGGCCGTGCACCGGGCGCTCGTCGCCGCGTGGGCGCCCGAGTCGGCCGAGGAGATCACACGGCAGGAGCTGGAGCGCCGGGCCGGGCGGTCCCTCGCGGACCGGGACGTGGACCGGCTGGCCGCCATGGGGGTGCTCGACAGGGGGGCCGACCCGGACGTGTTCCGGCTGGACGGGTCGCTGTTGCGGCTCGGGGTCGAGCTGCTCGACGTGCCCATCGAGCACGAGACGATCCTGGCCTCCCGGACCGTGCTCCTGGAGCACGCCCGCGCCGCCGCGCAGGAGCTGGCCCGGCTCTTCCGGGAGCAGGTGTGGAGCCCGTACCGGGAGAGCGGGGAGGACCCGGATCACCTGACGGCGATGAAGTCGCTCTCGGCGCACATGCAGCCGATGGTGATCCAGGCCCTCGTCACGGCCTTTCAGCGGTCCCTCAGCGAGGAGCTGAGGGCCGCGTTCAGGACGCCGCCGCGTCCGTGAAGGTCTCCCCCCGCTCGGCCTTCTCCAGGAGCAGGGCCGGCGGGGTGAAGCGCTCGCCGTAGGTCGCCGCCAGCTCGCGGGCGCGTGCGACGAAGCCGGCGACCCCGCCCTCGTACCCGTTGATGTACTGGAGCACTCCGCCGGTCCACGCCGGGAAGCCGATGCCCAGGATGGAGCCGATGTTGGCGTCCGCGACCGAGGTCAGCACGCCCTCCTCCAGGAGCCGGACGGTGTCCAGCGCCTCCGCGAAGAGCATGCGCTCCTGCATGTCCCGGAAGGGGATGTCGGTCTCGGGCTTGGTGAAGTGCTCGCGCAGCCCCGGCCAGAGCTTCGCGCGCTTGCCGTCCTCCGTGTAGTCGTAGAAGCCCGCGCCGCCGCTGCGGCCGGTGCGGCCGAACTCGTCGACCATGCGGTCGATCACCAGCTCGCCCGGGTGGGAGGTCCAGGTGCCGCCCGCCTCCTCGATCGCCTTGCGCGTCTCGTTGCGGATCTTGCGCGGCAGGGTGAGGGTCAGCTCGTCCATCAGGGAGAGGACCTTCGCCGGGTAGCCGGCCTGGGCAGCGGCCTGCTCCACGGAGGCGGGCTCGGCGCCCTCGCCGACCATGGCGACGCCCTCGTTGATGAAGTGGCCGATGACGCGGGAGGTGAAGAAGCCGCGCGAGTCGTTCACCACGATCGGGGTCTTGTTGATCTGGCGGACCAGGTCGAAGGCGCGGGCCAGCGCCTCGTCGCCGGTCCGCTCGCCCTTGATGATCTCGACGAGCGGCATCTTGTCGACGGGCGAGAAGAAGTGCAGGCCGATGAAGTCCGCCTGCCGCTCCACGCCCTCCGCGAGGACCGTGATGGGCAGCGTGGAGGTGTTGGAGCACAGCAGCGCGTCGGGCTCGACGACGTGCTGGATCTCCTGGAACACCTTGTGCTTGAGCGCCGTGTCCTCGAAGACCGCCTCGATGACGGCGTCGCAGCCCGCCAGGTCGGCGACGTCCCCGGTCGGGGTGATCAGGGCGAGCAGGGCGTCGGCCTTCTCCTGGGTGGTGCGGCCCTTGGCGACCGCCTTGGCGCAGAGCTTCTCGGAGTACGCCTTGCCCTTGGCGGCGGATTCGGCGGAGACGTCCTTGAGGACGACCTCGATGCCCGCGCGGGCGCACGAGTACGCGATGCCGGCGCCCATCATGCCCGCGCCGAGCACGGCGACCTTGCGGACCTTGCGCGCCTCGACGCCCTGGGGCCGGTTGGCTCCGGAGTTGACGGCCTGCAGGTCGAAGAAGAACGCCTGGATCATGTTCTTCGCGGTCTGCCCGGTGACCAGCTCGGTGAAGTACCGGCTCTCGATGGTGAGCGCCGTCTCGAAGTCGACCTGGGAGCCCTCGACGGCCGCCGCCATGATGTTGCGCGGCGCGGGGTAAGGGGCGCCGCCCAGCTGCTTGCGCAGGTTGGCGGGGAAGGCCGGAAGATTGGCGGCGAACCGCGGGTTCGACGGGGTGCCGCCGGGGATCTTGTAGCCGGGCACGTCCCAGGGCTGCTGGGACTCGGGATGCGCGTCGATGAAGGCGCGGGCCTTGGCGAGCATCTCCTCGGGGCTCGCGGCCAGCTCGTGGACTAGGCCGTTGTCGAGGGCGCGCTGCGGGTTGTACTGGGTGCCCTGGAGCAGCACCTTCAACAGCGCGTCGGTGATGCCCATGAGGCGTACGGTGCGGGCGACCCCGCCGCCGCCGGGCAGCAGGCCCAGGGTGACCTCGGGCAGGCCGATCTTGGAGCCGGGGGCGTCGAGGGCGATCCGGTGGTGGGAGGCGAGCGCGATCTCGTAGCCGCCGCCGAGCGCGGCGCCGTTGATCGCGGCGACGACGGGCTTGCCGAGGGTCTCGATGCGGCGCAGCGCGTCCTTGATCTCGATGGCCGAGTCGAAGATGACCCGGGCGTCCTCGGGACCGGCCTTGATCATGTCCTTCAGGTCGCCACCGGCGAAGAAGGTCTTCTTCGCGGAGGTGTAGATGATGCCGCGGATCGAGTCCTTCTCGGCCACCGCGCGCTCGGCGATCGCCTTGATGGAGGCCCGGAAGGCCTGGTTCATGGTGTTCGCGGACTGGTTGGGGTCGTCGAGGACGAGGGTGACGACACCGGTCTCGTCCTGCTCCCAGCGGATCGTGGTGCTCTCGCTCATGCTGATGCTTCTCCGTAAGGGGGTTCGGACCGGGCGGTCAGACGCGCTCGACGATGGTGGCGATGCCCATGCCGCCGCCGACGCAGAGCGTGGCGAGGCCGTAGCGCTTGTCCTGGCGCTCCAGCTCGTCGACGAGCGTGCCGAGGATCATCGCGCCGGTGGCGCCGAGCGGGTGGCCGAGGGCGATGGCGCCGCCGTTGACGTTGATCCTGTCGAGGGAGACGCCCATGTCCTTGGCGAAGCGCAGGACGACGGCGGCGAAGGCCTCGTTGATCTCGATCAGGTCCATGTCGTCGATGGTGAGACCGGCCTTGGCGAGCGCCTTGCGGGCGGCCGGGGCCGGGCCGGTGAGCATGATGGTGGGCTCGGAGCCCGAGACGGCCGCCGCGACGATCCGGGCGCGCGGGGTGAGCCCGTAGCGCTCGCCGACCGCCTTGGAGCCGATGGCGACCAGCGAGGCGCCGTCGACGATGCCGGAGGAGTTGCCGGCGTGGTGGACGTGGTCGATCTCCTCGATCCAGTGGTACTTCTGCAGCGCGACGGCGTCGAAGCCGCCGAGCTCGCCGATGTCGGCGAAGGAGGGCTTGAGCCGCGCCAGGGAGTCGGCGGTGGTGCCGGGGCGCAGGTGCTCGTCGTGGTCGAGGACGGTCAGGCCCGCGCGGTCCTTGACGGGCACGACGGAGCGGTCGAAGCGCCCGTCCTTCCAGGCCGCGGCGGCGCGCTCCTGGGAGAGGGCGGCGTACTCGTCGACGTCGCGGCGGGTGAAGCCCTCGATGGTGGCGATGAGGTCGGCGCCGATGCCCTGGGGGACGAAGTTGGTGGCGATGTTGGTCATCGGGTCGGCGAACCAGGCGCCGCCGTCGGAGGCCATCGGCACCCGGGACATGGACTCGACGCCGCCGGCCAGGACGAGGTCCTCCCAGCCGGAGCGGACCTTCATCGCGGCCATGTTGACGGCTTCCAGGCCGGAGGCGCAGAAGCGGTTCTCCTGGACTCCGGCCACGGTGTCGGGCAGTCCGGCGGCGATGGCGGCGATGCGGGCGATGTCGGAGCCCTGGTCGCCGACCGGGCCGACGACGCCGAGGACGATGTCGTCGATGGCGGCCGGGTCGAGTCCGGGGAAACGGGCGCGGATCTCGTGGATGAGGCCGACGACCAGGTCGATCGGCTTGGTGCCGTGCAGGCTCCCGTTGGCCTTGCCGCGGCCGCGCGGGGTGCGGATAGCGTCGTAGACGTACGCTTCGGTGGTCACGATGTTGCCTTTCGCATGAGGGTCAGGCGAGCAGGGAACGGCCGATGATCTCCTTCATGATCTCGGTCGTCCCGCCGTAGATGGTCTGGATGCGGCCGTCCGTGAAGGCCCTGGCCACCGGGAATTCGCTCATGTAGCCGTATCCGCCGTGCAGTTGCAGACACCGGTCGGCGACCCGCTTCTGGAGTTCGGTCGCCCACCACTTGGCCATGGAGGCGTGTACGGCGTCGAGTCCGGGCCCGCCCGGCTGGGTGTGCTCCTCGACGCAGCGGTCGACGAAGGTGCGGGTGACGGCGCACTCGGTGGCCATCTCCGCGATCTCGAAGCGGACGTGCTGGAGCTTCGCGAGCGGCCGCCCGAACGCCTCGCGCTCCTTGACGTAGGTGGTGGTGAGCTCCAGGAGGTGCTCGGCGCCGGCTATCGCGGCCACGGCGATGGCGAGCCGCTCCTGGGCGAGGTTGGTCATCAGGTGGAGGAAGGCGCCGTCGAGATCGCCGAGCAGGTTCTCCTTGGGGACGCGTACGTCGGTGAAGAAGAGCTCGGCGGTGTCCTGGGCCTTCTGGCCGATCTTGTCGAGGTTGCGGCCGCGTTCGAAGCCCTCCGCGCCGCGTTCGACGACGAGCAGGGAGAGGCCGTGGGCGCCGCCCTCGGGGGTGGTCTTGGCGACGACGATCACCAGGTCGGCGAGGATGCCGTTGGAGATGAAGGTCTTGGAGCCGTTGAGGATCCAGTGGTCCCCGTGGTCCTCGGCGGTGGTGCGGATGGCCTGGAGGTCGGAGCCGGCGCCGGGTTCGGTCATGGCGATGGCGGTGACGAGCTCGCCGCTGCAGAAGCCGGGCAGCCAGCGCCGCTTCTGCTCCTCGGTGGCGAGCGAGGTGAGGTAGGGGCCGATGATGTCGTTGTGCAGCCCGATGGCGAGTCCGGGGGTGCCGGCGCGGGTGAACTCCTCGGCGAGGACGACGCTGTAGCGGAAGTCCCGGGTGCCGCCGCCTCCGTACTCCTCGTCGACGGCGAGGCCGAGCAGGCCCTGCCGGCCGGCGGCGCGCCAGACCTCGCGGGAGACGATGCCGTCCTTCTCCCACCGGTCGTAGTGGGGCAGGACCTCCTTGGCGAGGAAGGCGCGGACGGTCTCGCGGAAGGCCTCGTGGTCGGCGGTGTAGAGCTGGCGCTTCATGCGGAGGGCTCCTTGGCGGCGCTGGCGTCGGACGGGTCCGGAGGGTCGGACAGGAGGGCGGGCACGGCCCAGTCGCGGGCGACCTCGTCGGAGTCGGCCCCGGGTCTCGCGGGTGCGCCGCGGACCGCGCCGGGGGTGGCGGAGAAGCGGGGCGCGGGGGCGGGCTGGACCAGCCCCTCGTGCTCGACGAAGGTGCCGCGGGCGGCGAGGTGCGGGTGGCCGGGCGCCTCGCGCAGCGAGAGCACGGGGGCCACGCAGGCGTCGGTGCCCTCGAAGACGGCCGTCCACTCCGCCCTGGTCCGGGTGCGGAAGCGCGCGGCGATCGCGGCGCGCAGCTCGGGCCAGCGGGCGAGGTCGTTGCGGGCCGGGAAGGCCTCCTCGAGGCCGAGCAGGCGGGCGAACTCCGCGTAGAAGCCCGGCTCCAGGGCGCCGACCGCCATGTGTCCGCCGTCGGCGGTCCCATAGGTGCCGTAGAAGGGGCAGCCGCCGTCGAGCAGGTTGACGCCGCGCCGGTCCTGCCAGGCGCCGGCGCCGAGCATCCCGTGGATCATCGTGGCGAGGTGGGCGGCGCCGTCGACGATGGCGGCGTCGACGACCTGGCCCTCGCCGTGCTCGCGCGCGTGCCGGAGGGCGGCGAGGACGCCGATGACGAGGTAGAGGGAGCCGCCCGCGTAGTCGCCGAGCAGGTTGGCGGGGACGGTGGGCGGGCCGTCCGGGTCGGGCCCGATCATGCCGAGGGTGCCGGTGACGGCGAGGTACGCGATGTCGTGTCCGGCGGTGGGGGCGAGCGGCCCGCTCTGGCCCCAGCCGGTCATCCGGCCGTAGACGAGCCGCGGGTTGCGGGCCAGGCAGGGCTCGGGGCCGATGCCGAGGCGTTCGGCGACGCCGGGGCGGTAGCCCTCGATGAGGACGTCCGCGCGGGCCACCAGGTCCAGCACGGTCTCCGGGCCGCCGTCCGCCTTGAGGTCGACGAGGACGGAGCGCTTGTTGCGGTTGGTGAGGTCGCGCGCCGGGTCGATGCCGAGGGCGGCTCCGCCGGGCCGGTCGACGCGGACGACGTCGGCACCGAGGTCGGCGAGGAGCATGGCCGCGAAGGGGCCGGGACCGATGCCCGCGAGCTCCACCACCCGGACTCCACGGAGCGGGCCGGGGCGGGCGTGGCGCGGTGTGGTCATCGGGCCCCCAGAGGTGTGTGACAGTGATGATGTAACACCGGAGATGCTAGGAACGCGTTCCACTCGGCACAAGCCCCCGAGCCGAGCAAGCGCTTGGAAATTGCGCCGAGCGTGGATCCGCTAGAGTCCGCCGACGACATCCGCGCCGGGGGACGGCGCGGGCGCAGACCGAGGGGCTGGGTGGGATGGAGACAGGGGCGGCCGGACGGCCGTACGACGTGGTTCTCTTCGGGGCGACCGGGTTCGTGGGCGAGCTCACCGCGGAGTATCTGGCCGAGCACGCGCCGGCCGGGTGCCGCTGGGCGCTCGCCGGCCGCAGCCGGGAGAAGCTCACCGCCCTGCGGGACCGGCTCGCCGGACGGTGGGCGCACTGCGCCGGCCTGCCGCTGGTCCTCGCCGACTCCGCGGACGCGGACGCGCTGCGCGAACTGGCCGGTTCGGCCCGGGTGGTGGCGAGCACCGTCGGCCCCTACGTCTGGTACGGCGAGGGCCTGGTGGCGGCCTGCGCGGAGGCCGGGACCGACTATGTGGACCTGACCGGCGAGGCGGAGTTCGTCGACCGGATGTACGTGCGGTACGACGCCCGCGCCCGGGAGACCGGCGCCCGCCTGGTGCATGCCTGCGGCTTCGACTCCGTCCCGCACGACCTGGGCGTCTACTTCACCGTGCGGCAGCTGCCGGAAGGGGTGCCGCTGCGCGTCGACGGCTTCGTCCGGGCCGGCGCGGTCTTCTCCGGCGGCACCTTCGCCTCCGCCCTGACCGCCTTCGGCCGCGGCCGGCAGATCCTGCGCGCCGCGCACGAGCGGCGGCTCCACGAGCCGCGGCTGGTGACCCGGCGGGCCCACGCGCCGCTGGGCGGGCCGCGGTTCAGCCGCGAGACCGGCACCTGGGCGCTGCCGCTGCCCACGCTCGACCCCCAGGTGGTGGCGCGCTCGGCGGCGGCGCTCGAACGGTACGGGCCGGACTTCCGCTACCGCCACTACGCCTCGGTGAAGACCCTGCCGATGGCGCTCGGCGGCGCGGCGGCGGTGGGCACGGGCGTGCTCGCGGCCCAACTCCCTTTGGTGCGCGCCTGGCTGATGGACCGTTACGAGCCGGGCCGGGGTCCGAGCCCCGAACGGCGGGCGCGGAGCTGGTTCTCGGTCCGCTTCGTCGGAGAGGGCGGTGGCCGGCGCGTCTTCACGGAGGTGTCGGGCGGCGACCCGGGCTACGACGAGACGGCGAAGATGCTGGCCGAATCGGCGCTCTGCCTCGCCCATGACGAGCTGCCGAAGACCGCCGGGCAGGTCACGACGGCGGTCGCGATGGGCGACGCGCTGCTCGGACGGCTGCGGGCGGCGGGGCTGCGCTTCCGGGTGGCGTACGCCGGCTGACGGCCGAGGACCCCTCGGGCCGACGGCCGCCGACGGCCGCGGACCCCCGGCCGACCGCCGCCGCCCTGGCGCCGACCGCCGCGGGCGAGCCCCTGGCCACCGGCCGGGCACCGCCCCCTCCCCCGGGGGGCACGCCTCGGGTCAGTGCCGCACGAGGCAGAAGGGGTGACCGGCCGGGTCGGCGTAGATCCGCCAGGACCGCTCGCCCTCGCCCGCGTCCAGCGGCCAGGCTCCGAGGGCGAGCACCGCCTCGTGGGCGGCGTCCAGGTCCTGGACCCGTACGTCGATGTGGATCTGCTGCTCGGGCGCACCCCAGACCGGCGGCCGGTGGTCGGCCACGCCCTGGAAGGCGAGCACGGGCGCACCGGAGGCGCCGTGGAGCGTGGCCCAGGCGTCGCCCACGGCCCACTGGGGGTCGGGGCGGTTGATCTCGCCGCCGAGCAACGCCTGGTAGAACGCGGCGAGTTCCATGACGTCGGGGCAGTCGAGGACGACGCACTGCAGGGTGCCGATCGCACCGGGGCTTGTCATGTCCCACACTGTGCCGCCCCCGGGGCCGTCCCGGTATCCGTACTCGTACTCAGGCGCCCCACGCGCCCCAGGGTCCTCGTGCTCATGCCCCGTGCTCACTCCCCCGCCAGGGCCCGCGCGAGGGCCCGGCGGCACAGGGCGTCCGCGTGCCGGGTGGTCTCGGGCAGGCGGAAGCGGGGGGTGAGACGCAGGGTGTGGGCACAGGCACGGTCCAGCGAGACCCGGTGGCCGACGGAGACGAAGACCGGCTTGACCCCCGCGCGGGTGCGCACCGCGCGGCCGACGGTCTCGCCCTCGGCGACCAGCGCGGCGAACTCGCCCCGGGCGGCGCCGGGTTCTTCGTAGGTGAAGGTGAACGGGTTCTTCGCGACGCCGATCGAGGGCCGTCCGGTGAGCACGCCGAGATGGCTGGCGAGTCCGAAGCGGCGGGGGTGCGCGATCCCGTAGCCGTCGCAGACGAGCAGTCCGGGGTCGGCGGTGAGCCCGCCGAGCGCGGCGAGCACGGTCGGGATCTCGCGGAAGGCGAGCAGTCCCGGCACATAGGGGAACGACACCCGCCCGACGGCGGTGGCCTCCTCCACCACCTCCAGGGTCCGTCCGTCGAGCACGACGGCCGCGGCGGCGACCAGGTCCCGCTCGTCGTCGTAGGCGACGTCGAGGCCGGTGACGTTCCCCGTCCCGGCCTCGGGCCCCTCCTCGTCCGTCACGAGCCGCCGGCGCAGCTCCTCCTGCACCGCCCGGGCCGCGTCCTCGTCGGCGGGCCACCCCTGGGGAATCTCGATGATCGTCATGGGTCGGCACCCTACGGCCGCCGGCGTCCCGCGACCGCCGGCACCCCACCGGCGGCCGGACGCCGGGCCGCCGGTAGCCTGCCGGTCATGTTCGTACTGGAGCTCACCTACACCGCCCCCGTCGAGCGGGTCGACGCGCTGCTCGACGCCCACGTCGAGTGGCTGGACGCGCAGTACGCGGCCGGCGTGTTCCTCGCCTCCGGGCGCAAGAACCCGCGGGACGGCGGGGTGATCCTGGCCGCCGGGGTCGGCCGCGCGGAGATCGAGGAGATCGCGGCGACCGACCCGTTCAGCGTCGGGGGCGTCTGCGCGTACCGGATCACCGAGTTCTACGCGACCAAGACGGCCGGTGAACTGGAGCCCTTCCGCGAGGAGTTGCCCGCCTAGGCGCCCTGCCCGGCGCCGGCCCGGCGGTCGAGCCGGGCGATCCGGCCCTTCTCGCCGGAGGCCCAGCAGGCGCCGTCGGCGGCGCAGTCGACGGTGTCGTACGAGCCGGTGTCGACCGTGCGCCAGGTGCGGCCGCCGTCCGTGGTGAGGTCCGTGCCGGTGGGGCCGACCGCGAGGGCCGCGGACCGGCGGTGCGGCAGCCAGGCGACGCCCGAGCGGTAGGCGGGCGGCGGGGTCGCGGAGGCCGTCCAGGTGCGGCCCGCGTCGCCGGTGACGGCGGCGGCCCGCGGCGAGGGCTGGTCCTTGCGGTAGTCGCCGCCGACCGCGATGCCGTGGGACCGGTCGCGGAAGGCGAGCCCGAAGACGCCCTTGGCGCCCTCCCCTGCGGGGACGGTGGTGTCCGTGACGGTCCAGTTCAGGCCGCGGTCCGAGGAGTGCAGGACCCTCCCGGCGGCCCCGCCGCCGGTCGCGAGCCACACGTCCTTCGGGCCCGCGGAGACCAGGCACTGGCCGCTCGCCGCGAACGCGGCCTCGCCGGGCAGCGCGGCCGGCATGCCCGCGTCGGGCAGGACCTCCCAGGACCGGCCGCCGTCGCGGGTCGACAGGATGCGGTACTTCCCGTCCACGGGGTCGCTCACGGCCAGTCCGTGCCGGTGGTCGAAGAAGGTCATGCAGTCGTAGAAGGCCCGCGGATCGGTGTTGCGGAAGGACTCGGTCCAGGTCGCCCCGCCGTCCTCGGTGCGCAGGACCCGGGAGGCCTCCCCCTCGCCGATCGCGAGGACCACGGCGCGCCGGGCGTCGAAGGCTTCCACGTCGCGGAACTCCAGCTCCGCCGCCCCGGCCGGGGAGACGTTTCGCCAGCTCTTCCCCCCGTCGGTGGTGCGCAGCACGGTGCCCTTGGAGCCGGCCGCCCAGGCGACCGACCGGCTGACCGCGGCGAGACCGCGGAAGCGCGCGTCGGTGTCGGTCCGGGTGAGCCGCCACCCGGCGGGCTCATGGCCGGTCCCGTGGCCGGGCGCCGCCTGCGCCGGGGCCCCCAGGGTCAGGGCCAGCGCCGCCGCGGCCAGTCCCACCGCCGTCTTTCGTCTCTTGCTCCCCATGGACGTCATGGCGCCGGAAGCTAGCCCACCCGCGAAGATCCCGTCCAGGGTGCGTGCCCCGCCGCCCCTTCCTAGGCTGGTCGTATGACCGAACCCACGGCCGAGGAACAGCCGCGGATCAAGGAGTACGACGGCGAGGGCATCACCGTCACCTACGAACCGCGCCGCTGTCTCCACGCGGCCGAGTGTCTCCAGGGCCTGCCGGGCGTCTTCGACCTGGCGAAACGCCCCTGGGTGCAGCCCGACCAGGCCGCCCCCGACCTGGTCGCCGAGATCGTCCGCCGCTGCCCCTCCGGGGCGCTCCAGTACCGCCCGGCGGACGGTTCCGCCGAGCCCGGCGACGTGCCCACCACGGTGCGGCGCGCCCCCGACGGCCGGATCCTGCTCCGCGGCGACGTCCTCGTCCGCGGCGAGGCGGAGGTGCGGCGCGAGACGCGCGCGGTGCTGTGCGGCTGCGGCTCCTCGGGGAACCAGCCGTACTGCGACCACTCCGGCCCCTGCGCGGGCGGCGACTTCGAGGTCTTCGACGAGACCGGCAACCGGTGACGGGGGACGGGCCGGCGGGGGCGGTGACACAGCTCACGTACCCCCGCAGTGCACGATCCGGCCCCGCGGTTCGTCTCTTCTGGTGTCAGGGAGACCAGGAGAACGTAGCCGCGCAACAGGAGGCTGGCCCTTGTCCACCGTCATCGAGCAGGCCGTCCAGGCCCGTCTGGTCGCGTCCGAGCCCCGCATGGAGAGCGTCGCCGCCACACTCCGCTACGACCGCGAGGATCCGTTCGCGGTGAGCATGGCCTTCCCGCCGCCCGCGACCCTGGAGGGCGTGGAGGTGTCCTGGGCCTTCGCGCGCGAGCTGCTCGCGCAGGGCGTCGAGGGGCCCGCGGGCCTCGGCGACGTACGGCTGCGTCCGTACGGCTACGACCGGACCGTGGTGGAGTTCCACGCGCCCGAGGGCGTCGCGATGGTCCATGTGCGCACCTCCGAGCTGCGCAGCTTCCTGGAGGCCTCCCAGCATCTGGTGCCGCGGGGGCGCGAGCACCACTACCTCGACTGGGAGGGGAACCTCGGCCGGCTCCTGGAGGAGCGCCCCTAGGCACACCTGCGCGCGGGAGTGCCCGCACGCACGCCCGTCCGCCCCACGCCCGGCGTAAATCGTTTGCGGACTCCCCCGGCCCGTCCGTAACGTCCGACCTGGCCCTGTAGTCGCCCTGATCGGAGAAGGCCGTTGTACGTCTGAGGCCCCGAGACACCGTGCCGCGCGCGCCGCCCCCGGCCGCCGCGTGTGCCTTTCTCGACCTCGGCGTACGAGTGCTGCCCCGCTCCTCGCGATCCCAGCCGCGCCCCGGTGTCTCCCGCGTTGCCCCAGTCCACGCACGCCACACCGGGAGGCTCTCATGGCGCCCCGCCCCACCTTCGTCACCTGCACGTCCCTCTCCTTCTCCTGGCCCGACGGGACCGGAGTCCTCGACGACTTCCGGCTCACCGTGGGCCCCGGCAGGACCGGCCTCGTCGGTCCGAACGGCTCCGGGAAGTCCACCCTGCTCAGGCTGATCGCCGGCGAGCTCGTCCCGACCGCGGGCACGGTCCGTGTCGCCGGCGAGGTCGGCCACCTCCCGCAGAACCTCGTGCTGCGCACCGGGCTGCGGGTCGACCGGGTCCTCGGGATCGACCGGACCCGCGCCGCCCTGCACGCCATCGAGGCGGGCGACACGGCCGCGGAGCACTTCGCGGCCGTCGGCGACGACTGGGACGTCGAGGAGCGGGGCCGGGTCGTGCTCGACCAGCTCGGCCTCGGGCACATCGGGCTCGACCGGACCGTCGGCGAGGTCTCCGGCGGTGAGACGGTGCTGCTGCGGCTGGCCGCGCTGCTGCTCGCCCGGCCGGACGTGCTGCTGCTCGACGAGCCGACCAACAACCTGGACCTGTTCGCCCGGCGCCGGCTGTACGAGGCGGTGGACGCCTGGTCCGGGGTGCTCGTCGTGGTCAGCCACGACCGGGAGCTCCTGGAGCGGGTCGACCAGATCGCCGATCTGCGCGACGGCGAGGTCGCCTGGTACGGCGGCGCCTGGTCCGACTACCGGGCGGCGCTGGCCGCCGAACAGGAGGCGGCCGAACGCATGGTGCGGGTCGCGGAGGCCGACGTCCAGCGTCAGAGGCGCGAACTGTCGGACGCTCAGATGAAGTTGGCGCGGCGCAGGCGCTACGCGCAGAAGAGCGCGGAGAACAAGGTGGTGCCCAAGGTCGTCGCGAACAACCGGCGGTCCCAGGCCGAGGTGTCGGCGGGCAAGCACCGGCATCTGCACGCGGAGCGGCTCGCCGAGGCGCGGGCCCGGCTCGACGTGGCGGTGGAGGCGGTGCGGGACGACGAGGGGATCCGGGTCGAGCTGCCGTACACGACGGTGCCGCCGGGCCGGGAGGTGCTGCTGCTGCGCGACCTCCGGCTGCGGTACGGGGCCCGGGTCGCCGGGGAGTTCGAGCTGCGGGGCCCGGAGCGGGTGGCGTTGGTCGGCCGGAACGGGGCCGGGAAGACGACGCTGCTGCGGACGCTCGCGGGCGAGCTCGAACCGGTCGCGGGAGAGGCGGTGGCGCGGGTCCCGCTGCGGTTCCTCCCGCAGCGGCTCGATGTGCTGGACGACGAGCTGAGCGTGGTGGAGAACGTGGCCCGGATGGCACCGGGTGCGACGGTCAACGCGATCAGGGCGCGGCTCGCCCGGTTCCTGTTCCGGGGCGCGCGGGCCGATCGGCCGGTGGGCACGCTGTCCGGCGGCGAGCGGTTCCGTGCGACGCTGGCGGCGCTGCTGCTCGCCGAGCCGGCGCCGCAGCTGCTGATGCTGGACGAGCCGACCAACAATCTGGACCTGGCGTCGGTCAGGAGCCTGACGGCCGCGCTCGACGCGTACGAGGGTGCGCTGGTCGTGGCGAGCCACGACGTGCCGTTCCTCGAGTCGCTGGGGATCACCCGCTGGCTGCTGCTCGACGGTGAGCTGCGGCCGACGACGGCCGAGGCCGTACGGGAGGGGTGGCGGGCGCGGGAGCCGGGAACGGTCCCGGCCGCGCGGACGCTAGCGGTGCAGTAACGCCCAGGACTTGGTGCCGCCGCCGGGTGTGAGCACGGGGGCGAGTCCCCAGTCGCCGCCCTGCGCCTCGACCGCCGCGGCCAGCAGCCACATGCTGCGGCTGCGGCGGTCGCGGCATTCGTCGGCCGCGGCCGGTGTGGGATGGGCTGGGTGCTGGTCGTAGAGCACGATCCGCAGGGCGTCGAACTGCCAGCGCACCCGCAGGACCATCTCGCGGTCCGGGGTGAAGCGATAGGCGGTGGAGACGAGCTCCGAGGCGGCGAGGACGGCGGTCTCGGCGAGTGCGCCGAGTCCGTGGCGGGTCAGCAGGGCGCGGATGGAGTCACGGGCCAGTCCGGCACAGTAGGCGCCCCCGGGGAGGAGCATCGAGTAGCTGAGGTTCTCCGTTGCGGGAGGTATGGGGCCGGCCGCTACGGCGGACGGGAGGCAACGCAGTGCGCCCTTCATCGGTTTTTGCTCACATTTCCTTGCGTGTGGGGGTGCTCACACGTCGAACACGATTGCCCCGTGTGAGACTTGCGCTACCGACCGTAGCGTACGACCGGAGCACAGTGCTACTACTTGGCAGTAGACGCTCGCACTTGTGTCATTCCGGGCCATTTCTCCGGACCTCAGCCCGGAGCCGAAGGGGGAGGACACCGTGCCGCCTAGGAGCACCCCGACCGCGCGCCAGCAACGACTCGGACACGAGCTGCGCAAACTCCGCGAACAGTCCGGCATGTCGGCCCAGCAGGCCGCCGCGCTCCTGGGCGTCGACCGCACCCGGATCCCCCACATCGAGTCGGGGCGCTTCGGCATCAGCCCGGAGCGGGTGCGCACCCTCGCCTTCAACTACGGCTGCCCCGACACCGGACTCGTCGACCTGCTCGCCGCCATGGCGCAGGAGCGCGACCGCGGCTGGTGGGAGCAGCACCGCGGACTGCTGCCGCCCGCGCTCATCGACATCGCCGAACTCGAGTTCCACGCCTCGGGGTTGCACACCGCCGTCACCACCCACATCCCGGGCCTGCTGCAGACCGAGGAGCATGCGCGGGCCGTCTTCGACACGGCCGACCCCCCGCTCCCCGGCCCCGACCTGGAGGCACGGGTGGCGCTGCGGCTGCGCCGCCAGGAGGTGCTCGACCGGGACCGCCCGACGTCGTACGAGGCGGTGATCCACGAGGCCGCGCTGCGCATGCAGTTCGGCGGTCCGAAGGTCGCCCGGGCGCAGCTGGAGTACGTCCTGGAGCGCTCGGAGCGGGAGACCATCAGCGTGCGCGTCATCCCCTTCACCGCGGGGGGTTTCCCCGGGGCGGGACAGTCGTTCACCTATGTGTCCGCGCCGGTGCCCCAGCTCGACACCGTGCAACTCGACTCGTCCCACGGTTCCCTGCTTCTCGACACCGACATGCAACTGCGGCGGTACCGCGGCCTGTTGGAGCGGCTGCGGGGGCTCTGCCTGCCGCTGCCCGCGTCGCGCGACTTCATCCGCACCATCGCTCAGGACCTCTGAAGGACCCCCACCATGAACCCCACCGGCCGCACCGCCGCCTCCCGTGAGATCGCCTGGAACGAGGCGTTCTGCAGCGAGGGCGCCAACTGCTTCCGCTTCGGCCTCGACGACTCGGGCCGCGCCTACATCGGCTCCACCCTCGCCCCCGACGCGTACGTCAGCGACTCGGTGGAGGCGCTGCGGGCCCTGATCTCGGCCGTGAAGGCCGGCGCCGCCGACCATCTGCTCTGAGCACCCGGGCATCTGCTCTGCGTAGCCGCCCCGGGGTCCGGAACCGGCCGTGACCGCCGTGACCTGGGTCTCCCCCCGGCCGCGGGAGCTGGGCGCATGACGGAATGTGACCGGGCATCTCCGGGGCGGGCTTGGCCACCCCCTTACGAGGGCTTTAACCTACGGTCTCGTAACCTACGAATCCGTAGGTAGTTCCGTATGCCCTCTCCGCCCCCAGGAGTCCCCGTGACGCTCACTTCTCCCCACCTCGGCAGCTCCGCAGGGTGGACCGACGCACGGCTCCTCTACGCCCTCGAAGAGGTCGTGGAGAGGGAGCTCAACCGGCACCTGAAGGTCACCAAGGACTGGATGCCGCACGAGTACGTGCCGTGGTCCGACGCCCGCAACTTCCCCGGCTTCTTCGAGGACGGGGAGGCCTGGGACCGCTCGCAGTCCAAGGTCACCGACATCGGCCGCATCGCCCTCGTGGTGAACCTGCTCACCGAGGACAACCTCCCGAGCTACCACCACGAGATCGCCAGCCTCTTCGGCCGCGACGGCGCCTGGGGCACCTGGGTGCACCGCTGGACCGCGGAGGAGGGCCGGCACGGCATCGTCATGCGCGACTACCTGCTCGCCTCCCGGGCGGTCGACCCGGACGAGCTGGAGCGCTTCCGCATGGCGCACATGAGCGAGGGCTTCGAGTCCGACAACCGGCACTCGATGCTGCACTCGATCGCGTACGTGGCCTTCCAGGAGCTCGCCACCCGCATCTCGCACCGCAACACCGGCCACCAGTCCGGCGACCCCGTGTGCGACCGGATGCTGGCGCGCATCGCGCTCGACGAGAACCTGCACATGATCTTCTACCGCAACCTGCTGGGCTCGGCCTTCGAGCTCGCCCCCGACCTCACGATGCAGGCCGTGCGGGACGTGGTCGTCAACTTCCGGATGCCCGGACACGGCATGCCCGGCTTCGAGCGCGCGGCGGCCCAGATGGCGATCGGCGAGATCTACAACCTGCGCATCCACCACGACGACGTCCTGGAGCCGGTGCTGCGCTTCCTCAAGGTCCTCCAGATCGACGGCCTCGGCCCGGAGGGGCTGAAGGCCCAGGAGGAGCTGGGTCTGTACATGAACGGCCTGGACAGCGAGGCGTCGAAGTTCGACGAGCGGCTCGCGGCGCGCAAGGCGCGGATGGCGGCGCGGGCGGCCGGCTGAGCCCGCTCCCGCACGGACGCCGGGGGCCGGGGGCCGGGCGCCGTCAGCCCCGGCGCCGCTTGAGGTTGATCCGCTCCTTCTCCGAGAGCCCGCCCCACACCCCGAAGCGCTCGTCGTGCGTCAGCGCGTACTCCAGGCACGCGGCGCGGCCCTCGCACGCCCCGCACAGCTGCTTGGCCTCGCGGGTCGAGGAGCCCGGCGCCGGGAAGAAGAACTCCGGCCCCGCCTGCGCGCACAGCGCGTCCTCCTGCCAGGAGAGGTCCGGGGCCGGGAGGGTCTGCGGGGCGAAGGGCATCGTGTCGGTCTGCATGGGAAGAGACTCACGCGGCGCCGTAAACGCCCCATCAACGTCCGATCAACGCGGCGCGCCGGGCATCGACAGGACGATCATGTCCAGTCCCGGCCCCTGGCAACCCCCGAAACCGGCACCCGTTTCCGCCCGGCCGCGACCGTTGCGCCCAACTCTCCTCCCATGGTGCGGGATTGTGCGTGAACGGCATGTTTCCGACCTCGTCACGATGCTGCTTCGGCTCCCGCCATATGGGAGCGTGGGAGGCCGTTCAGAGCACGCGTCGACGGGGAGCGAATCACTGATGACCACGGAGGCCGAGCCGGTCCGCGCACCGGCCGGGGCCCAGGCGGTGCGCCGGGCCCTGGACGTCCTGCACTGCTTCCACGACAACGGGCCCGACCTCAGCGCCTCCGATCTGGCGCGCCGGCTAGGCCTGTCGACGTCGACGGCGCACCGGCTGGCCAGGACGCTGCTCGGCGCCGGTTTCCTGGAGCAGGACGCGCGCACGGCCCGCTACCGGCTCGGCCCCGCCGTCACGGAGCTGGGCCGCCTCTCGTACCACCAGCGGGGTCTGCACCTGGCCGGGCCCGAGCTGAGCGACCTGGCCGCCCGGACCGGCGCCACCGCCGACCTGGCGCTGCGCAGCGGGCCGTACGCGGTCATCGTGGCGGGCGGCGCGGTCACGCCGAAGGTCGGCCTGCGGCGCCCGCTGCACTCGACGGCCCTCGGCAAGGTGCTGCTGGCCTGGCCGCGCGCGGGCGAGAGCGGCGTGCCGGCCGGCGAGCCGGCCGCGGTGCGGGAGCGGGGCTACGCGCTCGACGACGGCGAGTCGACGCCCGGGCTGCGCACGCTGGCGGTGCCGGTACTGGAGCGCTCCGGCCATGCGCGCTTCGCGCTGTCGGTGCGGGCGACGCCGTCCTCGCTCACCGACGAGCGACTCGACTGGTTCCTCACCCGGACCCGGGCCTGCGCCCGCGCCCTGGAGGTGCTGCTGCTCGCACCGGGCGAGCGCCGCGCCCCGGAGGCGTAGCGCCCGCCGGCGCCCGCGGCCCCTACTGTCCGCACGATCGTGCGTTCAGCACGGTGGGGCCATGAGCGGCAGCACCAGGACGGACGGGCGCGTCGAGCGCGGCAACCAGACCCGGCGGCTCGTCCTGGGCCGCACGATGGACATCGCCTCGGTCGAGGGCCTGGAGGGCCTGTCGCTCGGACGGATCGCCACCGAGCTGAAGCTGAGCAAGAGCGGGGTCTTCGCCCTGTTCGGCTCCAAGGAGGAGCTCCAGCTGGCGACGGTGCGGGCGGCCGCCGCCGTCTTCGCCCGCCGGGTCGTCACCCCGCCGGCCGAGCTCCCGCCCGGCCCGGGCAAGGTGTGGGCGCTGTGCCGCAACTGGCTGGACTACTCGGCCGAGCGGGTCTTCGCCGGCGGCTGCTTCTTCTCCGCGGTCTCGGCGGAGTTCGACGCCCGCACGGGTCCGGTCCACGACGCGGTCGCGACGGCCCGCCGGGAGTGGATCGCCTACGTGGAGCGGACGATCGAGGAGGCCCGGGAGGCCGGCGGCCTCGTCGAGGACGCCGACGCCGGGCAGCTCGCCTTCGAGATCATCGCCCTGATGGAGTCGGCCAACGCCCACTCGGTCCTGCTCGCCGACCCCGCCGCGTACGAACGCGCCGCCCGCGGCATCGCCCGCCGTCTGCGCGCCGAGGCGACGGAGGCGGCACGGGACGAGGTCAGCGCGCCCGGGACGTGGCGCCGGCCCCCGGCGGGAGCGGCGGGGGCCGTCGAGTCCGCCGTGACGAACTCGACCGTCCGCGCGACCACCTGAGGGTCGGTCAGGATCCGGCGATGGCCGCGGCCCCGGGTGACCACGTCGGCCGAGCGCGGCCGGGCCCGGCCACCCGGGGCAGCTGCCGGGCCCCTCGGGCCTTCACTCCTTCTTCGCCCGGCTCGGCTGGACCCGCTTCGGTTCGCCCGGCATCTTCGGGTACTCCGGCGGATACGGCAGGTCGCCCAGGCCGTGGTCCGCCTCGTCGCGGCGGGCCAGCTCCAGGAGCGGCTCCAGGTCGAAGCGCTCGTCGTCCATGTCCGCGTGGACGTCGCCGAGTTCGGCGTACCGCTCGGGCATGGTGCGGATGTCGAAGTCCTGCGGCACGGCGTCGTCGATCTCGTCCCACCGCAGCGGGGCGGAGACCGGGGCGTGCGGGCGGGGGCGGACGGAGTAGGCGGAGGCGATGGTGCGGTCGCGGGCGGTCTGGTTGTAGTCCACGAAGATCCGCTCCCCGCGCTCCTCCTTCCACCACCTGATCGTGACCTGGTCCGGCATCCGCCGCTCCAGCTCCCGGCCGCAGGCGATCGCCGCCCGCCTGACCTGCGTGAACGTCCAGTTCGGCAGGATCGGCACGAAGACGTGGAGCCCGCGCCCGCCGGAGGTCTTGGGCCAGCCGCGCAGCCCGTACCGGTCGAGGACGTCCCGCAGCTCGTGGGCGGCCCGCACGGCGTCGGCGTAGTCGGTGCCGGGCTGGGGGTCGAGGTCGATGCGGAGCTCGTCGGGGTGGTCGGTGTCCTCCCTGCGCACCGGCCAGGGATGGAAGGTGACCGCGCCCAGATTGGCCGCCCACAGCACGGCGGCGGGCTCCGTCGGGCACATCTCGTCGGCGGAGCGGCCGCTGGGGAAGGTGATGTGGGCCGTCGGGATCCACTCGGGGAGGTACTTCGGCGCCCGCTTCTGGAAGAAGGACTCCCCCGTCACGCCGTCGGGGTAGCGCTCCAGCGTGGTGGGGCGGTTCCGCAGTGCGCGGGTGATGCCGTCGCCGACCGCGAGGTAGTAGCGGACCATGTCGAGCTTGGTGTAGCCCGGCTCCGGAAAGTAGATCTTGTCCGGGTTGGAGACCCGTACGGTCCGGTCGCCGACCTCGAGCTCCACCGCTGCCGCCTTGCCTGCCATGGCCGCCAGCCTAGGCCGGAGCCCCGTAAGCCGCACATCGACCCGTACCACCCTTTCCCGGGCATTCCGCTCGTACCCTCCCTAGAATCGCGCCATGGACCTGCCGGTGATGCCGCCCGTGAAACCGATGCTGGCGAAGGCGGTGAAGAAGATCCCGCCGGGGATGCAGTACGAGGCCAAGTGGGACGGCTTCCGCGCCCTGGTGCACCGGGACGGGCCTGAGCTCTTCATCGGCAGCCGGACGGGCAAGCCCCTGGGCCGCTACTTTCCCGAGCTCGCCGAGGCGCTGCTCGCCCGGCTTCCCGAACGCTGCGTGGTGGACGGGGAGATCGTCATCGAGCACGACGGCCGGCTCGACTTCGACCGGCTCACCGAGCGGATCCACCCGGCGGCGTCCCGGGTCCGGATGCTCGCCGAGACCACCCCGGCCCGCTTCATCGCCTTCGACCTGCTCGCCCTGGGCGACGACTCCTACCTCGACACCCCGCTGGCCGAGCGCCGCGCCGCACTCGAGAACGCGCTCGCCGGGGTCGACGCGCCCGTCCATCTGGCCCCCGCTACCACGGACGTGGACCTCGCCGCGCGCTGGTTCGAGCAGTACGAGGGCGCCGGTCTGGACGGTGTCATCGCCAAACCCCTCGACCTGCTCTACCGGCCCGACGCCCGGCTGATGTACAAGATCAAGCACGAGCGCACGGCCGATGTGGTCGTGGCCGGGTACCGCTTCCACAAGAGCGGCCCGGTGGTCGGTTCGCTGCTGCTCGGCCTGTACGACGCCGGGGGCTCCCTCCAGCACGTGGGCGTGTGCGCGGCGTTCACCGCGAAGCGGCGGGCCGAGCTGGTGCAGGAGCTCGAGCCGCTCCGCATGGACCCGCCCGACGGACACCCGTGGGCGGCCTGGACCGACGAGTCGGCGCACGAGGAGGCCCGGCTCCCGGGCGCCCCGAGCCGCTGGTCGGGGAAGAAGGACCTGTCGTGGGTGGCCTTGCGCCCGGAGCGGGTGTGCGAGGTGGGGTACGACCACATGGAGGGCGACCGCTTCCGGCACACCGCGCAGTTCAAGCGCTGGCGCCCGGACCGGGCCCCGGAGTCCTGCGGCTACGACCAGTTGGAGGAGCCGGTCTCGTACGACCTGGGCGAGATCCTGGGGTGAGATGCCCCACACCCGGGGGTGCCGCAACTCCCGTTTCACGGATGCGCGTTCGATGGACTGACGGCCGACTCGACGGCCGCACCGGCCCGCACCTGCGGGAACTCCGGCCGCCGCGCCCGCGCGGTCGGGGGGCCTCGCCCAAGGCGACACGGGGGTGTTGCCGCGCGGTGACGGACCCGTCGTCGAACCGGCACCGCGATCCGGTACGTATGGAGGGGAGAAACCCCTCTCGCCCGACAGACCCACAAGGACCGACCGTGATCGCCTCGCCCTCCCCCCTCGTCCCCGTCCCGATCCCCGACCGCGTCGCCGCGATGATCGGGTCCTGCCTGCCGCTCCACGTGCTCCAGGCGGAGGTCGACGCCGACAGCGCGGCGCGCGAGGTGTACCGCTTCCGGGGGCCGCTGTGCGCGGAGGACCGGGCCGACCGCGAGCACGCGCTGGCCGCGCTCGCACGGGCCAACAAGGTGCTGGCCAAGCACCACCCGCAGCTGCCGGTGCGTCCGGGCTTCTGACCCCGGGCGCCGCTGGGCCGTTCGGGGCCCGGTCCCGCCGCCGCACCGGTTCGGGCGTACTCCACATGCGGGACGCGGCCGCCGATGTGACGCTGCGAGGGTGACGACCACCAGCGAAGCCGCCCCCGCGCCCCCGGGCGTCGAGCCGCCCGTGCTCGACCGCCGTCGCCGCAACATCGTCTTCGGCACGATCATGCTCGGCGTCCTCCTCGCCGCCCTGGACCAGACGATCGTGGGCACCGCCCTGCCGACGATCGTCTCGGACCTCGGCGGAGCCGCCCACATGTCGTGGGTGGTCACCTCGTACCTGCTGGCCGAGACGGTCGCGACCGTGCTCGTCGGCAAGTTCGGCGATCTCTTCGGCCGCAAGGTGATCTTCCAGATCTCCGCGGTCGTCTTCATCACCGGCTCGTTCCTGTGCGGCCTCGCCACCAACATGACGCTGCTGATCGTCTGGCGCGGTCTGCAGGGCATCGGCGCCGGCGGCCTCATGGTCACCTCGATGGCGCTGATCGCCGACGTGATCCCGCTGCGCGAACGCGGCAAGTACCAAGGCGCGATCGGCGCGGTGTTCGGCGTCTCGACCGTCATCGGGCCGCTCCTCGGCGGTCTGTTCACCGACCATCTCAGCTGGCGCTGGGCGTTCTACGTCAACGTCCCGATCGCGATCCTGGTCGTCATCGCCGCCGCCCGCACCATCCCCTCCGTGCGCTCCGCGAGCCGCCCGGTCATCGACTACGCGGGCATCGCGCTCGTCGCGGCCGGATCCAGCGCCCTGATCCTGGCCACCAGCTGGGGCGGGAACGAGTACGCCTGGGGTTCGGGCGTCATCATCGGGCTCTTCGCCGGAGGACTGCTCGCGCTCGGCCTGTTCTGCTGGGTGGAGACCCGCGCCGTCGAACCGATGCTGCCCATGCGGCTCTTCCGCAATCCGGTCTTCACCGTCTGCTCGGTGCTCAGCTTCGTCGTCGGCTTCGCGATGCTCGGCGCGATGACCTTCCTGCCGACCTATCTGCAGTACGTGGACGGCGACTCGGCGACGATCTCCGGCATCCGCACCCTGCCGATGGTCGTCGGTCTGCTCATCGCCTCCATCTTCAGCGGCAACGTCGTCAGCAAGACCGGCCACTACCGGACCTTCCCCATCGTCGGCTGCCTCGTGATGGGCCTCGGCCTGTACCTGCTGTCCCTGATGGGTCCCGACACCAGCACCTGGCTGGAGTCGCTGTACATGTTCGTGCTCGGCGTCGGCATCGGTCTGTGCATGCAGGTGCTCACCATCGCCGTGCAGAACACCGTCGACTACGCCGACCTCGGCACCGCGACCTCCGGCGTCACCTTCTTCCGCACGCTGGGCAGCTCCTTCGGCACGGCCGTCTTCGGCACCATCTACGCCAACTCCCTCAAGCCGAACCTCACCGAGGGCACCGCCGAGGCCGCGGCCACCGCCGCGCGCCTCGGGCTGAACCCGGCCGCCGTCGCCAGGGCGGCGCAGAGCCCGGCGGGCGTCCACGGGCTGCCGCCGCGGGTCGCCGAACCGATCGTCCAGGCGTACGCGGACACGCTGCACACCGTCTTCCTGTGGACCGTGCCGGTGGCGGGCGTCGGCTTCGTCGTGGCGCTCTTCCTCAAGCAGGTGGCCCTGCGGGACACCGCCCGCGCCGCGGCCCCCGACATGGGCGAGGGCTTCGCCTCCCCCACCGCCACCGGCGACTCGGCCAAGCTCCTGGAGCTGTCCGTGGGCCGGATCATCCGCAAGACCGACCTCGACACCGCCCGGCGGATCGTCAACGCCTCGGACACCCGGCTCGACATGGCCGGCGCATGGGCGGTCATGCAGGTCGAACTCTTCACCCGGCTCGTCGGACACGCGAGCCTCGGACTCATCTCGGCCGGCCGCCGAGTGCCGCCCGAGGTCCTGCTGCCGGTCTTCGACCGCATGGTCGACGAGGGCTTCCTCACCCGGGACGGCAATCTGCTCTCCCACACCCGGGCCGGGAAGCGGGAGGCCGACGTCATCACCAAGGCCTGGGGCGACTGGCTCAGCGGCCAGGTCGAGCAGGAGCGCGGCCGCCCCAGCGGCCCGGAGCTGCGGGCCGCGACCGACTCGATCGCGAAGAAGCTCATCGCGGAGGACCTGGCACAGGGGCTGCCGCGGGGGGGCCGGGAGACGGCGGGCGTGGGGGCGCGGTGACGTGGGACCCGGCTCAGTCCACGGTGACGTGGGGCCCGGCTCAGTCCACGGTGACGTGGGACCCGGCTCAGTCCGCGGTGACGTGGGGCCCGGCTCAGTCCAGGAACTCCCCGTCCACGTACACCCACGCCCCCTCGTGCCGGGCGAACCTGCTGCGTTCGTGGAGCTCTCCGGCCGTGCCGCCCTGGCTGTAGCGGGCGCGGAAGGTCACGGTGCCGTGCTGGTGGAAGGCCGTGCCGTCGGCGGTGTCCTCGATCTCCAGGCCGGTCCAGCGCAGTGACGGGTCGAAGTCCACGTCCGCGGGCCGGGTCTGCGGTGCCCAGGTGCGGAGCAGATACGGCTCGTCGCGGGCGACGAAGGCGCTGTAGCGGGAGCGCATGAGCAGCTCGGCGGTGGGTGCGGTGGCCGGTCCCGTGTGGAAGCGGCCGCAGCAGGCGCCGTAGTCGGCGTCGAGGCCGCAGGGGCACGGCGAGTCCGCGGTGAGGGCGGCACGGGCGGGCTTGGTACGGGCGTTGCGTCGGGACATGCGGTCATTGTCTCGCGCACCGGCGGGGGCGGGATCGCGCCATGGGGAGCGGGCGTCCCGCACGGTGCTTCCCGTCTTGGGGCTCCGCCCCTATGCTCCTGCGCCGGACCCGACTGTTACCGGCGGTAAAGGGGTGGGGCATGGAGCGTACGGGCACCTCACGGCGCGGATTCGTGGCGGGCGCGGCCGCCGTCACGGGAGCCGCGGTCACCGGGGCGGTCGCCGTCGACGCCCGGCCGGCGGCCGCGGCGGGGAGCGCGACACCGCTCCGGGTGGCCGTCCTGGGCGGCGGGGTCGCGGGGCTCACCGCGGCCCACGAGCTGGCCGAGCGCGGCCACCGCGTCACCGTCTACGAGCGCCGGGCGCTGGGCGGAAAGGCGCGCTCCATGGACGTGCCCGAGAGTGCCCGCGGCGGGCGCCGACCGCTCCCCGCCGAGCACGGCTTCCGGTTCATCCCCGGCATCTACCACAACCTCCCCGACACCCTGCGGCGCATCCCCTTCCCCGGCAACGCCGACGGCGTGTGGGGCAACCTCGCGGCCCCGGCCGAGATGTCCTTCGCCCGGACCGGACGCGAGGACCTGCGCATCCCGCTGCCCTGGCCGGGGCACCGCCCGGCCGAGCTCACCCTCGACGAGATCCGCCGCGCGCTCCTCGCGCTCCTGGACACCGCCCGCTCCATCCCGTTCGCCGAGGCCGCGTACTTCGTGGACCGCTTCCTCGTCTTCCTCACCAGCTGCGACGAGCGGCGGAACGACACCTGGGAGCGCACCCCCTGGTGGGAGTTCCTGCGCGCCGCGCGGATGAGCTACGACTACCAGCGCATCCTCGCCGTGGGCCTCACCCGGAACATCGTGGCCACCAAGGCCGAGGAGGCCAGCACGCGCACGGTCGCCACCCTGCTGGAGGCCTTCGCCTTCAACGCCCTGGGACGCGGCGCCGACGGGCCCCTGGACCGGATCCTCTCGCTGCCCACCAACGAGGCCTGGATCGACCCGTGGGTGACCCACCTGACCGGCCTCGGGGTGGAGTTCCGGGTCGGCTGGACCGTGCGGGAGCTGGACTACGACGCCGGGGCCGGGCGGATCGCCGGGGTGGTCACCGAGGACCCGCAGGGCGTCCGCCGGCGGGTGACCGCGGACCACTACGTCTCCGCGATGCCGGTCGAGCACGCCCGGCGGACCTGGGGTGCGGCGCTGCGGGCGGCCGACCCCCAGCTGGCCCGCTGCGACGCCCTGGAGACGGACTGGATGACCGGCATCCAGTTCTATCTGACCGAGAGCGCCCCGCTGCTCGCCGGTCACGCCAACTGCATCGACTCGCCCTGGTCGCTGACCGCCATCCAGCAGGCCCGGCACTGGCCGTCCCGGGACTTCGCCGCCGACTACGGCGACGGGACGGTCGTCGACTGCCTGTCCGTGGACGTCTCCGAGTGGGACCGGCCCGGCATCCTCTACGGGAAGACCGCCAAACAGTGCACCCGCGCGGAGGTCGCCCGGGAGGTGTGGGCCCAGCTGAAGGCGGCGTTCAACGACTCGGGCCGCACGGTGCTGAAGGACAGCGCGCTGCACTCCTGGTTCCTCGACCCCGGGGTGGACGGCCTCGGCACCCCGAACCCGACCAACGAGGACCAGCTCCTCGTCCACCCGGTCGGCACCTTCCACAACCGGCCCCAGGCGGCCACCCGGATCCCGAACCTCTATCTCGCCGGCGACTACGTGGCCGTCGACATCGACCTGGCGACCATGGAGGGCGCCAACGCCTCCGCCCGCCAGGCCGTGAACGCGCTGCTCGACCGCACGGGCTCGACCGCGCCCCGCTGCACGGTCCGGCCGCTCTTCCGTCCCCCGGAGCTGGAGGACCTCAAGCGCCACGACCGGCTGCGCTACCGCCTGGGCCTGCGCAACGCGCTCGACGTGGGCTGAGCCGCCGGCCGCTCTGCCGGGCGTCCGAGGAGTGGTCACGGAAACGGACAGGCGACCGGCAATCCGGCTGCCCCGACACGCGTCCGAGTAGCGTACGGCCATGAAACTGACGATTCTCGGAGGCGGCGGATTCCGGGTGCCGCTCGTGTACGGCGCCCTCCTCGGCGACCATGCCGAGGGCCGGGTCACCCATGTCACCCTGTACGACCTGGACGCCGGGCGTCTGTCGGCGATCGCGCGGGTCCTCGCCGAGCAGGGCGAGGGGGTGCCGGACGCGCCGGTGGTGAGCGCGACGACGGATCTCGACGAGGCGCTGCGCGGAGCGGACTTCGTCTTCTCGGCGATCCGCGTGGGCGGCCTCGCGGGGCGTGCCGCCGACGAGCGGATCGCGCTGGCCGAGGGCGTGCTCGGGCAGGAGACGGTGGGCGCCGGAGGCATCGCGTACGGCCTGCGGACCCTGCCGGTGGTGACGCACATCGCGCGCCGGGTCGCCGAACTCGCCCCGGACGCCTGGGTCATCAACTTCACCAACCCGGCGGGCATGGTCACCGAGGCGATGTCCCGGATCCTGGGTGACCGGGTGATCGGCATCTGCGACTCGCCGGTGGGCCTGGGCCGCCGGGTGGCACGGGTGCTCGGCGCGCAGCCGGGCGAGGCGTGGATCGACTACGTGGGCCTCAACCACCTGGGCTGGCTGCGGGGTCTGCGCGTCGGCGGGCAGGACCTGCTGCCCCGACTGTTCGAGGACGACCAGCTGCTCGGCTCGTTCGAGGAGGGCAAGCTCTTCGGCACGGAGTGGCTGCGCTCGCTCGGGGCGGTGCCCAACGAGTACCTGCACTACTACTACTTCAACCGGGAGGCGGTGCGGGCCTACCGGGAGGCCGAGCGGACCCGGGGCGCCTACCTCCTCGACCAGCAGGCCGGTTTCTACCGCGAGACGGACCGCCCGGACGCGTCCGCCCTGGCCGCCTGGCACCGCACGCTCGCGGAGCGCGAGGCGACCTACATGGCGCACAACCGGGAGGCGGCCGGGGTCGGCGAGCGCGACGAGGAGGACCTGGAGTCGGGCGGCTACGAGAAGGTGGCGCTGACGTTGATGCGGGCCATCGCCCGCAACGAGCGGGCCACCCTGATCCTCAACGTCCGCAACCGGCACACCCTGTCGGTGCTCGACGCGGACGCGGTCATCGAGGTGCCCTGCTTCGTCGACGCGGCCGGCGCCCACCCGGTGTCCGTGGACCCGCTGCCCTACCACGCGGTGGGCCTGGTGACGGCGGTGAAGGCGGTCGAGCGCGAGGTGCTCGCGGCGGCCGAGAGCGGTTCGCGGGCCACCGCGGTGAAGGCCTTCGCGCTGCACCCGCTGGTCGACTCGGTGACGGTCGCCCGCCGGCTCGTCGAGGGCTACACGGCCGAGCACGCCGGCCTTGCGTATCTGCGTCATTGAGTCGGACGGCCGGCGAACATCTTTACGCGGTCAGGGGCGCGGCCTAGGCTCGCGCCCCATGACTTCACAGCGACGCAGGGGTGTTCGACGAGGAGTGGCCCGGCTCGCCGCGGGCTGTCTGCTGGCCGCGGGGCTGGTGGGCACGGGCTCCGTGGCCGGCGGCGGCAGCCCGGCCGCCGCGGAGGCGGGCGAGGCGACGGTCGTACCCGTCCAGACGACCGGACCGGCCGGCAAGAGGTTCAACCTGGTGGTCATGGGAGACGGCTACACGGCCGCCGAACTGCCCAAGTTCCGGGCGGACGTGGAGCGGCACCTGAGCACGCTGTGGAGCATCGAGCCGTTCGCCTCGTACCGCTCGTACATCAACGTGTGGGCGGTGGAGGCACCGTCGAAGGACTCCGGCGTGGACTGCGACCCGGGGCTCGACGCGCCGGCCCGTGACACGGCGCTCGACATGGGCTTCTGGGGCGGCTGCAACCCCGGCAGCGTGCAGCGGCTGCTCACCGTCGACAGCGCGAAGGCGGCCGCCCTCGCCGATCTGGTCCCGGGGACGAGCCGTTCCAACCGGCAGATAGTGGCGCTCGCCAACAGCTCCACGTACGGCGGCGCGGGCGGGAGCTACGCCACCGCCTCCGGTGGCAACGCGCTGTCGGCGCTCATCACCCCGCACGAGATAGGCCACTCGCTGGGCGGGCTCCAGGACGAGTACGACTACTACGGGCGCGGGGTCCCGGGCGGGACCTACACGGACGCCGAGCCCTCCTCGGCGCACCACACGCTGCTGACGGAGCAGCAGATGCGGGACCAGCGGGCCAAGTGGTGGCGCTGGCTGGGCGAGGCGAGCGAGTCGGGCGGGGTCATCGGCCGGCACGAGGGCGGGCTCTACAGCACGAAGGGCGTGTGGCGGCCCAGCCGGCACTCGATCATGAAGACCCTCGGCTACTCCTTCGACCAGGTGGAGCGCGAGGTGATGGTGCGGGCGATCGCCGCGAAGGTGAACCTGGTCCAGGAGCACACCCCGAACGCCGCTCCGGTCGGTGCCGACCGCACGGTGTGGGTGGACACCCTCCACCCGCTGGGCGGGGAACTGGCCGTAGAGTGGCGCCTCGACGGGCGCCCGCTGCGGACCGGCGGCGCCAGGACCGTCGACCTGCGCGGTCTGGACCTCGCCCCGGGGAGTACGTACGCGCTGACGGCCACGGTCACGGATCCCACCCCGTTCGTCCGGGACCCCGCGGTGCGCGCTTCGGCCGCCCTGACCCGCACGGTCAGCTGGACGGTGGACCCGGCGCTGAGCACGCCGAGGGACGCCACCAGGCCGGCGTTCACCGGGCACACGGCGACGGACGCCCCGGTGGGCGCGCGTTCCGTCGTGTACGCGGACACCACCCACCCGGTCCGCCGGAACCCGGCCGTGCGCTGGACGCTCGACGGGCGGACGGTGCCGAACCCGGGCAACGACCGCGATCTGGACCTGGGCGCGCTGCGCCTCTCCCCCGGTACGCACACGGTGACGGCCGGCCTGCCGGGCACGGACGAGGAGCTGAGCTGGACGGTGGACGCGCTGCCCGCCTCCGTCGGGTACGAGCTGTCGCCGCCGCTGCGGACGGTGCACCGCCCCGGGCGGCCCGTCGAGTACGTCTACGACGCCGAGTTCACCATGCGGCTGAGCGCGCGGGACGACCGGGAGGGTGCGGTGGTGAGCCAGTTCCGGGTGGACGGCGACGGCTGGTACACGTACTACGGCTGGCCGACGGACGCCTCGGCGCCGTTCCGCTTCTCGCCCTCGGGCACGGTGATCGACGACCTCGTCTACGGCAAGCTGGGCCGCAGCCGGGCGGTGCCGTGGGACGACGCCACACCGGACTACGGCACGCACACGGTGGAGTACCGCACCGTCGACGCGGCCGGCAACGTCGGCCCGGCGCGGAGCTTCCTGGTGACGCTGGTGAAGCGCTAGGGGCGCGGAAGAGCGCGAGGCCCGCCGGTGGTCCGGCGGGCCTCGCGCGTGTCGTACGGAGTTCGTCGCGTGTCGTACGGAGGAACCCGTGGGGGATCCCCCGCCGGCCGGTCAGCGCTTGCGGCCGACCGCCGCCCAGCCCGGGATGGGGTCGTCGCCCTGGACCGGGACCGGCTCCCCGAGCTCGGGGTGCCACTCGGCGGTGAGCGAGACGCCCGGCTCGACCAGGTCGAGGCCGTCGAAGAAGGCGCCCAGCTCCTCGCGCGAGCGCGGCCGCAGGGTCAGTCCGCGCGCCTTGTACATGGCGGAGGCCTTCGCCGCGCCCTCGGGGTCGAAGTCCCCGGTGACGTGCGAGAGGACGAGGTAGCTCCCCGGGGCGAGCTTCTCGACCAGCTTGCCGACCAGTTCGTAGGCGCCGTCCTCGTCTCCGACGAAGTGCAGCAGGGCCAGCATCGACAGGGCGATGGGCTGGTCGAAATCAAGGACCTTTCCGGCCCTTTCGAGGATGGTCTCGGGGTCCCGGGCGTCCGCCTGGATGTACTCGGTGGCCCCCTGCGGGGTCGAGCGCAGCAGCGCGGCCGCGTGGGCGAGCACGATCGGGTCGTTGTCGCAGTAGACGATCCGGGACTCCGGAGCGGCCTCCTGCGCGATCTGGTGCAGGTTGGGCTCGGTCGGGATGCCCGTGCCGACGTCCAGGTACTGGCGTACGCCGTTCGCGCTGAGCCAGCGGATGGCGCGGTGCATGAAGGCGCGGTTGACGCGTGCCATGTCCCGGCCCCGGGCGTCGACGGTGAGGAGCTGGCGGGCCATCTCCTCGTCGACGGGGTAGTTGTCCTTGCCGCCCAGGAACCAGTCGTACATGCGCGCGGGGTGCGGCTTGCTGGTGTCGATGCGTACGCCGCCTTGGGGGGCTGCGGGGTCCTGGGTCATCGGCTCTCTCCTCGGCGGGGCGAACGGTGGTGCTTGCAGCAAGAGTTACGCGACGTGCGGGGTGGGGCGGAAGGGGTCAGGTGAGCAGAAAGTCAGCCTGACCGGATTTGGCCCCCTGGATGAAGGCGGCGATCTCCCCATGGGTGTAGATGAGCGCGGGTCCTTCAGGGTCTGCGGACTGTCGCACGGCGACTCTGCCGTCGGCCAGCTTCATGGCCTCGACGCAGTTGCCCCCGTTCCCGCCGCTCCACGGCTTGTGCCAGCCTTCGGCACCGAGCTCGGCGGCGGGCATGCCGTTGTATATGCGATCCATTCACAGCTCCTTGCGGAGGTTCCGCAGAACCTCCTTCGTGCGTTGTGCAGTCGCGGCCTGAGCCGCCATGCGGTCCATGACCTCGAGGTGGGAGGCCACCTCGGGGCGCGCGTCGAGGTAGACGGCGCCGGTCAGGTACTCGCTGTAGACCATGTCCGGGAGTTCGGGCATGGCGAAGCGGAAGAGGACGAACGGCCCATAGGTACCGGGGTGGTGGCCGGAGCCGAACTCCGCGATCTGCAGGGTGACGTTCGGCAGCTCGGACGCTTCGAGCAGCCGGTCGAGCTGGTCGCGCATCACTTCGGGCCCGTTGCCGACCGGTCGGCGGAAGACCGTCTCATCCATGATCACCCAGAACTTGGGCGCGTCCTCCCTGGTGAGCAGGGACTGGCGCTCCATGCGGAGGGCTACATGGCGGTCGATCTCCTCGGCGTCATTGCTGCCGCCGACCGCCCCGCTGCGCAGAATGGCACGGGCGTAGTCCTCGGTCTGCAGCAGACCGGGGACGAACTGGGGCTCGTAGGCCCGGATGAGGCTCGCGGCCCCCTCCAGGCTGACGTACATGGAGAACCAGCCGGGCAGCACGTCGTGGAACCGCTGCCACCAACCGGGGAGGTTGGCCTCCTCCGCGAGGGCGATGAAGCCCTCGGCCTCGGAGTCCGTGATGCCGTACGCCTTGAGCAGCAGCTGTACGTACGGAATCTTCAGCGCGACCTCGGCCGTCTCCATGCGCCGGATCGTGGCCGGAGCGACCCGGAGGATCTTGGCGGCCTCTTCCCGCTTGAGGCCGGCCCGCTCGCGCAGATCCTGCAGGCGCTTGCCGAGTACCACCTGTCCCACCGTCGGGGCGGACCGCGGCTCGCTCACTCTCAAGACCTCCCCGACGCGATGTTTCGATGAGTGTGCCACGAACACCGCCAGAGAGAACACAGCACTCTGCATTTTTCAGAGTGCCTCTTGCCAAGTGTCGGAGTCGGGAGCACAGTATTCCGGTGAACCAGTACGTACTGCCGCCGTGCGCCGCCACGCGGACGTGCGTACGGCATCCTGCCCACAGTTGTGAGGATCCGGTCGTGGCTTCTGGTAACGCGCACTCCTCAGGTCTCATGAGCCCCCGCGTCATGCCCCAGCTGCGCCCACGGCCCCACTCCGACGTCCGCCGGTTCGCCTTCGAGCTGCCCGCCCGCACCGAGTCCGTCGCCCGGGCCCGCCGCCTCTCCGAGGAGCGGCTCGTCCTGTGGGGCTGCGACCCCGAGGTCCGCGACACCGTCCTGCTGGTCGTCTCCGAACTCGTCACCAACGCCGTCGTCCACACCGCCAGCGCCCGCGTCGTCTGCGAACTGCGCGAGGGCGAGGAGCGCCTGCGGATAGCCGTGCGCGACGAGGGCGGGCCCGCCGGTCCCTGCATACGCGACTGCGGCGAGGACGAACGGGGCCGCGGCCTCATACTCGTCGACGCGCTGTGCGCGGCCTGGGGCGCCGACCGCACCGGCCACGGCACCGCGCAGATCGTCTGGGCCGAGCTCGCGCACGGCATGGCGGAGCCGTGCTGAGGTCCATGGCGACGCTGCTCGTCCCACGCGCCCGCAAGAGCCCGGAGAACGCCACCGTCCCCCGCTCCCTCGGCGACACGAGACTGTCCGTCCCGGTCGACCTCCCCGCCACCCTCGGCTGCGACGCGGTGGGCGTCCCCGCCCGCTACGGCTTCCGCATCCTGTCCCGGCTGCCCGCCAAGGGCTGTGTGTACGCGGACGGCGACTGGTGGTGGTGGCTGGTCCCGGCCGGCTCCGACCTCGACCTGACCTGGCCGCTGCCCGCCTGCTACGCCCCCGGCGCCCTGGTGCCCGACCGGGCCCCGCGGCTCATCCATCACCCGGACGGCGGCTCCCCTTACACTCCGCCCATCCCGCTCTACCTGCTGGTCTGCCAGCTGACCGGGACCGCTCCGGCATGGGGCGCCCCGCCGCAGGTGCGCAGCACCCTGTGATCGCCGGGCGGTAGCTCGTAGGGTCGGAGCATGTTCTCCCCCGAGGGACCGACCCTCCGCGAGCTGACGGTGCAGGCACTCTCGTCCGTCGAGCACGGCTACGACCTGCTCGCGGCCAAGTTCGACGCCACCCCCTTCCGCACCCCGGACAGCCTCCTCGGCGCGGTCGCGGACGCCCTGGAGCCGCTCGCCCCGTTCGACTCGGGTCTCGACGTCTGCTGCGGCACGGGCGCGGGCCTCTCGGTGCTGCGCTCGGTGTGCGCCGGGCGGATCGCGGGCGTCGACTTCAGCGCCGGAATGCTCGCCGGGGCCCGCGCGGGCCATCCCGACGCGACGCTCGTGCGGGCGGACGCGCTCGCCCTGCCCTTCGCGCCGGTCTTCGACCTCGCCGTCAGCTTCGGCGCCTTCGGCCATTTCCTCCCCGCCGAGCAGGACGTGCTGTTCCGCGGGATCCACGCCTCCCTGCGCCCCGGCGGCACCCTCGCCTTCCCGCTGCCGGCCCCGCCCCGCGTCGGGTCCGCCCCCTACTGGATGCTGTGGGGCTTCGACACGGCGATGCGGGTCCGCAACGCGCTGTGGCGCCCGCCGTTCGTCATGTACTACCGCACCTTCCGCCTGGCGGACGTCCGCCGCCGGCTGGAGGGGGCCGGGTTCGGCGTGGAGCTGCTCCCGATGCGCTCCCTGGGCGTACGGGAGGACGGCAGCCCCCGCTGCCGTCTGGTGGTGGCCCGGAAGGCCGGGGCGTAGCCGGAACGCGGAAGGACCCCAGCTTCCGCTGGGGTCCTTCCGTCTGGTGTCCGAGGGGGGACTTGAACCCCCACGCCCGATAAAGGGCACTAGCACCTCAAGCTAGCGCGTCTGCCATTCCGCCACCCGGACCGGGTGATGTGTCGCTCCGGGGTGTTCCCCGCGGCGACATGGATAACTCTACCAGGGGTTCGAGGTGCCTTTCACCAGCGTTTTCCGTGGTCAGTGGGGTGAACCCGCCTTATTGTCCTTGATCCAGTCCCGGTTGTCCTGCCACGCGTACAGGGTGTGCCCGTCCACGTACGCGTAGTAGAGCCCGCAGCGGACGGCGGCCTTGCCGGCGGCGTCCGCGGGGAACAGGTCGGTGCTCAGGGCCGGGGCGGGGCGGGAGGCGTCCGCGGCGAGGGGCGCACAGCCGGCGGGCGGGGCGGTGGACGGCAGGACGGCCTTCAGCGCGCGGTCGCCGCCTGTGGTCCTCATGGCGTACTCGACGGAGGCGGCGTCGTCCGGGAGCCAGCGCGGGACCGAGGCCCGGTCGGCCTTGGCGGCGGCACCGGTCGCGTACGAGTCGAACTCGTCGTGGCGGCCGTCCCACCAGTCGGAGACGGCGGGGGCGGCGACGGCGCCGGTGAAGGCGAGGGCGGCGAGGGCGCCGCCGGTGGCGAGGGCGAGGCGGGTGCGGTTCATGTCTCCATCGTCGAGGCGTCCCGGAGCCCCTCGCGTACGCCCGGAGGACCGTTTCGCGTACGACCCGGGGCGCACGGGGCGTCGCCGCTCCCTAGGGGATGAGTGCGCCTAGATTGCTCCGAATGAACCGCTTTTCTCCCACTGTCCCGTATCGCCGGCCCCGGATGCTCTCCCCCCTGCGCGAGCACCTGCGGGACACCTTCTGGTTCGCGCCGGTCGCGGCGATGGCCGGGGTGTTCCTGCTGTGGTGGCTGTGCTCCGAGCTCGACACTGCGCTCGTCGAGGCGCTGCAGGACGCCGGTGAGTACGAGACGGTCGCGGACCTCGTCGGGATCGCCGAGGACGCGAAGACGATCGTGACGACGATCAGTTCCGCGATGATGACCTTCATCGGTGTCGTCTTCTCGATCTCGCTGGTCGCGGTGCAGATGGCGAGCGGGCAGTTCAGCCCGCGGATCGTGCGGATCTTCATCAGGAGCCGCATCACCAAGGCGACCTTCTCCGTCTTCCTCGCCACCTTCCTGCTCTCGCTGCTCGTGCTGACCTCGTACGAGAGCGAGACGGATCCGAAGCTCGTGACGAGCGTGCCCCTGGTGCAGTCGGTCCTGACCCTGCTGATGGTGGGGCTCAGCCTGCTGCTCTTCGTGGCGTACGTGAACTCGACGCTGCGGCTGATGCGCGTCGGGCACGTGGTCGACCGGATCACCTGGGAGGCGTTCCGGGTCGTCGACCGGACGCCGTGGCACGCCGCCGCGGAGGGCGAGCCCGGCGAGCCGGACGCGCGGCTGCTGCACCGGGGGCGCGCGGGGGTGCTGCGGGACGTGAACGTGGCGCTGCTGGTCGCGGCCGCGCGGCGGCACGGGGTGGTGCTGCGGCTGCTTCCGCGGATCGGCGACTTCGTGGTGCCGGGCACGCCGATCCTGGCGGTGTACGGCGGGACGGTGCCGCAGCGGGTGGCCGCGGCGGTGTCGGTGGGGATCGAGCGGACCTTCCACCAGGACCTGGGCTTCGGGCTGCGGCAGCTCTCGGACATCGCGCTGCGGGCGCTCTCCCCCGCCGTCAACGACCCGACGACGGCCGTGCAGTGCCTGGACCGGATCGTGCAGTTCCTCGCGGCGCTCGCCGACCGGCCGCTGGGCGCGGTGGAGTACCGCGACGGGCGGGGTCGCGGGGCGGTGCGGCTGGTCCAGGACGGGCCGCGGTGGCCGGACCTGGTGGACCTCGGGTTCGCCGAGATCCGCGGCTGCGCGGCGGACAGCCCGCAGGTGTCCCGGCGGATGCTCGCGGGCCTCGACGACCTGCTGGCGCTGGTGCCCCCGGAGCGCCGGGAGCCGCTGCTGCGGCACCGCACGCTGCTGGTCCGGCTGGTGGAGCGTTCGGTACCGGAGTCGGCCGACCGGGCCTTCGCTCTGGAGGCGGACCGCCAGGGGATCGGCTAGCGGTTCTCGTCCGCGCGGTCCGGCGGTCGGGTGGGAGCGTCCGGCGGTCGCGTGGGCGCCGGCGGTCGCGTGGGAGCCCGACGCCCCCCGACGCCGGCTCCGTGGACAAAGACTGCCGACTCCCACCCGGTCCAGGTCCAGTCCATTGCGGTAGTCCGTCAGGTCGTCGTCAGGCCGGCCGCGCGCTGCGGACCTCGGTCAGCCGGGCCGAGACGACGACGTTGCCCGCGTATCCCCCCTCCGGTTCGTACGCCCCGCCGCAGGTGATCAGGCGCAGTTCCGGCAGCCCGGTGGAGGCGTAGACCCGCTCGGCGGGAAAGCCGTCCTTGGGGACGACCTCGATGCCGTACACGGTGAAGACGGCGGTACGGCCGTCCGCACGGGCGATCTCGACGAGCCGCCCCTTGGCCAGGGCACCGAGGTCGTAGAAGACCCCGCGGCCCTCCGGGGTGTCGACGTGCCCGACGACGACGGCCGTGCCGCGTTCCCCGGGCGTGACGGCGCGGGTGAACCAGCCGGCGAGCTCGCGCCGGTTCGGGGGCGGGGCCTCGATCCACCCCTCGGCGTCCAGTCCCACCTCGGCGAGCGGCGCGTCGATCCGGACCGACGGCACCCGGACCCGGACCGGCGGCGAGGCGGGCAGCGGGTCGGGAGCGGCCGAGGCGGCGGGCCCGACCGCGTCCGGGGCGGCGACGGCCGGTGGCTGCGGGGGTCCGTCGGCCCGCAGCTCGTCCGCACCGCCGCGCACGAGGTGCACGCCGACGAGGAGGACGACCGCGACCACGCCCCAGGCGCCGCGCCGCCCCGGCCCGTTCGTCCCCTGCACGTCCCGCCTCGCCCTCTCGATGCATGTGGCGCCCCTCCGTCCCGGACCTCGTCACACCGGGCCGGAGGGGCCGTTTCGGGTCGCCCTCGGGCTCGGCTCAGCTGCCGGAGGTGTCGCGGCGGCGCATCAGCACGACGGCGGCGCCGAGCGCGCCCACGATGAGCACCGCGCCGGTGGCCGCCTCGGTGACGCCGATGCCGTCGGAGCCGGACGCGGTGCCGAAGCCGGCCTTGACTCCCTTGTGGGCGCCGGTGTCGCCGCCGTTCTCGTGACCGCCGCCGCCGTGGACGGTGAGCGTGGTGGTGCCGCGTTCGCCCTTGCAGTCGAAGGTGACCTCGTACTGGGCGCCGACCTTGGCGTCGACGTCGACGGTCGCGGTGCCCTGGTGACCCTCGTTGAGGGTGACGGTGTCGAAGACCCCGGACTCGACGGTGACCGTCGGCACCTCGCAGCCGTCGGCCTTGAGGGTGACGGTGCCGCCGGGCGCGACGGTCCGGGGCGTGACGGAGAAGCCGAACGACGTGATGTCGTGCCCCGTGCCGTCCTTCGGAGCGCCGCCGTCCTCGGCCAGGGCCGCCGGCGCGGCGAGGGCGAGGGTCGCGGTGGCGAGCGGGGCGAGCAGGGCTGCGGAAGCGGCGCGTATCGCGCGCATGGCGATCCTCCAGATCACGCGAGGGCGGGGGCGGAGGGCTTCGTCGGGCGGGCCGGTGAAAGACCCTCGCCGCGATCGAAGCTAGGCGCGCCCCCTGGGGGCCGCCACCGGGCTCCGCCGAACGGGGTACGCGCCGCTCCGTGCGCCCGGCGCCCCCTGCCCCGCCCGCGTCACGGGAGGCGGACGACCATCCCCGCGTACGAGAGGTTGCCGCCGAAGCCGAAGAGCAGGACCGGCGCCCCGGAGGGCAGTTCGCCGCGCTCGACCAGCTTGGCGAGGGCGAGCGGTACGGAGGCGGCGGAGGTGTTGCCGGAGTCGACGACATCGCGGGCGACGACCGCGTTGACCGCGCCGATCTTCGCGGCGAGCGGCTCCACGATCCGCAGGTTGGCCTGGTGGAGGACGACGCCGGCCAGCTCCTCGGGGGTGACGCCGGAGCGCTCGCAGGCCTTGCGGGCGAGGGCGGGCAGCTGCTGGGTGGCCCAGCGGTAGACGGACTGGCCCTCCTGCGCGAAGCGCGGCGGGGTGCCCTCGATGCGGACGGCGTGGCCCATCTCGGGGACCGAGCCCCACAGGACGGGGCCGATGGCACCGGTGTCGGTCTCGGTGGCCTCGACGACCGCGGCACCGGCTCCGTCGCCGACCAGGACGCAGGTGGTGCGGTCGGTCCAGTCCGTCACGTCGGTCATCTTGTCGGCGCCGATCACCAGGGCGCGGCGGGCGGCGCCCGCCCGGACCGCGTGGTCGGCGGTGGCCAGCGCGTGGGTGAAGCCGGCGCAGACCACGTTGAGGTCCATGGTGGCGGGCGAGGCCATGCCGAGCCGGGCGGCCACGCGGGCCGCCGTGTTGGGCGAGCGGTCGATGGCGGTGGAGGTGGCGACCAGGACCAGGTCGATGTCGTCGGCGGCCAGTCCGGCGGCGGCGAGGGCCTTGCCGCCGGCGTGTGCGGCGAGTTCGTCGACCGGCTCCTCGGGGCCGGCGACGTGCCGGGTGCGGATGCCGACCCGGCTCGTGATCCACTCGTCGCTGGTGTCGACGAGGGCGGCCAGGTCGTGGTTGGTGAGCACCTTGGCGGGCTGGTAGTGCCCGAGCGCGGCGATTCGAGTGCCCGTCATGCCCGGGACCCCCTCGGTGGTTCGTTCGTCCGGCAGGAAGACCCAGTCTTGTGAGCGACTGATGGGTAACAGGTGACGTAAACCACCAAGATTCACCCGAAGTGCCTGTCCGACCGCGACAAGAGGAGAATGGGGCGGTCAGGCCCCACGGGGCTTACCGCAGGGACGGGATCGGGTGCAGCCAATGGGACGGGTCACCGAGCGACGGCGTGTCGTGCGCATCCGGGGCGGGGCGGTGAACGAGCGGCCGGACACCCTGGTGGCGGAGGAGCCGCTGGAGATCAGGCTGAACGGCCGGCCGATCGCCATCACCATGCGCACCCCCGGCGACGACTTCGCGCTCGCGGCCGGGTTCCTGGTCAGCGAGGGCGTCCTCGCCGCCGCGTCGGACGTGCGGAACATCGTGTACTGCGCCGGGGCGAAGGACGACGGCACCAACACGTACAACGTGGTCGACGTGCAGCTGGCGCCGGGCGTGCCGGTCCCCGACATCACGCTGGAGCGGAACGTCTACACCACCTCGTCCTGCGGCCTGTGCGGCAAGGCCAGCCTGGACGCGGTGCGCACCACGGCCCGCTTCCCGATAGCCGACACTCCCCCGCTGCGGCTCGCCCCGGCGCTCCTCGCCGCCCTCCCCGACCGGCTGCGGGCGGCCCAGCGCGTCTTCGACCGCACCGGGGGTCTGCACGCGGCCGCGCTGTTCTCGGAGGACGGCGAGCTGCTCGACGTACGGGAGGACGTGGGCCGCCACAACGCCGTGGACAAGCTGGTGGGCCGCGCCCTGCGCGAGGGCCTGCTGCCGCTGCAGCGGGCGGTCCTGCTGGTCTCCGGCCGGGCCTCCTTCGAGCTGGCCCAGAAGGCGGTGATGGCGGGCGTGCCGGTGCTCGCGGCGGTGTCGGCGCCGTCCTCGCTCGCGGTGGACCTGGCGGCGGAGACGGGGCTGACGCTGGTCGGGTTCCTGCGCGGGCAGGACATGAACGTGTACGCGGGCGAGCAGCGGATCGCACTGGAGCGGGTGCCGTAGGGCTGGGCCTCGGCCCGGGGGCGGCGCGTCCCGGGCCTCCCGCTCCGGAACACCGCCGCTTCTTCTAGTTCTTCGGCGGGTCGATCATCTGGAGTTCGAGGGCGGCCGGGGGCGGGACGATGCCCGGGCCGCCGGCGGCCGTCCAGGCGAGGACCTCGTCGAGGCAGTCCTCGTCGGCGCTCCAGCCGATCCACGCGGCGCGGCCGCCGCGGCGGCGGCCCTCGGTGGAGGGCTGGACGACGAGCACGTTGGCCTGGGCGCAGGGGCCGAGGCAGTCGCTGGTACGGACGAGCAGGCGGCCGCCGGAGGCCGCGGCGGCCTCGCGGAGGCGGGCCAGCTGGCCTTCGTGGTCCATCCCGGGGTTCTTGCGGGCGTCGCCGCAGCAGCAGCCGCGGCAGACGACGAGGGAGCAGGGCCGGGCCCCGTAACGTATCGGCACCCGGTTCACTCGGGACCGTCCAGGCTGATGGCGTCGACGGGGGCGACGGTGCCGAGGCGCGGGAAGTCGAGCCGGACGGAGGCCTGGTGCTCGTCGGCGGTGAGCGCGGTCATGGCGTCCTCGGCGAAGACGAGTTCGTAGCCGAGGTCGGCGGCGGCGCGGGCGGTGGACTCCACACCGAGGTTGGTGGCGATGCCGCCGAACACGAGGGTGTCCACGTCCCGTTCGGCGAGCAGCTCGTGCAGGCCGGTGCCCTGGAAGCCGCCGATGGTGCGCTTGACGACGACGGGGTCGCCGTCGTGGACGAGCGCGGCCACCAGCTCGCTGCCGGGCGGCTGGACGTCGACGCCCGGCCGTTCGACCCGGATGTGGACGACGGGCGCGCCGGCGGCCCGGAAGGCGTGGGCGAGCCGGTCGGCGGCGGCGAGGACGTCGGTGCCGGAGTGGGGGGCGAGGGGCAGCGCGACGATGCGTTCCATCAGGTCGACGAGGACGAGCGCGCTGTGGCCGGGATCGAGTGCGGGCATGGGAGCACCGTAGCGGCCCGGATGATCATCGCGGGACGGTCGGCGATGTGATCCCGCCAACGGGGCCGCCGTTACGGCGCCTCAGGCGTCCGCGCCTCGGCCTTCGCCGTCCCGGCCTTCGGCGTCCCGCTGTTCGGCTTCCCGCTCGGCCTGGGCCTCGGAGGGGTCGAAGGCGATACGGCGGAGCATGCCGAGGAACCGCGCCCGTTCGCCGGCCGGGAGCGGGGCCAGGAGCTCTTCGTTGGCGCGGTCGGCGAGGACCTGGCAGCGCGCGAGGAGGCGGCTGCCCTCGGGGGTGACGGTGATGGCGTTCTTGCGCCGGTCGGACGGGTCCGGGGCGCGGGTGACGTGCCCGTCGGCCTGGAGGTCGTTGAGGATCCCGACCATGTCCTTGGGGTCGATGGCCAGGCTGCGGCCGAGCTCGGCCTGGGCGACGGGGCCGCGCTCGGCGACGGCGGCCAGCACGGCGTGGTGCCACATGCGCATGCCCTCGTCGGCGAGTGCTGCGGCGACGAGTCCGCGGCCGCGGGCGGCGGCGCGGCCGAGCAGCCAGCTCGGAAGGGCGGCGATGGCGCGGGGGGCGGGCGGGGTGCGGGCGGCCATGACCGGAAGTCTACGTCCCCGCAGAGGAAACCATTGGACTTCCCAACGATCAGCTGACTACCGTTGGGGCTCCCAACGAATCCACTCCCTGGAGGTGTGCCCGTGCGACGCGTGCGCCATGAGGTCAACGGCGGTCCCGAGGTCCTCTTCGTCGAGGACGCCCCCGTCCCCGTGCCCGGCCCCGGGGAGCTCCTCGTACGGGTCGAGGCGATCGGGGTGACCCTGCCCGGGGTCCGCCGGGTCCGCGGCGGCAGCGGGCCGCAGCCGCTGGGCGGCGAGCTGGCCGGCACCGTCGAGGCCCTGGGCCCCGGAGCGGCCGGCTTCGCCGTGGGCGACCGGGTCACCGGGATCTGCTTCGGCCACGGCTACGCCGAACACGCCCTGCTGCACACCTCGATGGCCTCCGCCGTGCCCGCCGGAGCCGGCGCCGAGGACGCCGTCGCCCTGGTCCGCAGCGGTCTGGTGGCCCGCGGCGCCCTGGACGCTGCGCGGCTGCGCGCCGGCGAGTCCGTGCTGGTCACGGCGGCGGCGAGCGGCGTGGGCCAGCTCGCCGTGCCGCTGGCGAGGCTGCTCGGCGCGGGCCGCGTGGTCGCCGCGACGAGCACACGGGAGAAGGCCGCGTTCCTGTCCTCGCTGGGCGCCGACGAGGTCGTCGTCTACGACGAGGAGGGGTGGGGCGAACCGGTGGACGTCGTCCTGGACGCCGTCGGCGGCGAGCTCCTCTCCCCTGCCGTCGCCGCGCTCGCGCCGGGCGGCCGGCTCGTCGCGTTCAGCTCGGGCGGCGGCACCGTCCCGGCGCATGAGCTGATCGCCGGAGCCAAGTCGGTCGTCGGCTTCCAGATGGCCCACCTCGTACGGACCCGACCGGACGTCTACGCCGCCTGGCGCGAGGAGCTGTGGGCGCTGCACGCCTCGGGGCGGCTGCGGCCCGCGATCCACGCGCGGGTCCCGCTGGCCGAGGCGGGCCGGGCGCACGCGATCATCGAGCGGCGGGAGAACCTGGGGAAGGTCGTTCTGATTCCGTGACGCTTGTGGCGGCCGGGGCGGCCGTGACGCCCGTGGCGGCCTTGGCGCCCGGGGCGACGGGGGGCGCGAGGGGATCGGATCCAGGATCCAAGGTCCGGTCCGCGACCGGATCCTGGGCCCCCTCCGCGACCGGATCCTGGAGCCGACCCGGCACCTCCTCCGGGTCCCTCGACCGGCGCTTCGCGATCACCGCGCAGACCATGAGCTGCATCTGGTGGAAGAGCATCAGCGGCAGCACCGCGAGCGAGGCCTGGGCGCCGAAGAGGACGCTCGCCATCGGAAGCCCGGCCGCCAGGCTCTTCTTGGAACCCGCGAACTGGATCGCGATCCGGTCCTCCCGCCCGAAGCCGAGCCGCTTCGCGCCGAACCAGGTCAGCGAGAGCATCACGGCGAGCAGCACCGCCTCCACCGCCACCAGGAGGGCGAGCCGGCCGGGGGTGACCCGGTGCCAGACTCCCTCGGTCATGCCCGCGCTGAAGGCCGTGTAGACGACGAGCAGTATCGAGCCCCGGTCGACGTAACCCAGGACCTTCTTGTGCCGGACGAGGAAGCCGCCCACCCAGCGGCGCAGCAGCTGTCCCGCCACGAAGGGCACGAGGAGCTGGAGCACGATCTTCACCAGCGAGTCCGCGGAGAAGCCGCCCGCGCCGTTGCCGAGCAGGGCCGCGGCGAGGAGCGGGGTGAGGACGATGCCGGCGAGCGAGGAGAACGAGCCCGCGCAGATCGCGGCGGGCACGTTGCCGCGGGCGATCGAGGTGAAGGCGATCGAGGACTGGATGGTGGAGGGCACCAGGCACAGGAAGAGCAGCCCGCCGTAGAGCGAAGGGGTGAGCACCGTGGGAACCAGCCCGCGCGCGGCGAGACCGAGCAGCGGGAAGGCGAGGAAGGTGCAGGCGAGGACGGTGACGTGGAGCCGCCAGTGCTTCAGTCCGTCGAGCGCCTCGCGGGTGGAGAGCCGCGCCCCGTAGAGGAAGAACAGCAGCGCGATCGCCGCCTTCGAGGTCCCGTCCACCACCGTCGCGGCCGTCCCGGAGGCGGGCAGCAGCGCGGCCAGGCCGACCGTGGCGAGCAGCGCCAGGACATAGGGGTCGACCGGCAGCCAGGACGGCAGGAGGGGACCCCGGGAGGTACGGGGCGCGGCGGAACTCATGTCTCCATCCTGGTCGACCGCCCGCCGATCGGGAATCCCGCACAGCACACTGACTGTCATCACGAAACGTGATGACCGGTCCCGCGCGCGGTACGGTCGGCGGGTGAGCGTGACCGTGTACGAGCCGACGCAGCTGCGCACCTTCCTCGCGGTCGCGCAGACCCTGAGCTTCACCCAGGCCGCCCGGCGGCTCGGCCTGCGCCAGTCGACCGTGAGCCAGCACGTGCGCCGGCTGGAGGAGGCCACCGGCCGTCCCCTCTTCGTACGGGACACGCACGGCGTCGAGCTGACCGAGGACGGCGAGGCGATGCTCGGCTTCGCCCGCACCATCCTGGAGGCGCACGAGCGCGCGGCATCCTTCTTCACCGGGACCCGGCTGCGCGGGCGGCTGCGCTTCGGGGCCTCCGAGGACTTCGTCACGACCCGGCTGCCCGAGATCCTGGAGGCGTTCCGCCGCGAGCACCCGGAGGTCGACCTGGAGCTCACCGTGGAGCTGTCCGGCACCCTTCAGGCCCGCCTGGAGGCGGGGCGGCTCGATCTGATCCTGGCCAAGCGGCGGGGCGACGACAGCGGCGGGGAGCTGGTCTGGCAGGACGTGCTCGTGTGGATCGGCTCGCCGAGGCTGCGGCTGGATCCGGAGCGCCCGGTGCCGCTGATCGTCTTCCCGCCACCGGGGATCACCCGTGCCCGCGCCCTGGAGGCCCTCCGGGAGCAGGGACGCCCATGGCGGATCGCCTGCACCAGTACGAGCCTGAGCGCGAACGTGGCCGCGGCCCGGGCGGGGCTGGGCGTGATGGCGCACACCCGGGGCCTGGTCCCGCCGGGCCTGGTCGAGGTCCCGGCCCGGGCCGGACTGCCGGAGCTCGGCGCGGTCGACTTCGTGCTGCGCAAGGGGCGGCGGGGCGGGACGACCCAGGACGCGGCGGACGCCCTGGCCACCGCGATCCTGGCCGGCGGCGACCGTCTGCACCGGCCCCGCTGACCACCCGCCCCCACCGAGCACTGCCCCACGGAGCACTGCACGACCGGGCACTGCACGGACCGAGCTCCGGATGCCGCCGCCGCGGGAGCGAGAGCGAGTGCCGTCGAAAACGGCCGACGCCCCTCTTGCGCCCCCGCGGCCCCTCCGTAACGGGTGCCCCGGTGAGCACCCCGTACAGATTCCGTGGAGATTCGGGCCCCGGTTGCCTACCCGCGGGTCGGCAACGGGCCCCGCGCCCGCTCCACTTGCCCGCTTTCCCGTTCCTGACCTGTGGATTCGGCCAATGTCGCGGCTTGGTGAAGGTCCTCCCGCCCGTAAGCCACGTGGGGTACCGTCACCGGCGCCGTACGGATCGCGACATAGAGCGGGCGAGGAGCAGGTCAGTGCGCGAGTTCACCGTGCCGCCCGTCGAGGCGGCGCCTCAGGTCGGCGGTCTGGCGGACGCCGTGTTCGATCATGCCGAGCGGGATCCGGAGCGGATCGCGCTGGGCCGCAAGGACGCCCACGGGCTGTGGCACGACGTCACCGCGGCCGGGTTCCGCGACGAGGTCCTGGCCCTGGCCAAGGGTCTCATCGCGCACGGCGTACGGTTCGGCGACCGGGTCGCCATCATGTCGCGGACCCGCTACGAGTGGACGCTCTTCGACTTCGCGCTGTGGACGCTGGGCGCGCAGCCCGTCCCGGTCTACCCGACCTCCTCCGCCGAGCAGGTCTTCTGGATGCTCCACGACGCCGAGGTCACGGCCTGTGTGGTGGAGCACGAGGACCACGCGATGACGATCGGTTCGGTGATCGACCGGCTGCCCCGGCTGCAGCGCCTGTGGCAGCTCGACGCGGGCCGCGGCGCGGTCGCCGAGCTGGTCGAGGCGGGCGTCGAGATCGACGAGGACGTGGTGCACCGGCACCGCAGGGCGGTGACCCCCGACTCGGTGGCGACGGTCATCTACACCTCGGGGACGACGGGCCGCCCCAAGGGCTGCGTGATCACCCACGCCAACTTCATGTTCGAGACGGACATGCTGATCGGCCGCTGGGAGCCCGTCTTCCACTCCCGCCCGGGCGACTGTGCCTCCACGCTGCTCTTCCTGCCGCTCGCGCACGTCTTCGGGCGCATGGTGGAGGTCGCGGCGATCCGCGGCGCGGTGAAGCTCGGCCACCAGCCCGTGATGGCCGCCGCCGAGCTGCTGCCCGACCTGGCGGCGTTCCGCCCGAGCTTCGTGCTGGCCGTGCCGTACATCTTCGAGAAGGTCTTCAACGCCGCCCGGCGCCGGGCCGAGGCGGAGGGGCGGCGGGGCCCGTTCGACAAGGCCGTGGAGGTGGCGGTCCGCTACGCGGAGGCGCTGGAGCACAAGGCCTTCGGGATCGGCCCCGGCCCCTCGGCGGCGATGCGGATGCAGCACCAGTTCTTCGAGAAGACGGTGTACGGGAGGGTCCGCGAGGCCCTCGGCGGCCGGGTGCGGCACGCGATGTCGGGCGGCTCGGGGATGGACCGGCGCCTCGGCCTCTTCTTCGAGGGTGCGGGGATCACCGTCTTCGAGGGGTACGGACTGACCGAGTCGTCCGCGGCGGCGACGGCCAACCCGCCGGAGCGCACCAAGTACGGGACGGTGGGGCAGCCGGTCCCGGGCACGACCGTGCACATCGCGGAGGACGGCGAGGTGTGGCTGCACGGCGGGCACGTCTTCTCCGGTTACCTCAACAATCCCCAGGCGACGGCCGCCGTCCTGAACGACGGCTGGCTGGCCACCGGCGACCTGGGGGTGCTCGACGAGGACGGCTATCTGACGATCACCGGTCGGAAGAAGGAGATCCTGGTGACCTCGGGCGGCAAGAGCGTCGCCCCGGCCGGCCTGGAGGAGCGGGTGCGGAACCATCCGCTGGTGGCGCAGTGCATCGTCGTCGGCAACGACCGCCCGTACGTGGCGGCGCTGGTGACGCTGGACCAGGAGGCCGTCGACCACTGGCTCTCGATGCAGAACCGGCCGCCCATGCCGGCCGCCGAGCTGGTGCGGGACGCGGCGCTGGAGACGGAGATCCGCCGGGCGGTGGTGACGGCGAACACCGCGGTCTCGCAGGCGGAGTCGATCCGCACCTTCCGCATCCTGGCCCACCCGTTCAGCGAGGAGCACGGGCTGCTCACTCCGTCCCTGAAGCTGAAGCGGAAGGCGATCGAGAAGGCGTACGCGGCGGAGGTCGACGCCCTGTACGGCTGACGGGAGGGGCAGAGAGGCGGTCGGCAAGCAGCCAGAACCCCTACCTGACGCATCGTCAATTGATGGTGCATCAGTTATTGACGGTTCATCAGCCCGCTCACAGAATGCGGTCACCCGACGGAGGGATGACCGACCGTGTCACGAACGATCCGCACCCTCGCCACCGCGACGGCGGCCCTGCTCCTCGCCACCGCCTGCAACTCCGCCTCCACCGGCGGCGCTCCGGCCAGGCCGGGCGACGCCAGGGGAACGGTACGCGGAGTGACCGCCGACTCCATCAAGGTCGGCGGCATCGTCTCCATGACCAGCGCCAGCGGCTACTCCAAGAAGGACACCGACCTCGGCGCCCGGGCCCGCTACGCCCGGGCCAATGCCGAGGGCGGCGTCAACGGCCGCCGCATCGAGTACCTGGGCGCCGAGGACGACGGCCAGGACCCCGGCCGCAACCTCGCCGCCGCCCGCAAGCTGGTCCAGCAGGAACAGGTCTTCGCGGTCGCGCCGATGAGCTCCGTGACCTTCGCCGGAGCCGACTTCCTCGACACCCAGGCCGTCCCCACCGTCGGCTGGGGCACCCTCCCGTCCTTCTGCGGCCCCCGGCACATCTACGGCTTCAACGGCTGTCTCGTCCCCACCCCCGGCGGCACCCTCAACCAGACCTGGCCCGAGGGCCTCGCCGACATCCTCGGCGGCGCCCGGGGCCGCTCGGTCGCGCTGATCGCGGGCGACAGCGACGCGGGCCGCTTCGGCATCCGCACCTTCACCCAGGGCTTCAAGGCCGCCGGATTCGGGCTCGCCTACGCCAAGGCCTCGGTGCCCGCCACCTCGCTGCCGAGCGACTGGTCCGCGTACACCAAGGAGATCCTGCGCTCCGGGCCCGGCGGGCGGGCCCCCGACGTCGTGGTGTCGGTGATGCAGACCCCCTACAACATCGGCCTGTTCACCGCGCTCAAGCGGGCCGGGTACCGGGGCGTGCTCACCGATCCGACCGACTACGACCCCGGCCTGCTCGCCAAGGACGCCACCCGGCAGGCGCTCGACGGGGTGGTCGTGCTGCTGCAGTTCCAGCCCTTCGAGGCGGACAGCCCGGCGATGCGCCGGTTCAAGGCGGACGTCAGGAGCGCGGCGGGCGGCAAGGACGTGCCCCTCAGCATGCACACGATGACCGGCTACATGAGCGCCGACCTCTTCCTCTCCATCGCAGCCAAGGCCGGCAAGGAGCTCAGCGTCGAGTCCTTCCAGAAGGCGGCGGCCGGCTTCTCCGACACCGGCACGCTCGTCGGCGACCGGGCCGAGCCCAAGGGGCAGAAGGAGAGCTTCGGCTGCGGCGCGCTGGTCCGGCTGAGGAACGGACGGTACGAGGTGGCCGTGCCGTTCCGCTGCTACCCGCCGATCCCCTTCGGGTAGGGGCGCGGTCACATGGGCGACCTCCTGGGCTTCGTGCTGAGCGGGCTGGTCTCGGGGGCGCTGTACGCGCTGCTCGCGACCGGTCTCGTGCTCTCCTGTTCCGCCTCGGGCCTGTTCAACTTCGCGCACGGCGCGACCGCCTACCTGTGCGCGCTCGCCTACTACGAGCTGCACTCCGGCTTCGGCTGGCCGGCCGTGCCGACCGCGCTGCTGCTCGTCCTCGTCGCGGCCCCGGGGCTCGGCTGGGCGCTGGACCGGCTGATGTTCCGGAAGCTGGCCCGGGTCGGTGAGACCGCGCAGATCACGGCGACGATCGGGCTGCTCGTCGCACTGCCGGCGGCCGGCCTGTGGGCGGTGGAGCTGCTGGAGCGGGCCGGGGCCCCGGTCAGGCCCGCCGAGAACCAGTTCGGCCTGCCGGGCGTCGGGCCGAGCCCGGCGGTGTCCTGGCGGCCCTTCGAGGGCCTCGGGATCGACGGCGTCGGCGTCGACTCCGACCAGCTGATCACCTGGGTGGTGACGGCGGCGGTCGCGGCCGGCCTGTGGCTGCTGCTGCGGCACACCCGGCTCGGGCTGCGGCTGCGGGCCGCCGTGGACAACCGCTCCCTCGCCCAGCTGCGGGGCGTGGACGCGGACCGGCTCTCCTCCGTCGCATGGATGCTGTCGTCCGCGCTCGCCGGTCTCGCAGGGGTGCTCGCCACCCCGCTCCTGGGTCTCTCCGCGCACGACTACACCCTGTTCCTCTTCGTCTCGGCGACCGCCGCCGTCCTCGGGCGCTTCGCCTCCGTGCCGCTGGCCTTCGCGGGCGGTCTCGCGCTCGGGGTGGTGCAGAACCTGGTGGCCGGGTACGCGAGCTTCGCCGAGGGCCTGACCGGCTTCCGCACGGCGGTGCCGTTCCTCATCCTGTTCGCCGGGCTCGTGCTGCTCGCCCGCCGCGAGCGGGTCGCGGGCACGGCCGCAGCCGACCCGCCGCCGGACGACCGGCTCGCCGGTCTCGGGCCGCTGCGGCGCTGGGGTCCGTGGGCGGTGGCCGGGGCGCTGCTGTGCGTGGCCTTCTACACCGTCACCACCCCGTTCTGGAGCGGCATCCTCGCCCAGGGCCTGGCCATCGGGCTCGTCTTCCTCTCCTTCTCCGTGGTGACGGGCCTCGGTGCGATGGTGTCGCTGGCCCAGGCCACGTTCGTGACGAGCGCGGCGCTCGTGGCCGGGCTGCTGATGAGCCACGGCTGGCCGTTCGCCGCGGCGGCGCTGGCGGGTACGGCGGTGGCGGCGCTGCTCGGCGCGGTGGTGGCGCTGCCCGCGCTGCGGCTCGGCGGGCGTTCGCTGGCCCTGGCGACACTCGCCCTGGCCTTCCTCGCCGACCAGGTCCTCTTCCAGTTCGGCCCGCTGCGCAACGGCGACACCGGCTGGGAGATCCCCCGCCCGGTCCTCGGGCCGCTCGATCTGTCCGACGACCGGGCGATGGGCGTCGTCCTCGTGCTGCTGAGCGCGGCGGGCGTGGCGGCGCTGACCCGGCTGCGGGGCTCCCGCCGGGGCCGGGCGATGCTGGCGGTCCGCTCGGCGCCCGCCGCGGCGGCGGCCTCCGGCGTGTCGGTGGTGCGCACCAAGCTGTCGGTGTTCACGGTGTCGGCGGCGCTCGCCGGGTTCGGCGGCGTGCTCTACGCCTCGTACAACACGCGGATCACGGCGACCGACTTCCCGGCGATGACGGGCCTGGTGTGGCTGGCCGTGGTGGTCGCGGCGGGCGTCCGGCGGCCGCAGTACGCGGTGCTCGCGGGCCTGGTCTTCGCGGTCGCCCCGCAGCTGCTCGCCATGTACGCGACCGACTCCGCGCACCTGCCGGTCGTGCTGTTCGGGCTCGCGGGCCTGGCCCTCGCCAACGACCCGGACGGCTATGCGGCGGCCGTCCCCGCCCGCTGGGCGGCCCGGCGCGCGAGGGCCTCCGCCCGGGCGGACGCCCCCGACCGGTCCCCCGCCGCCGTCCCCCCGCCGCGGCCGGCGGCCCTGGAGCTCACCGCCGTCCGGGCCGGGTACGAGGGGGGCGCGGACGTGCTGCACGGGGTCGACCTGCTCGTGCGTCCCGGGGAGATCGTCGCCGTCCTCGGGGCCAACGGCGCCGGGAAGTCCACCCTGTGCCGGGTCGCCGGCGGGCTCCTCGACGTCCGGGGCGGGGCGGTACGGGTCGACGGGGCCGAGGCGCGCGGGGACTCGCCGGTCGTCCGCGCCCGGCGCGGGGTGCGGCTCGCGCCGGAGGGGCGGGGCATCTTCGCGGGCCTGTCCATCGAGGAGAACCTCGCGCTCCAGCTGCCCGAGGCCGGGGACCGGGAGGCCGTCTACGCCCGCTTCCCCGCTCTCGCCGCCCGTCGCGCGGTCCCCGCCGGCTCCCTGTCCGGCGGGGAGCAGCAACTGCTGGCCCTCGCGCCGCTGCTCCAGCGCCCGCCCGAGGTCCTCGTCGCCGACGAGCCGTCCCTCGGGCTCGCGCCACGGGTGGTCGAGGAGGTGTTCGGGCTGCTCGCGGAGCTCAGGGCACGGGGCACCGCGCTGCTGCTGGTCGAGGAGAAGGCCGCGGAGGCGCTGGGGCTGGCCGACACCGTGGCCTGTCTGGCCGAGGGGCGGATCGTGTGGTGCGGGCCGCGGGCCGAGGCCGACGCCGGCCGGCTCGCCGACGCCTATCTGGGAATGGGGGCCAGGACATGACGCGCGGGACGCTCCTCGACGCGCGGGGCATCGGGGTCCGCTTCGGCGGCGTCCGCGCCCTCGACGACGTCGACATCGCCGTACGGCCCGGGGAGGTCTGCGGCCTCATCGGGCCCAACGGCGCCGGGAAGACGACCCTCTTCGACGTGCTGTCCGGCATCCGCAGGCCGGACCGGGGCCGGGTCCTGCTGGACGGTGCGGACGTCTCGCGCCGCTCGCCCGTGTGGCGGGCCCGGCACGGGGTGCGCCGCACCTTCCAGCGGCAGCAGCTCTTCGGACAGTTGACGGTGGCGGACAACCTGGTGGTCGCCCAGGAGTGGCGCCGCGGCCCGGTCGCGGCCCGCCGGGACCGGGCCGCGGAGGTGCTCCGCACCTGCGGTCTCGACGCGCTCGCGGGGACGTACGCGGGCGCGCTGCCGGTGGGGCAGGCCCGGATGGTGGAGCTGGCCAGGGCCCTGGCCGACCCGCCGCGGCTGCTCCTGCTGGACGAGCCGGCGTCCGGGATGTCGGCCGGGGAGCGGGGCCGACTGGCCGCCGTGGTGCGGTACATGGCGACCGAGGAGGGGTGCGCGGTGCTGCTCGTCGAGCACCACGTCTCCTTCGTGATGGAGCTGTGCGCCCGGGTCGTGGTGCTCGACCTGGGCCGGGTCCTCGCGGAGGGCCCGGCGCGGGAGGTGCAGGCCGATCCGCGGGTGCGGGCGGCGTACCTGGGCACGGCGGAGGAGGGCGACGGGGGGACCCGGTCCGGCGGGACGGGATCCGACCCCGCCGAATGGGATTCCCCGTCCTTCCCGCCCGGCACGGCGGAATGAGATCGGCGCGCTGATCGTTGAAGCTGACACCAGCAATGGACGACGACGTAAGGATCGACCGCTCGTGAGCACGGACAGCAAGGTCCCCTTCCTCACCCTCAACAACGGCGTGCGGATGCCCCAGCTCGGCTTCGGTGTCTGGCAGGTGCCGGACGCGGAGGCGGAGCAGGCCGTCGCCACGGCCCTGGAGGTGGGTTACCGCTCCATCGACACCGCCGCCATCTACGGGAACGAGACCGGCACCGGCAAGGCCGTCGCCGCCTCGGGCCTCCCCCGCGAGGAGCTCTTCGTCACGACGAAGCTCTGGAACAGCGACCAGGGCTACGACTCCACCCTGCGCGCCTTCGACGACTCGCTCGGCAAGCTGGGCCTGGAGTACGTCGACCTGTACCTCATCCACTGGCCGGTCCCGAACAAGAACGCGTACGTCGACACGTACCGCGCCTTCGAGAAGATCCTGGCCGACGGGCGCGCCCGGGCCATCGGCGTGTCGAACTTCCACCCGGAGCACCTGGAGCGGCTGATCGGCGAGACCTCGGTGGTCCCCGCGGTCAACCAGATCGAGCTGCACCCGCAGCTCCAGCAGTCCGCCGCGCGCGCGGCGCACGAGCGGTACGGCATCGCGACCGAGGCCTGGTCGCCGCTCGGCTCGGGCCGTGGCCTGCTCGACGTCCCGGCGATCGTGGCCATCGCGCAGAAGCACGTCCGCACCCCCGCGCAGGTGGTGCTGCGCTGGCACATCCAGCTCGGCAACGTGGTCATCCCCAAGTCGGTGACCCCGTCCCGCATCCGCGAGAACATCGCCGTGTTCGACTTCGAGCTGGACGCCGAGGACATGGCCGGACTCGCCGCCCTCGACGAGGGCCGGCGTCTGGGCCCGGACCCGGCCGAGTTCCACGTCGGCGCCTGATCCGTGCAGGTCGCGGAGGGCGTCTACCGGATACGGAACGTGGCCAGTGGGCTCCTCCTGGAGGTGTACGAGGGGTCGACGCGCAGCGGGGCGCCGGTGCGGCAGGCGGTGGACCGGGGCACCCCGGGGCAGTGCTGGCACATCGCGCCGGTCCCCAACGGCGGCGGCCTCTACCACCTGGTGAACGTCGCCGGCGGCAAGCGCCTGGACGTGAAGGGCGCCTCGACCGAGAACGGCGCCGGGATCCAGCAGTGGAAGCCGAACAACTTCGGCGCCCAGGAGTGGGTCATCGAGCAGGACCTGCAGTCACCCGGCACCGTCACGCTGGTCAGTTTCGTCAGCGGGCTGCTCCTGGAGGTGGCGGACGGCTCGTCGGAGGACGGCGCCGATGTGCGCCAGTGGGAGGACACCGACTCCCCGGCGCAGTGGTGGCGCCTGGAGCCGGTGTCCTGAGAGGTGCCTGGTGGCCTGCCGCTCAGGCCTCCTTGCGTCCCGTGTGGACCGTACGTGCGGTGAGCAGGAACAGGTCCGGGCGGCGGTGCAGGGACAGCGGGTCGGCCGGGTCGAGGAGTCGGTCGAGGGCGGCGCGGTCGTCGTCCGCGAGGCGCTCGGCCAGGCCGCCCCGCTGCCGCTCGTAGTGCGCGACGATCTGCTCGCGCACCTCGGGCGGCAGCGGCGCCGGGACGTCGTTGAGGAAGCTGCGGGTGCCGCTCGGGGTGAGTCCGGCGCCGGTGAGCAGGGCGCTCCAGTCGTCGATCTCCTCCTTGGAGTCGGGCAGCGAGGCCCGCATCTCGCCGAACCAGTCGGCGTTGGCCGCGTCGATGCGGGCCTCGAGGCCGGGACGCCCGATGCCGGCGTTCCACGGCAGGTGCCGGGCCGGCAGGCCGCCTTCGGCGAGGGCGATCAGACCGCCGGGGGCGAGCACGCCGGCGAAGGCGGTGAGCGCGGCGCGCTGGTCGCCGATGTGGTGCAGGGAGTTGCTGGCCCAGATCAGGTCGGCGGTGCCCAGCGCGTCGAAGTCCCGCGGGAGTTCGGCGCGCAGGGTGCCGACCCGGTCGCCGAGCCCGCGGGCCTCGGCGCGCTCGCGGGCGAGGTCGAGCAGTTCGGGGGTCGCGTCGACCGCGACGACCTCGGCCTCCGGGAAGGCCTCGGCGAGCAGCGCGGTGCCGACGCCGGGCCCGCTGCCGATGTCCAGGATCCGGCGCACACGGGTGGCCGGGGCGAGGGAGGCGAGCCAGTCGGCGGCCTCGGTGTAGAGGGGGCTCTGCGTCTCCGCCTGGCGGGTGAGGAGCGGGGCGAGCTCGGCCCAGTCGAGGTGGGTGTGGTCGTGCTGGTGCCCGTGGGCGTGGCCGTGAGCCTGGCCGTGGCCGTGGCCCTGGCGGTGTCCGTCGTGGAGGTCGTGTGCGCTCATGGCACCAGCGTGCGACCCCGCTGCCGGAATCGCGAGCGAACTTGCCGTTCCGGCAACAGCTCCGTCGGCCCCCGCCGCCGCCCGCGCTCAGGCGTAGCGGCCCGCCAGGGTCCGCACCGTCGTCGCGATCCGCTCGCGCAGGTCCTCGGGAGCGAGGACCTCGACCTCCGTGCCGAGGGCGAGGAGGAAGTCATGGGCGTGCTCGGGGGACTCCACGGGCAGGGTGGCGCGGGTCCAACCGTCGGTGTCCGGGGTGCCGTTCTCGGCGAGGGCGCGGGCGGCCGGGCCGGTGAGTCGGGCGGCGCCGCGCGGGGAGATGCGCACGAGGGCGTCGCCCTGGTGCAGCCGGGCGTGGAAGTCGGCCTGGCTCGCCCGCCAGTGGGCGGCCAGGTCGAAGCCCTCGGGGATGCGGGCCTCGTCCTCGGTGACGGTGGCGTCGAGGATCTGGTCGACCCGGTAGGTGCGCGGCCCCGGCCCGGCGACCAGGTACCAGCGTCCGGCCTTGAGGACCAGGCCGTACGGTTCGAGGCGCCGGTCGACCTCGCTCGGCTCCCTCCAGCGCCGGTAGCGGACCGCGAGGACCCGACCGGTGCGCACGGCGTCGGAGACCTGGGAGAGGAAGGGCGCCTCGGTCTCCTCCGCGTACCAGCCGGCGGCGTCGATGTGGAAGCGGGCCCGGAGCCGGTCGACGTGCTCGCGCAGCGGCGTCGGCAGGGCGGCGCGCAGTTTCAGCACGGCGTCCGCGAAGTCCCCGCCGAGCCCCAGCTCGTCGGCGGCGACGGGCAGTCCGGCGAGGACGAGCGCCTCGGCCTCGCGCTCGCACAGGTCGGTCAGGCGGAAGCGCTGGCCGGCGAGCATCCGGTAGCCGCCGCGGTGCCCGGCGTCCCCGTACAGCGGCACTCCCGCGGCGTGCAGCGACTCGACGTCCCGGTAGACCGTGCGCACCGAGACCTCCAGCTCCCCGGCGAGCTCAGCGGCGGTCATCCGGCCGCGGGTGTGCAGCAGCATGAGGATGGAGAGGAGTCGGCTGGACTTCACTGACACAAGATGTCAGTGAAGCGCTCCTACAGTCCAGGCATGGCTTTCGCAGAGAAGAACCTCTTCGTCCCGGAGCCGGTCGAGATCGCCGGCCGGCACGTCAAGCGCTACCACGTCACCGCCGACCCGGCGGGCATCGAGCCCGAGGTGGAGAAGGCGGCGTACGCGATCCTTCCCGAGCTCCTGCCGGAGCCGGACGGCACCCCGCCGGCGAGCTTCGTGGTGCTGCACCGCGGCGGCGACACCGGCGCGTATCTGAACGTGTACAGCTGGGTGTGGGACAACGTGCTGCACTTCGCCGGCGCGGCGGCGGGCCAGCCGGCCCTGGACTGCCCGGACACCGATCCGACGCACTTCGTCCGCAGCGACCCCGGCGTCCGCAACTGGGTCGGCTGCGTCTGGGAGTTGGCACCGCTCGGCCATGAACGGGACGCCTGGGTGCGGCACATGCTGGTGCCGGACGCCCCGGACCTGGCGGGATACCTCGCGGACGCGCTGACCACCGGCACGACGGGGGCGGCTGCCGACCTCAGCCGCACCTGAGCCCGCCGGGCACGTCCTCGCCGCCCCGCTTCACATAGCGGGCCAGCCGGTACACGGGGTCGGCACGGGGGCGGTCCTGGTCCGGTAGGGCGGCGAGGGCCGCCGTGAGGGCGTCCACGGTCGCGGGGGTGCCGTGGAACCAGGAGGCGTAGGAGCCGCGGCGCAGCTTCTCGGCGGTGCCGCGGGGGGTGGCGCCCTGGCCGTGGCCGGTGAAGGTCGTGCCGGGGGCGCGGGTCAGGCCGTGGGCGGCGGCGTACGCGGTGACCAGGGAGGCGCGGTCCGAGCCCGCCCCGGGGGCGCGATGGGGGCGCAGCAGCGCGTCGATGTCGCTGCCGACGTCGTGGCGGGCGTCCTTGTCGACGGTGGTGACGAGGACACCGCCGGGTCGCAGCACCCGGGCCGCCTCGGCGACGATCTCGCCGGCGAACGGCACGAGGTGCAGCAGCCAGACCGCGCTGACCGCGTCGACGGAGCCGTCCTTGAGCGGGAGCCGTCGGGCGTCGGCGCGTACGGCGCGGCCCGGGAGGCGCCGGGCGGCGGTGCGCAGCATGGCGTGGGCGGCATCGGCCGCGTACACGGCGAGGCCGGGCCGGGCGAGGCGTTCGGTGACGAGGCCGGTGCCGCAGGCGACGTCGAGGAGGGACCGGGCGTCGGGCGGCAGCAGCCGCAGCACGGCGGCCGCGGCGGCCTCCGCCCGCGGCACGCCGCCGCGGGTCTCGTCGTAGCGCGCGGCCTCGGTCTCGTAGTCGAGCACGGTCTCCCCCACGGGGGGATCGTACGGGGAGGCCGTACGGGTGTCAGTGGGCGCCGTGTCCGGGTGCCACGGCCTCGACGCGCTCGGCGAGACCGAAGTCCTTCTCGGTGACGCCGCCGACCGTGTGGGTGTTCACGGACAGGGCGACGGTGTTGTAACCGAGCGTCAGATCGCTGTGGTGGTCGAGCTCCTGCTGGATCTGGGCCACGTGGACGACGAGCGCCGTCGCGGCGAAGTGGTCGGCGAGGCGGTAGCTGCGGGTGATGCGGTCGCCGTCGAGGGACCAGCCGGGGAGCTCCCGCAGGCGGTCCTCGATCTCCTTCTGCGAAAGCGGCTGTGTCGACACGTCGTGCTCCCTCCGGTCGGGGTGCTGCGCTGGACGGGCGGTCCCCGGGGAAAGGTACCCGAGTCCTCCTCTGGGATACCGTCTGGCCATGACAACTGTCGCGACCGACACGGGTGTGGGTCCGCTGCTGCGCGGCTGGCGCGAGCAGCGGCGGCTGAGCCAGCTGGAGCTGGCGCTGCGGGCGGACTCGTCCGCGCGGCACATCTCCTTCGTCGAGACGGGCCGCTCGCGGCCGAGCGAGGAGATGATCCTCAGGCTGGCCGAGCACCTGGAGGTGCCGGTGCGCGAGCGCAACGCCCTTCTGCTGGCCGCCGGTTACGCCCCGCGGTTCACCGAGTCGACCCTGGACGCACCGCTCCTGGAGACGCTGCGCGAGGGCATCGAGCGGCTGCTCCAGGGCTATGAGCCGTATCCGGCGCTGGTGGTGGACGGTTCGTACACGGTGGTGGCGGCCAACCAGGGCATCGGGATGCTGCTGGCGGGGCTGCCGGAGCATCTGCTGACCCCGCCGCTGAACGCCATGCGGATCACCCTGCACCCGGAGGGCCTCGCGCCGCGGATCCGCAATCTGCGGGAGTGGCGGGGGCATCTGCTGGCCCAGATGGAGCGTCAGATCGGGCTGGCCCGTTCGGAGTCGCTGCGGGCGCTGTACGAGGAGGTGGCGGCGTATCCGCTGCCGGAGGGTGCCGGGGACCCGGCGGACCGGGAGGACTCGCGGCCGTACCCGTACTTCGCGCTTCCGCTGCGGATCGAGCACGACGGGCAGGTGCTGTCCTTCGTGTCGTCGATCTCGACGTTCAACACGCCGCTGGACGTGACCGTCGCCGAGCTGGCCATCGAGACCTTCCTCCCGGCCGACCCGGCGACGGTCGCGTACCTCCAGTCCCTCAAGGGGTAGCGGTCGCCCGCAGCGCGGCCCACTGGAGGGCGGCGAACCCGGCGACGGTGCCCGCCTGGAGCAGGGTCCAGACCGCTCCCGCGGTGCTGGGCTCCAGCCAGCCGGCGAGCGCGACGACGCTGAGCGCCGCCCACAGCAGGTTGGCGTCGACGACGGCCTTGACGCCGAGGGCCGGCGGCTGCGGCCGGCTCGCCAGCCAGGCCACGCCGGCCGCGAACGCGGTGAGGAAGACACCGAGTTCGATCAACAGCCCCCGGCTCACGCCGAGCAGTTCGCCCAGCGGGCCGGAGGCGGCGAGGTAGGCGAGCCCGTTGCCTCCGGTGACGACGGCGTCGAGGGCGAGGAACCGGCGCACCATGGACCGCGGCCGGGTGGTGCGGGCAAGACCGGTGAGCAGGGCCTGGGACATGACGGATCACCCTCCTGGAAGGCGTTCGTGCGGGCTGGGGGCCGGGTCCCGGGCGGAGTGCGCCGCCCGGGACCCGGTGCTCACGAGCATGCCGGGGGCCTCGACGGGGGTCGATTACCCCAGAGGTCATACCGGGCCGTTGTAAGGTGCGGCCGGATGGCCGAAAGTGTGCGCTGCGCAAGGGGGATGCGGTGACCGGCAGGGAACGGGCGCGGATGGTCGCGGCCGGGGGCGACCACAAGGTGACGCCCGCCGAGCTCTTCTTCGATCTGGTCTTCGTCTACGCGATCACGCAGGTGACCGCGTTGATGGCGGCCCACCCGACCCCGGTGCGGGTGGTCGGGGCGATGACGGTCCTCGCGCTGCTGTGGTGGTGCTGGTGCTGCTTCGCCTGGCTGGGCAACGTCGTACGGGCGGACTCCGGCGCCCTGTTCGCGGTGCTCGTCACCGTGATGACCGTGGTGTTCGTGGTGTCGCTCGCGGTGCCGGAGGTGTTCGCGGACGCCCCGGGCGGGCTGCCCGCGCCGCTGGTGTTCGTGGTCTGCTACGGCCTTGTGCGGGTGCTGCACCTCGTCTCGTACTGGGTCTCCTCACCGGGCGACACGGCCCTGCGGGCCACCCTGCGGCGCACGGCCCTGCTGTCGGTGGCGCCGCCGTTCGTGCTGCTGCTCGTCGGCTGCGCGTACGACGGGACGCTCCGGCTGGTGCTGTGGCTGGCGGCGGTCGCCGTGGACTACGGCGGGATCTACGTCACCGGTTCCTCGGGGTGGCGGATCAATTCGCCCGGGCACTTCGCCGAGCGGCACGGTCTGATCGTCATCATCGCGCTCGGCGAGTCCATCGTGGCCATGGGGGTGGGCATGGCCGGCTTCCCGCTGACGGTGGCGGTGATCGGGGCGTGCGCGGCGGGGCTGCTGCTCGCGGCAGGCCTTTGGGCGCTGTACTTCCGGCGCTTCGGGGAGCCCGCGGAGCACCGGCTCGGGTCCCTCGACGGCGATGACCGCACCCGCTTCGGCCGGGACGTGTACACGTTTCTGCACCTGCCGCTGGTGGCCGGTGTGGTGCTGACGGCGCTCGGCATGAAGAAGGTGCTCACCCAGGTCGCCGACACCGCCCACTACGGCCTCGGCGAACCATTGCACGGCACGGTGGCCTGGTCGCTGACGGGCGGCGTCGGGGTCTTCCTGCTCGGCGCCGCCGCGATCGTGCTGCGCTCCTCGGGGCGCCGTCCGACGGCCCTGCTCGTGGGTGGTCTGGTCTGCCTGGCGGCGGGCGCGCTGGTGGCCCTGGTACCGGCACTGGTGGCGCTGGCGCTGCTCGCGGCCGTGGTGATGGGTCTGGTGGCGGCCCAGGGACGAGCGGCGAGCCGGGCCTGACCGCGAGAGCACGCCCCAGCAGCACGGCCCAGCAGCACGGAGCACGGTCCAAGGGCACGGCCCCGGGCGGCGGACCGGCCGGCGGACCGGCCGGCGGGGTTGCGCAGGCCGGTCCGCCGAGGTGAGCCGTCAAGGGGGCGGCCTCCGGGCGGCCCCAGGCCGGTTCTCCTTCGCCGGTCCGCCAGGCCGGTCCTCCCGGGGATGTTCAGTCCGTCTTCGGCTCCGGCTCGGCCGGGTTCGCGGGGGCGGCGCGCAGGGGTGTCCGTTCCGGTGCGCGTTCCGCTTCGGCGCGGTGGAGGGAGCGTTCCTGGCGGGCCGCCTCGGCGCGCAGCAGCGCGTTGAGCACGGCGAAGGGGTCGACGGGCATGGCGAAGCTCCTTGCGGTGGTGGGGTGAGGGGTGCTGAGGAGGCCTGGCCTCTCAGCACCGCATCACCGCCGACCGCGGCGCGTCGTCGCGCGGGGACGGTACGGGCGCCGGAGCGGGTGCGGGTGTGGCGGCGGGGGCCGCCGTGCGGACGCCGCGGGGCGGGGCGGGGCGCCGGGCTCTCCGTACGGGGGCGGTCGCCTCGCTCTCGGTGAGGTCGTGGACCTCGGCCGCCGGGTCGGCCGCCGCGGTGAGGGTCCGGGACTCCGCGCCGGCCGCCTGGGCCGCCGCTCCCCCGGCCCCGGCCCCGAGCAGCGCGGCGAGCACCAGCAGCACCGCGACGGCGAACCGCCGGGCCCGCACGGCACAGTCGCCGGGGCGCGCGGGGAGGGACCTCATGGAGATCCGTCCTGCCCCGTACGGGACGCCCGGAGCCACCCCAAGGGCCACAACCGCCCGGGCGGCCTACGCGAGGGGCGCGGAATTCACCGCACCGGCGGGCGCGCGCCCCGGCGCGTTCGCGCGGGGGGGGGCTCAGCCTTCGGCCCGCGCCGTGCTCGTGGCCCGCGTCTTGCGCGCCGCCATCGCCGCGTACACCAGGACGCCGGCGAAGAGGAACAGCACGCCCTGGTAGACCGCCGCGTAGCCGGAGCCCGCGACGAGCCAGAGGGAGAAGCCGAACGCGGCGGCGGCGAGGACGGCGTCGCGGGTGAGGCGGGCACGGGAGACCTTCTCGCCCTGGCCGGAGAGCAGGAAGTAGATCTGGGCGGCCGTGGAGAGGAGGTAGGGGACGGTGGCGGTGAAGGTGGTGACGAGCACCAGGATCTCGAAGACGCCCTGGGTGCCGGCCGTGTAGTTGTAGACCGTCAGGAGCGAGGCGAGGACCGCGGTCACGAGGACGCCGACCGTGGGGACGCCTCGCCGCTTGACCGTGAAGACCTTCGGGAAGAGGCCGTCGCGGGCGGCGGCGTACGGCGCCTGGGCGCTCAGCAGGGTCCAGCCGTTGAGCGCGCCGACCATGGAGACCAGGGCCATGCAGGCGACGGCGGCGCCGCCCCAGGAGCCGCCGAACATGACGTCCACGGCGTCGGAGAAGGGCGCGGTGGAGGTGACGAGCTTGTCGTGGGCGACGGTGCCGAAGACGGCGAGGGTGCCGAGCAGGTAGAGCGCGGCGGCGCCGAGGGTGCCGAGGACGGTGGCGCGGCCGACGTTGCGGCGCGGGTCGCGGACCTCGCCCGCGCTGACGGCGGCGGACTCGACGCCGAGGTAGCTGAAGAGCAGGATCGCCGCGGAGGCGGAGATCGCACCGACCGCGCTCGCGTCGCCGGCCCGGAAGGGGCCGAGGTTGGCGCTGTCGAAGAAGAAGAGGCCGCCGACGGCGACCAGCAGCAGCGGGACGAACTTGAGCACGGTGGCGACGAGCTGGACGGCGCCGACGTAGCGGGTGCCGGCCAGGTTGGCGAGCGCGGGCAGCCACTGGATCAGCAGGGCGGCGGCGATGGTGGCGGCCTTGGACTCGTGGATGGGGACGAGCACGTCGAGGTAGCCGACGGCGGCGACGGCGAGGGCGGCGTTGGAGACCCAGGTGGTGATCCAGTAGGACCAGGCGGCGAGGAAGCCGGCGAAGTCGCCGAAGGCGGCGCGGGCGTAGACGTAGGGGCCGCCGGTCTGCGGGTGGCGGCGGGCGAGCCGGCCGAAGACCAGGGCGAGGGCGAGCGCGCCGAGGGTGAGGATGCCGAAGGCGACCAGGCTGATCGTGCCGTAGGGGGCGACGGAGGCGGGGAGGAGGAAGATGCCGCCGCCGATGATGTTGCCGACGACGAGGGCGGTGGCGACGGGCAGTCCGAAGCTACGGGCGTGCTTGCTCGGCGCTTCCCCGGCCGGGTGGTGCCGCTCGGGTTGCGGCTGCTCGGACTGCGGGTTCGCGGACCGCGGGTTCGCGTCGGGGGTGCCGGTCGTGGTCTCGGCGATGGCCGTGCTCATGGGGGGTGGTGCGCCTCTCGTCGTACAAACGCCCCCATGGTCCGGCAGGTGAGACGGCGCTCCAAATCACCCGTTTTTGTCCCGTACTGCGGGGTCGCTGACCGGAAGAAACGCTTCCGCATCGCCGCTCGACGGGGAAATCTCCAGCGGCACCTGGGGACCCTCGGTCTCCCGCAGCCAGCCGCGCAGCACCTGGTGCACCTGCTCGGCGCCGACCAGGGGGTCGGGCGGCGGCGTCAGATCGCGCGGCCAGAGCAGGAACGGACGCCCCTGCTCGCCGCCCAGGCCGCCGTGGGAGCCGATCTGCTCCTCGAAGGCGTGCACGGTGCCGGTCGCCGGGTCGTACATCGAGTTGACCATGATGTCGGCGACGTGCGGGAAGCCGTCGGTGCGGCGCACCGCGTCCGCCGCGCCCGGGCCGAAGACGGCCAGCGGCCCGTCGTCGGTCAGCTCGGCCACCGGCACCTCGACCCCGTCGCGGGCGAGCACGACCGAGCCGTGCTCCTCGCTCGCCACGAGCAGGAAGCCGATGCCGGGGTGGTGGGCGAGGGTGCGCAGCAGACCCGGGTGGAGGCGCTCGATCTCCTCGCGGGTCATCCGGTGCGGCACGCCCGGGAAGGAGACCAGGCCGAGGTTCCCGGAGGCCAGCACCACCGGCTCCGGGGCGCGGGCCGCCGCGACCGCGGCCGCCTCCGCCCCTTCCCTGCCCAGCTCGTCCCTCTCGTCGACGCCCCGGTGCAGCGCGCCGCGCAGCGCGTCGCGCGCCGCGTCCCTGGCCTCCGAACCGCCCCCGGACTCCGTTCGGGGGTGCCCCCAGCGGGTACGGCGGACCCTACGCGGCACCGGCAGCCCGCAGCCGGCCCGGACCAGCTCGCGCAGGGTCAGCCCGTACGCGGCCTCGAAGGTCGGCCCCGGGCTCTGCCCGTGATCGGAGAGCAGCACGATCCGGTACGGGCGGGGCGCGTGCTCGGCGACCTTGGCGATCAGGGCGAGGGACCGGTCGAGCCGTCGGAGCACCTGGGCGGTGTCGCGGCCGTGCGGCCCCGAGTGGTGGGCGACCTCGTCGTAGGCGACCAGGTCGGCGTAGACCGCGGTCCGCCCGGCGAGCAGGTCGCCCATCACGGCCGCGACCACCACGTCCCGTTCGACGACCGTGGCGAAGGCCCGTACGAGGGGGTAGAGGCCGCCGCGGGAGACCCGGGGCGTCTCGCGGCGCAGGCGCGCGCGGGTCGACTGCGCCATCTCGCGCAGCGCCTCGGCGGCGAAGGAGCCGGCGGTGCGGACGGCGTTGGCGGGGTCGGAGAAGTACGCGAAGTAGCCGGACCGCGAGCGGTTGCGGCGGCCCCGCCGGGCGGCCATCGACAGGACCAGGGCGAGCTGGTCGGCGCCGCCGCTGAAGAGGTTGCCGCGGGAGGCGCCGTCGAGGGTGAGCAGTCCTCCGTCGCCGGTGCGCTCGACGGCCCGGCGCTGGAGTTCGACGGCGGAGCCGGGCCGGTTGGAGACCATGAGCCGGCCGGTGTCCTTCTCGTACCAGCGGAAGGCCGGCACGTCCTCGTTGGAGCCGTGCAGGATGCCGAGCTGGCTGGCGCCGGTCTGGCTCGACCAGTCGGTGCGCCAGGGGGTGAGGGTGTGGGTGGTGGCGATCCAGTCGGCGAGGGTGGGCATCAGACCGTCGGCGACGGCGTCGCCGAGGACCCGGTGTCCGACGCCGTCGAGTTGCAGGAAGAGGGTGCCGGGGGCGGCTTCGGGGCCGGCCGAGGTCCGTGGGCGCTTGCGGTCGGCGAGCCGGTAGAGCCGGCGGCGGTAGGCGTCGTCGTCGCGCACGGCGAGGGCGGTGGCGGTGGCGGAGGCGACCGCGGACATCACGGCGGCGACCAGGACGGCGGTCTCGGGCGCCGCGGTGCCGCGCCCGTCGGGGATGAGCCAGAGCGCGACCAGCAGCAGCGAGCCGTTGAGGAAGAACACCAACAGGCCGAGCACCAGGGCCGGTACGAGCAGCAGGGCCCGCACGATCAGCGGCCACACCAGCGCGCCGAGCAGACCGAAGGCCCCGGCGCCCAGGGCCGCGGTGACCGCGATCGTGGTGGGGCTGTCGCCGTCGGCGGACTGGAGCTGGAAGTCGGGGAGGAGACCGGCGAGCACGAGCAGGGTGAGCGTGGAGACCGCCCAGACGGTGACCACCCGCACCAGGGCGCGGCCCGCGCTCCGCCAGCGGCCCCGGGTGTGCCCTCGCCGATCGCCCACGCCTGGTTCACCTTTCACCCGTTTCCTGCTCCAAGCGTGGCACAACGCCCGCCGTGCGCAGGTCAGCCGGGGAACTCGCGCGCGTCCGGGACGGCTTCAGCAGCCGTCGTACCCGGCGGTGGGCATGGACATCCGCCGGTGCACCCCGGCCTTCATCGGTGCGTCGTACGCGGGTTCGTCGAGCCCCGCGGTCTCGAGCCGCACGCCGCGCCGCTCGCACTCGGCGCGGAACTCCGTCACATCGGTCAACGCACGGGCCAGGACGCGCTCGTTCGGGGCGACGAACAGGTCCACGGCCCCCGCGTCGACGTCCGCCCACAGCGCCTCGTGGTCCGGCCGGATCCCGTAGCACAGCAGCTGCCTGGCCACCACGTAACCCTTGTCCCGGGCCCAGCGCACGCACATGGCGTGCTGGCTGCGGGTGTCGACCAGAAAGGGGTCCTCGTCGAGCTCTTCGAGCGGGGTGAGGCTGGCGATCGCCGCCACCCGAACGTCGTCCATGGGGCGACCCTACTGCGTCGCCGGTCACGCGAGGAGATCATCGGTATACCAACTGTGCACGCTCCGTCGAAGACCGGCCACACCGACGGCTTCGGACATTTACCCTCGTTACGGAAGGGCCGAGGCGACGGCGGCGAGGCGGACGAGGAAGGGCGGCGTGCCGGTGGAGGTCACCTGGTGGGGTCATGCCACGTGCACGGTCGAGGACTCCGGGGTCCGCTTCCTGACGGACCCGCTCTTCGCCCGCCGGCTCGCGCATCTGCGCCGCCGGCGCGGGGAGCTGCCACCGCCCGAGGCGGCCCGCGCCGAGGCGGTCCTCGTGTCGCACCTGCACGCCGACCATCTGCACCTGCCCTCGCTGGCCCGGCTCGCCCCGGGCACCCGGGTCATCGTGCCGGCCGGCGCCCCGCACTCCGTCCCCGGCCTGCGGCGCCTCGACGGGCGGGGCCTGCGGCTCACGGAGGTGGCGCCGGGCGACGAGGTGACCGTCGAGGGCGTGACCGTGCGGGCCGTGCCGGCGCGGCACGACGGGCGGCGGCTGCCGGTCGGCCCGCACCGCTCCCCGGCGCTCGGGTACGTGGTGGAGGGCGAGGCGCGGACCTACTTCGCCGGCGACACCGGCCTGTTCGACGCCATGGCGGAGGCGGTCGGCCCGGTGGACGTGGCCCTCCTCCCGGTCGGCGGCTGGGGCCCGTACCTCGGTCAGGGACACCTGGACGCGGGCCGCGCCGCGCAGGCGCTCGCCGCGCTGTCCCCCGCCGCGGCGGTGCCGGTCCACTACGGCACGTACTGGCCGATCGGCATGGACGCGATCCGCCCGCACGAGTTCCACTCCCCCGGCGACGAGTTCGTCCGCCACGCGGCCCGGCTCGCCCCCAAGGTGGCGGTGCACCTGCTCGGCCACGGCGACCGGGTGCGGCCGGAGGTGGCGCGGTGAGACGGCACGCCGCGGCCCGTACGGCGCGCACGGGGGGCGCCCGGTGATCGACCGGATCGTGACGGCGGTGCGGGAGCTGCCGCCCGAGTCGACCCAGCAGGCCGTCGGCTATCCCTCGCTGTTCCTCCTCGTGGCGCTCGGCGCGCTGGTGCCGGTGGTGCCGACCGGGGCGATCGTGAGCTCGGCCGCCGTGGTGGCCTTCCACCAGACGGCTCCGCTGGCCCTGCTCTACGTTTTCGTGGTGGCGGCCGCCGCCGCCTTCCTGGGCGACCTGGCCCTGTATTGGCTGGGGCAGCGCGGGGTCCGCTCGCGCAACGGCTCGCGCTGGCTGGCGGCCCTGCGCGGCCGGGCCACCCCGGAGCGCCTCGCCCAGGCCCAGGGGCGCCTGGAGACCCATCAGGTCCCGGTGCTGGTCCTGTCCCGCCTGGTGCCGGCCGGCCGGATCCCGGTGATGCTGGCCTGCCTCCTCGCCGGCATGCCGCTGCGCCGCTTCGCCCGGGGCGACCTGCCGGCCTGCCTCGCCTGGGCGGCCACGTACCAGCTCATCGGCATTCTGGGCGGCTCCCTCTTCCCCGAGCCCTGGCAGGGCGTGGTGGCGGCCGTCGGCCTGACGGTGCTGCTCAGCGCGGCGCCCGCGCTGTGGCGGCGGCTGCGGGGGCACCGTACGACGGCGCACCCCGGGGGAAGCCCCGACGGAAGTCCCGAGGGAGGTCTCAAGGGGTGACGGCCCGCGGGGTGACGGCCTGAGGGGAGGCCCTAAGGGGTGACGGTCCGGGAGGCTCCGACCGGGAGGTCCCAGAGGTCCTCGCGGGGCAGCCCGGCGCGGTCCCAGGCGGCGCGGACTCGGGTGAGGGGTTCGAGGACGGGTTCGGAGGAGAGGACGAAGGTCGCCCAGTGCATGGGGGCCATCCGGCGCGCGCCGAGGTCCCGGAAGGCGCGGACGGCCTCCTCGGGGTCGGTGTGGACGTCGCTGAGCCACCAGCGCGGGTCGTAGGCCCCGATCGGCAGCAGGGCCAGATCGATGCCGGGGTGGCGGCGGCCGATCTCCGTGAACCAGTGTCCGTAGCCGGTGTCCCCCGCGAAGTAGACCCGCCGTCCCGCGCGGTCGGTGAGCACCCAGCCGCCCCACAGGGAGCGGCAGGTGTCCAGGAGGGTGCGCTTGGACCAGTGGTGGGCCGGGACGAAGTCGAAGCGGACGCCGCCGAGTTCGGCCGCCTCCCACCAGTCGAGCTCGGTGACCCGGCTGAAGCGGCGCCGGGTGAACCAGCGGCCGAGACCGGCGGGCACGAAGACGGGGGTGTCGCGCGGGAGGCGTTTGAGGGTCGGGGCGTCGAGGTGGTCGAAGTGGTTGTGGCTGATGACCACCGCGTCGACCGGGGGCAGGTCCTCCCACCGGACGCCGACGGGGGTGAGGCGGGGCGAGGTGCCGAGGATGCGGCGGGACCAGACGGGGTCGGTGAGCACGGTCAGACCGCCCACCCGCACCACCCAGCTGGCGTGCCCGGCCCAGGTGACGGCGAGGGTGTCGGGCCCGGCCTCGGGCAGCGGCCCGGGGGCGAAGGGCAGCAGCGGGATGTCGCGCAGGCCCTCGGGCCCGGGGCGCACGGCGCCCTCGCGGGCGAGCCGGGCCATGGCGCGGACGCCGGGCAGCGGCGTGGTGAGCCGGTCGGCGAAGGAGCGCGGCCAGTCGTGGCGCAGCCGGCCGATGGGCTGCAGGGCGGGCGCGGGGTGCGGGGCGTGGGGGGTGCGGGCGGCGTGCGGGGCCCGGGCGGGCCGGGCGGTCTGTTCCGTCATCGCTGCGACCTCCGTCTTTCCGTCAACCGGCGTTGCTGCCGTACGTGTCCAGTTCGTCGAGCGCGGCCCCGAAGGCACTCAACGCGCGGGCCACGTGCGGTGATTCCTCGGGCCGCGCGGAGCCGAGCGCCTCGTTCCGCTCCTCCTCGGTGGTGCCCAGGAAGGCCGCGGTGTCGAACCGGACGCGCAGCGCGCCGAGTTCGTCGCCGAAGCGGTGCCCGCCGGGGACGGGGGTGCCGAGCCGCTCGGTGAGGTGGTTCTCCAGCTCCAGGGAGTCCGTGACCCCGCGGGCGGCGAGCCCCGCGCGCAACGGGCCGAGGTCGGCGTAGAGGTGGCGGCCCGCCTGCGGGGGCCGGGCGAGGGCGCCGGCGGCGAGGACGGCGCGGTGGGCGGCCGCGGCGACCCGCCCGTGCAGGGTGGCCGTCCTGCGCATCCGTACGGTGACGTCCTCGGGCTCGTCGAGGGCGTGGGCGGCGGCCGGGGCGACCGGGCCCGCCACGAGGGCACCGAGCGCGGTGAGGATGTCGAGGGTGCGCGCCCTGCGGTCGGCGTAGCGGTCCGCGCGGGTGGGGTCGGTGGGCGGGAAGCGGGCGACGGCGCAGGGCCAGCCGGCCGGGGTGAGGGCGCCGGCCAGGTCGCTCACGACGGTCACGTCCTCGGGGCACATCTCGGCCGGGCTGAGCAGGACCGTCTCCTGCGGGTGGTGCACGGTGTCGCGCCAGGTCTCGTCGCTGATGATGTGCAGCCCCTCGGCGACGGCCGCCTCGCAGGCCTCGCGGACGAGTTCGGGCGGGGCGACGGTGGCGGTGGGGTCGTCGGCGACGGACAGCAGCAGCAGGCGGGGGCTGCCGCCCTCGGCGCGGACCCGCCGGACGGTCTCCAGGAGGGCGTACGGGTCGGGCACGCCGCCGCACTCGGCGGGGGTGGGCACGTGGTAGGCGGGCCGGCCGAGCAGCCGGGCCTGCGGGGTCCACCAGGCCGGGCAGGGCCGGGGCAGCAGCAGGTCGCCGCCGTGGGCGGCGATGAGGGCGAGCAGGAGGGGCGGGGCGCCGGGGGCGGCGACGACGTCCTCGGCGTGGGTGCGCAGGCCGCGGCGCCACCAGTAGCCGGCGGCGGCCCCGCGCAGGACCGGTCCGCCGCCGGGCGGTTCGGGCGCGGCGCGGTCGGCCGCCGCGGCGAGGAGGGCGGCGAGTCCGGGCAGCACGGGGAGGCCGGGCTCCGGCGCGGGCGGTCCGTAGCGCACCGGTCCGCGGCCCTCCGGAGCTGTCTGCCGCATGATCCGAACCTCCCGGCCCTCCTGGACTCCTGCCGGGGCGCGCGAACGGCACCCGACGGCGCCCCAGTGCCCTTTATACGGAGGTTCGGGACGGTTCGCCGCTCAGGGGAGGCGGGAGGCGGGCGGAACGGCTCAGGCGAGGGTGACGGGGTGCCGGACGATCGCGTCGAAGAGATAGCCCTGGGTGTTGTGGACGGCCCGCTCGGGCTGGACGTTGCCCGCCGCGTCGGTGACCCGGGACAGCAGGGTGGCGGGCCCGGTGGAGCCCGGGTGCCAGGGCGTGGTCCAGCGCACCCAGCCGTCCCGCCGGGGCGCGTCGAGCAGCCGGGCGGGACGCCAGTGGGCGCCGCCGTCGGTGGAGACGTCCACGCGGCGCACGGGCGCGAAGGCGGACCAGGCGCGGCCGGTCAGCCGGTGCGTCCTGCCGGCCTCCAGGGTGGCTCCGAAGGGCAGTTCGTAGGCGCTCTTGAGGGTCTGCCGGGTGATCGGGGCGCTGCCACCGGGCGGGTGGGCGGCGCCGAAGAGCCGGTAGTAGTCGGTGGACCAGGGCGAGGCGAGCGGGGTGCGGGACACCTGGATGTCGCCGAGCCACTTGATGGAGGCGATGCCGACCCAGGAGGGGACGATGAGCCGCACCGGGTGCCCGTGGTCGTACGGGAGGGGCGCGCCGTTCATCTCGTACGCGAGGATGACGTCGTCCAGGGCCTTGGCGACGGGCAGCGGGCGGCGGACCCGGCCGAGGTCGACCCCGCCGGTGACGTACGGGTCGTCGAGGCCGCGGGGCTGGACGTCGACGGCGTCGGAGGCGATCCCGGCGCGCCGCAGCACGTCGGAGAGGCGGGCGCCGCGCCAGCGGGCGGCGCCGATCGCGCCGAGCGTCCAGGGGGTGCCGGTGACGGTCTCGCCCTGCTGGGTGGTGTAGAGGCTGCGGCCGTTTCCGGCGCACTCCACCAGGGCCGTCCGGGTGACGGCGGGCAGGTCGCGCAGCTCCCCGTAGGTGAAGCGGACGGGGCTGCGGCCGTGCAGTCCGTCGCCCCAGACCGTCAGGCTCCAGGTGGCCGCGTCGAGCACGGGCGTGGAGGTGTGGTTGCGGACGAAGAAGCGGTCGATCGCCGTGAGCGGACCGGTGCCGGCGAACGTCTCGTAGCGCGCCTCGGCGTTGGTCCCGCGGAGGGTGAAGTACTCGGGCGGCAGCGCCTTGACGATGCCGGGGGCCGCCGCGGCGGCCGGGGCTCCGAGGAGGGGGAGGAAGGGGGCGCCGGCGAGCGCCTTCAGGAGGGTGCGGCGGGCGGGCACGGATGGTTCTCCTCGGCGCGTCGGGGGCGGGGTCGGGCACACCCTAGGGGTTGAGCGGGGGCGGGGACGGGCCGTTCACGGAGCTGTCATATGAACATCTGCCGGGCCCTGGCGAGGAGGGGCAGGAGGGAGAGGGGATCGGGGGGACGGGGAGGGAGGGACGGGGAGGGACGGGGAGGGAGGGACAGGGAGGGCGGATGAGAAGGGAGGGGGGCACGGGCGGACCGGGGACGGAGGGACGGGCGAGAAGGAGGGGCCGGGGCGGACCGGGGTGCGCCTGGGCGAGACTTGCCGGATGACCGATCGCCCCGCCCTCGCCGCCGCCGTCCCGCTGCGCACCGCCCGTCTGGACCTGGAGCCGCTGCGGCTCGACCACGCTCCCGAGATGGCGACGGCCCTCGCCGACCCGGCGCTGCACGCCTTCATCGGCGGCGCTCCGCTCGGCGAACCGGAGCTGCGGGCCCGGTACGCGCGGATGCTGGCAGGTCCCGCGGATCCGGGGACGGCCTGGTGCAACTGGGTCCTGCGGCTGCGGGACACGGGCGCCGCGGTGGGCACGGTGCAGGCCACCGTCACCCGTGCCGGCGCCGAGATCGCCTGGGTGACCGGCACGGCCTGGCAGGGCCGGGGGCTGTCCAAGGAGGCGGCCGCCGCGCTGGCGGCCTGGCTGCGCTCGCTCGGCACGCCGGTGATCCTGGCCCATGTGCACCCGGACCACCACGCCTCGGCGGCGGTGGCCGCGGCGGCGGGACTGGCCCCGACGGAGGCGTTCGAGGACGGGGAGCGCCGCTGGGAGTGGCGGGCCGTGCCGGACCAGGGCTAGGGCCAGGGGTAGGGGTAGGGGTAGGGGCTTGCGGTGCCCGACGCGCCGACGGTGCTGGTGGCCGAGGAGGACGCCGTGGTGGCCCTCGCGTGCTTCCGGTGTGGGGCGGGAGTTGCTCGGCGCGACGGTCGGTTCGATGGTGGCGGCCGGGTCCCGGGAGGCGGTCCTCCGTTCCTGACAGGCCGCGTACCGGGGCCTGGTGCCCGACGCGTACCTCGACTCCCTCGACGTCGGGGCGCGGACGGGGGTGTGGCGGGACCGAGGCGGCCGGGTGGCGGCCGGACGGGACGAGCGCGCGGGAGGAGACGGGTGGCCGGAAGCTCACCGAACTCCTCTACTGGCGGGCCGACTTCTCCCACCCTGTCCATATGGCGAGAACGGGGTCTCATCATGCGAATGATCGGCGTACGGTTGCCGCACCAGCTCACACGAAGGAGTCCGGGCCATGACGCATGACGCCGAGCAGGCCACGCCGCACGAGACCGCCGTCTACACCCATGGGCACCACGAGTCCGTGCTGCGCTCGCACAGTTGGCGCACCGTGGAGAACTCCGCCGCCTATCTGGTCCCGGAGCTGCGGGCCGGTCTGGAGGTCCTGGACGTGGGGTGCGGGCCCGGCACGATCACCGCCGATCTGGCCGCGCGGGTCGCGCCGGGCCGGGTCACCGCGGTGGACGCGGCGCAGGACGTGCTGGAGAAGGCGCGGGCCGCGGCGGCCGAACGGGGCGTGGACAACGTGGAGTTCGCCGTCGCCGACGTCCACGCGCTGGACTTCCCCGACGACTCCTTCGACATCGTCCACGCCCACCAGGTGCTGCAGCACGTCGGCGACCCGGTCCAGGCGCTGCGGGAGATGCGGCGGGTGTGCCGCCCGGGCGGAGTGGTCGCCGCGCGGGACAGCGACTACGGGGCGTTCACCTGGTTCCCCGCCCACCCGGGCCTGGACCGCTGGTCGGACCTGTACCGGCAGGTGGCCCGGGCCAACGGCGGTGAGCCCGACGCCGGCCGCAGGCTGTTCTCCTGGGCCCGCGAGGCCGGGTTCACCGAGGTCACCGCCACCGCCGCCACCTGGTGTTTCGCCCAGCCCGACGAGCGGGCCTGGTGGAGCGGCCTGTGGGCCGACCGCACCACGCAGTCCGACTACGCCCGGCTGGCCGTCGATGGCGGCCACGCGACGCCCGAGGAGCTGGCCGGGATCGCCGAGGCGTGGCGCGCCTGGGGCGCCCAGGAGGACGCCTGGTTCATGGTGCCGCACGGCGAGATCCTGTGCCGCGCCTGACCGTCGGGGTCAGTGCGGGCGCATCCTGAACTCGTAGGCGTCCGGCAGTGGTTCGTCCGTGATCCGTGCCCACACCTCGCCCAGCACCTCCGCCCCCTCCCGCAGGTCCGCCACCTCGAAGCCCGCGTCGAACACGGCTCGGGCCTCACCCCTGCGTCCTTCGTCGAGCAGCAGCCGCGCCTCCAGGAACCGGAAGGCCCCACGGGCGCGGACCTCCTCCGGGAGCCGGTCGAGGACGGCCCTGGCCCGCCCGGTGCGGCCCGCCGACAACAGCGCGGTCACCGCCTCGCGCCCGAGGGCCGCCGTGACCAGCGGGTCGCCCCCGTACTGGGCGTCGAAGGCCTCCTCGTACCGCTCGGCCGCCCGCTCCGGGTGGCCGCCCTCCCGGTCGGCGGCGGCCAGGCAGTACAACAACGGCCAGCGCACGGACGCGTTCTTCAGGCCGCGCTCCCAGCTCCGTACCGCCTGGGCGAGATCGCCGGCGGCCCACTGGGCGATGCCCAGGTGGTACTCGGTGGCGGGATCGGCCGGCGCGGTCTCCAGCATGTCCCGCCAGGCGTCCGACACCGGCGTGCGCCCGAGCTCCCCGTCCGCGGCGGCCTCCGCGGCCGGCAGGGCGCCCGTGCGCAGCAGGTGCACCCACGGCCGCTGCTCCTCGCCGAGGTGCTCCGCCGGGAACGGCGTCCCGGGCAACTCGTAACCCCCGCGCAGCACTTCCAGCGCCCCCCAGCCCGAACCGGTGGCGAGCACCGCACCCGGCTCGGTGTCGGCGGCCCGCTCCCGCCACCGCTCGTGGTCGGCCTCGACCCGCTCCCGGGGCAGCGCCCGCGCCAGCGCGTCCTCGACCGCTCCCGTGGCCGCGGCCCAGTCCGTGCCGTGCACGGTCTCCGCCTCGGCGGAGAGCGGACCGTACACCTCCATCCAGGAGAGCTGCGTCCGCGCCTCCAGCGTGACGTGCTCCAACTGGGTCCGGGCGAGCCCGGCCTGGATCTCGGCGTAGCCGGGCGTGCCGGGCTCCGTCAGCCACTCCTGCCACCGGCGCCCGCCGCGCCCCGAACCCCACAGGAAGAGCTTGCGGCCGCGCAGCGCGTCCGTGGAGGTCTGCACGAGGCCCGTGCCGTCCTCGCCGAGCGCGGCGATCCACCGCCGCCGCCCGTCCGGGACCTCGTAGAAGTAGTCGGCGGCGTGGGTGGCGCGCCGGGGGTACGTACGGTCGGCGCCGTCCGGGCCGCCGGGCACCGGGACCCGGCGCAGCGAGCGCTCGTAGCCGAAGTGCCAGGCCTGCTCGGCGGGGGCGAGGACCCGCCGGTCCTCGGGCACGGCCGTGTTGGACCACCAGTAGGTGGGGACGGGCCGCTCGTGCGGGTTGCGGATGCGTATCCCGACCCGCAGGTGCTCGGCGTCGGCCGGCAGCCACAGGTCGACCTGGAAGGGCAGGTCGCGCAGCGGCTCCCACTCCCACAGGCGGAGCAGCTCGCCGCCGTCGGGCGCGGGGACGACGGCGGCGTGCAGCGGGGCGCACGACAGGGTGGTGTGCCCGCGGGCGCCGATGTTCCACTCGATGCCGCCGGAGAACCAGGCGCCGTTCAGCGCGAACGCCGCCGGCTGGAACACCGGGTTGCGGTAAAGCAGTTCGCGGCCGGTCGGTTTGTGGAACAGCGAGTGGACGCGCCCGCCGAGACCGGGCAGCACGGTGACCCGCAGCCGCTCGTTCTCGATCACGATCGTGTCGAGGGCCAGGGGTGCCCTCGCCCGCCCGTAGCCGTCCCGCACCCGCGTCGGCAGGACGGTGCGCAGGGGGGCGTGGCCGAGCTGCCGGGCCATGTCGCGCGGCAGCCCGGCGCGGTCGCGCTCGTCGACCGCGGGGGCGGCGGTCCCGTCGAGGAGACCGAGGGCGGGCAGGGGGTTGTCCGGGCCCAACGGCGCCCCGGGCAGGGTGAGTACGGCACGTCGTACGGTCGTCATGACGCCCATGGAACACGTCGGAACCACTGCTGGCCAGAGGGTGGACAACACACCTCGCGGGGGCCCGGAAAATCCGTTGCGGTGTACACCCGCCGCCGTAGGGTGGTTGTTTTACCGAGGAGGCGGGGCATGGGCACGCAGCACACCTACCGGGTGATCGTGCGCGGGACGTTCGACGGGCTGACCGAGGAGGGCCGCGCGCGGCTGCTCGCCGAGGTCGAGGAGCACGGGATGTCGGCGATGCAGTTCACCGAGGAGGGCTCGCTCGCCTACGATCGGACGCTGAAGCCCTTCTCGTACCGCCTGGTCGTCGTCTCGGACGCGGCGGACGGCGAGGAGATGGCGGCGGCGATCGCCGAGGACCGGGTGGAGCGCGCCCTGAAGGAGCTCGGACACGGCTCCCGCGACCTGCGCTCCAAGGTCACCGACATGGACACGATGAAGATCAACTACAAGCGCTGACCGCGCGCGGGGGTCGCCGTCGGAGTCACGGCCGGGGCCGCAGCCGGGGACGGGGCCGGGGCCGTGGGCGGGGCCGTGATCGCCCAGCGCTCGTGGTCCCGCCAGTCGCCGTCGATGAACAGCATCGCCGGCGAGAACCCTTCGAGGCGGAAGCCGGCCCGCATGACCAGCGCCCGGGAGGCGGTGTTGCCCGGCTGGATGTTCGCCTCCAGGCGGTGCAGGCCGAGCGGCCCGAAGGCGTGCGCGAGCACGAGCACGAGGCCCTCACCGAGCAGGCCCCGCCCGGCGGCGTGCGCGAAGGCGCCGTATCCGAGGGCACCGGAGCGGAAGGCTCCGTGGACGATGTTGTTGATGTTGACGAACCCGGCGATCCGCCCGTCGCGCTGCTCGCACACGAGGAATCCGGCCCGCGCCGGGTCGTCGATCAGCAGCCGGGCGTAGGAGTGGTACGCCTCGGGCGTCGCCGGCGGGAACAGCCAGGGCGCGTGCAGGGCGCGGCTCTCCCGCGCGGCGGCGGTGAACTCCTCCGCGTCGCCCGGGGTGAAGGGCCGCAGGCCGACACGGTCTCCCACGGCGAGGTACTGACCAAGATCGTCGGACATGGCCTCAGGCTACGACGGCGGTAACCGCCCCACAACGGATCCGCCGCGAGGCAGGACCTCGACGCCCGAACCACGGCCCCCGGGCCCAGCCGCCCGGCTCCAGCCGCAGGGCCGCAGGGCCGCAGGACCGACGGGCCGCCGGGCCGCCGGGCCGCAGGGCCGCCGGGCCGCAGGGCCGCAGGGCCACAGGGCCACAGGGCCACAGGGCCGACGGCACCACTCGGCCTCCGCGTCACGCCGCGGCCGTCCGGCTTCCGCGCGGCTCCGTGGCCACCCCGTCTCAGCGTCTCAGCGCCGGGCCGCGGCCCCCGGCCTCCGCGACACAGACCCTCGCACCGTCGCCAGCCGGCCTCCGCGCCGAACCGCACCACCCAGCCTCCGCGTCACAGACCCCCGCACCGCTCCGTGGCAACCCGGCCTCCGCGCGGCGGCGCGGCCACCCGACCTCCATGGCACCGTGGCCACCCGGCCTCCGCGCCGCACCGTGCCCGGCCAGCCTCCGCCCCGCACCGTGGCCCCCCGGCTCCGCGCCGCACCGTGACCCCCGGCCTCCGCGCCGCTCCGTGGCCACCCCGTCTCAGCGCCGGGCCGCCGTCACCCGGGCCGGGCAGACCTCGCCCTTCTTCACCACCCCCACCACCACCCGCCCGCCCGGCCCCCGCTCGGCGCCCGGGGCGGGGTGCTGGGTGCAGACGCGCCAGTTCGGCGGCCACAGCACCCGGCGGTCGTCGCCTCCCACGTCGTGGACGTCGAGCCGGGTGCGCGGGCTCAGGGACGTGAACACCCGCCACAGGCCCTTGCCCAGGAAGTCGGGCATCGGCTGGGCTCCGCTGTCGGCCGCCGCCTCCACCGAACCGGCGGCCAGGGCCGCGAGGGCCAGGACGGCGCCCGCCCCGACGACGGCCGCGCGCCTCACCTGCGCCTCCGGGCCGCCGCGAGATATCCGCAGGCGCCACCGATGAGCGTCGTCCCCAGCAGGGCCAGGTAGAGCGGCATGGAGACCTCGGGGATCAGCAGCCGGATCCGCACCTGCCGGGTGTTCTCGAAGATGAAGACGAGCAGCAGGACCACGACCACGGCGATCGCGATCCGGCCCGGGGTGACCAATCCTCCGGTCCGGGCCGGTCTGCCCGTGCTCGTTGTCTCCTTGGGACTCATCGCCGCCCCTTCCTCGTCGTCCGTCCCCCAAGGATGGGCCGATTCGCACGCCCGGACGGCGGTGAACACACCCGTCCGAGTGACTTGTCAGACAACACCGGAGGGCTACGGTAGGCGTAGGCAGAGGTGCTCGCGCCCGCAGGGGCGCGCACTCGGGCGAGCACCGGCGAGGACGAGGAGGCTCCGTGGCAGCCGGCGGACAGCAACGGCGACCGGTCGTCGCGCTCTACGAGCGGATCGCGGACGCCATCCACGAGGGCACCTATCCCCCGGGCTCGACGCTCCCCTCGGAGCCGAAGCTGGCCACCGAGCTCGGCGTGAGCCGGCCCGCCCTGCGCGAGGCGCTCCTGCTGCTCCAGGAGGACGGGCTGCTGACCGTGCGCCGCGGGGTCGGCCGCACGGTCAACGCGCACCCGCCCCGGCGCGGCTTCGAGCAGGTGCAGTCCCTGGAGGAGCTGCTCGGCGGCGGTGCGCCGCTGCGGGTGCGGGGACTGCTGCGGAGCGTCGAGGAGCCCACCGACTTCACCACCCAGCACCTGCTCGCCCCGGCCGGCGCGGAGCTGCGGTTCTGGGAGTCCGTGCTCGCGGGCGACGCGGGTCCGGCGGCGCTGAGCCACGAGTGGGCGGCGGCGGACGAGGTCCTGGACCGGGTCCATCCGGCCTTCGCCGAGGCCCTGCGCGGGGCGGCCGCGCCCGAGCGCACCTCGATGCTGGCGGTGCTCGCCGGCGCCTCGCGCGGGGTGCAGCTCGCCGGGCACAGCGCCGTGACCGCGACCCTGCTGGGCCGACGCCGGGGCGAGCAGCTCGGCCGCTCGGCGGACACCCCCGCCGTGCTGGTCACTCAGGTCGTACGGGTCGGGGAGACGCCCGTCCTGGCGGCGAAGCACATGCTGCCGACCGGAGCGCCCGCACTGCCGGTGCTCCAGTCGAACTGAGCGGTGTCGCCACCGTCACATCACCGCCCGTCCGCGGTGGCGTACACTTCCCGGCCATGCACTTGTCTGACAACCCTGCCGCCCCCACGTCCCCCGCCATCGCCGACTGGATCCGCGAGGCTCCGAAGGCCGTCCTGCACGACCACCTCGACGGCGGCCTGCGCCCGGCCACGATCGTCGAGCTGGCCCGCGCCTGCGGATACACCGGCCTGCCCACCGAGGACCCGGCCGAGCTCGCGGTGTGGTTCCGGGACGCCGCCGACTCCGGCTCGCTGGAGCGGTACCTGGAGACCTTCGCCCACACGTGCGCGGTCATGCAGACCCGCGAGGCGCTCCAGCGGATCGCGGCCGAGTGCGCCGAGGACCTGGCGGCGGACGGGGTCGTCTACGCGGAGGTCCGCTACGCGCCCGAGCAGCACCTGGAGGGCGGTCTCACCCTCGACGAGGTGGTCGAGGCCGTGAACGCGGGCTTCCGCGAGGGCGAGCGCCGCGCCGGCGACCGGATCACCGTCCGTGCCCTGCTCACCGGCATGCGGCACACCGACCGTTCGCTGGAGATCGCGCGGCTCACCGTCGCCCACCGCGACAAGGGCGTCGCCGGCTTCGACATCGCCGGCGGGGAGATCGGCAACCCGCCGGCCCGCCACCTGCCCGCCTTCCAGCACCTGAAGCGGGAGAACTGCCACTTCACGATCCACGCGGGCGAGGCCGTCGGCGCGGAGTCGATCCACGAGGCCGTGCAGGTCTGCGGCACCGAGCGGATCGGCCACGGCGTGCGGATCACGGACGACATAGCCGAGGACGGCACGCTGGGCCGCCTCGCCTCCTACGTCCGCGACAACCGCATCGCGCTCGAGGTGTGCCCGACCTCCAACCTGCAGACGGGCGCGGCCGAGGACTACGCCACGCACCCGATCGACGCGCTGCGCCGCCTGGGCTTCCGGATCACCCTGAACACGGACAACCGCCTGGTGTCCGGCACCACCATGAGCCAGGAGTTCCAGCACATGGCGGACACCTTCGGTTACGGCCCCGAGGTCTTCGAGGAGTTCACGGTCGCCGCCCTGGAGGCCGCGTTCCTGCCGCTGCCCGAGCGCCGCCGTCTGATCGACGAGCTGGTCCGCCCGGGCTACGCGGCCCTCGCGGCGCGCTAGGCGCCGCGGGCCGGCGGGAGTCCCTCGGGCCGGCCTAGCCCACGCGCCCCTGGACGAGGGGCAGTTCCAGCGTCCCCGTGTCCTCGGGGGCGCTGGTGACGGTCACGGGCTTGATGCCCCGGTTGCCGAAGTACGCGGTGTCGCTCGCCGCGATCGCGAACTCCAGGCGGTGACCGGTCTCGTACCGGTGCACGATGCCGGGGAGCTCGACGGTGAAGGGGCGCCGGACGTCGGGGACCCGCACCGGGGCGACGAGCCGGTTGACCAGGGTGCGGGTCCCGTCGGGGGCGACGTCGTAGAGCTTGGCGAAGAGGACCAGCTTGTCGGCCGCGTCGCCGGAGTCCTGGACGCGCGCGGTCGACGGCGAGGCGACCTCGAGGGTCGCCCGCGGTGAGCCGACGAGGTCGACGGGTCCGGTGAGCGGGGCGCTGCGCCAGCCGAGGTAGGTGCCCGCCGTGTCGTACGGCGCGGGGTCGGGCAGTCCGATCGTCCCCGCGAGCGAGGACTCGGAGTGGCTGGTCGGCAGGGGCCAGTTGGTGTACGAGCGGGAGCCGCGGGCGACCTTGGCGCGGTTGTCGACGAGCTTGGCGTCCCCGGAGAGATAGAGCCGCTGGCTGAGGGCGGGCACGGCGGCCGCGGTCCCGTAGCCGCTCTGCCAGTCGCGGTAGTAGGCGAACTCGGGGCCGGTGTCGGCGGTGGTGTCGCCGCGCAGGTGCCGGTCGAACCAGGCGAGGATCCGCCGGCCGACGTAGCTGCTCTCCAGATCGCCCTGCCCGAGGTCGAGTTCGCCGGGCTTCCGTCCTCCGCTGTGCCCCCAGGACTGCCAGATCATCTTGGTCTCGACGCCTTGGCGCTGGAGCCGCTCGTAGGTGTCCTGGGCCTCGTTGAGGTTGAACAGGCTGTCGGACTGCCCCTGGACGATCAGGGTGGGGGCCTTGACCCGGCTCAGATAGGAGACCGGGGAGACGCTGCGGGCGAAGTCGAGCATCTTCGTGGTGTCGCCGGCCGGGTAGGAGCCCGAGTTGAGCAGACGGACCGTGTCGCAGGCGTCGGTGACGAAGTGCAGACAGCCCAGCGAGTTGATCCTGCTGGGGTCGAGGGAGGGCACGAGCAGCGGCTGGCCCTCGCCCATGAGGTAGAAGCCGTTGGCCCATTGCCATTTGAAGACGCCCGGGGTGGCGCGGTCGGCGCCGTTGGGGGCGAGGGAGTAGGCGAGGTCGTTCCAGGTGATGAGGGGGACGAGCGCGTCGAGCCGGGGGTCCACGGAGGCGGTGGCGAGCTGGATGGCGCCGCCGTAGGAGCCGCCGATCATGCCGACCCGGGGGTCGTCCGCGCCGTCCCGGGTGACGAAGTCGGCGCGGGTGCCGTCGTCGGCGGCGCGGGTGCCGGCGAGGAAGTCGACGAGCCGCGCGGCGGCCTGTCCGTCGATGGCGGGGTCGTCGAGGGCGATCAGGCAACCGGACCGGCCGAAGCCGAGACCCGAGTAGACGAGGCCGACATAGCCGCGCGCCGCGACCGTCCTGCCGATGGCGTCGGTGCTGCCGTCGGTTTTGCTTCCGCCGAAGCCGTTCGTGGCGAGCACGGCGGGGGCGGGGTGCGCCGCGTCCACGCCGTCCGGGCGGTAGAGATCGGCGTCCACGGTGCAACGGCGGCCGCCGGCCTCCACGGTGAAGCGCAGCGGGGTGACGGTGTACGTGCCGGTCTCGGCGCCCTGGGCCGGGGCGGCGAGCGCGAGGGGCGCGGCCAGCGCCGCCCCGGCGGCGAGTGCGAGCAGGGCGCGGGAACGGGGCAGCGCACGGGACACGGGGACCTCCACACCGAGGACGCAACAGGGGCCTGCCTACGGGTAGGCACGGAGTCGCGCCCATGGTGTGACACGTGTCATAGGGCCGTCAACGCGCCGGACACGCGTTGTTGACGGAGATTCAGTGAAGGCTCGCCGCCCTGCGTCACCCGAGGGCCGGCACGTCGAGGGTCAGGGTCCCGGCCTCGGCGTCCAGCACGCCGGGGATCCCGAACGGCACGGTCGGCGCGCTCGCGTCATGCCCGAAGCCCATCCGCTCGACGACCGGGACACCGAGCCCGCCGAGCCGGTCGGCGAGCACGGCGCGCACCGCCTCGTAGGGACCGCACTCCTCCCAGGAACCGAGCCCGATCCCGGCGACCCCGTCCAGCCAGCCGGCGCGGAGCAGTTGGGTGAGGATCCGGTCCAGCCGGTACGGGTCCTCCCCCACGTCCTCCAGGAGCAGCAGCCCCCCGGCGGCGGAGGGCCGGGCGTGCGGGGTGCCGAGGTCGGCGGCGAGCAGGCTGACGCAGCCGCCGAGGGTGACCCCGCGGGCCCGGCCCGGCACCAGGGCGCCGGCCGTCGCCGTGGCGATCGTGCGCACCGACTCCGGTTCGAAGAGGGTGGCCCGCAGGGACTCGCGGGTGCCCGGGTCCTGGAGGAAGGCGGCGGCCGCGACCATCGGGCCGTGCAGGGTGGCGAGGCCGACCCGGGTGGCGAAGGCCTCGTGGAGGGCGGTGACGTCGCTGTACCCGACCAGCACCTTGGGGCCTGCGGCCCGTATCGCCGCCCAGTCGACCAGGTCGACCATCCGCTGGGCGCCGTATCCGCCGCGGGCGCAGAGCACCGCGGAGACGCCCGGGTCGCACCAGGCCTCGGTCAGGTCCCGGGCGCGCGCCGCGTCCTGCCCGGCGAGGTAGCCGAGCTCGGGGTGGGTGTCGAGGACGTGCGGGGCGACGACCGGGTCGAGTTCCCAGCCGCGCAGGATGTCGAGGCCGGCCAGGAGGCGCTCCTCGGGGACGGGGCCGCTGGGCGCGACCACGGCCACCCGGTCGCCGGGCCGCAGCCGTGGCGGCCGGACCAGGGCCGGCACCGGGGCGGTCGCGGTCAGGGGGGCGGTCGTGGTCGCGGTCGACGTCACGGTGGTCACTTCCGGAACTCCAGGAGGGGCACATCGGTCCGCTCGATGCCGAAGGTGTGCGCGTAGAGGGCGAGTTCGGCTTCGAGGGCGCGGATCATCGTGGCGGCCTTGCGGAAGCCGTGCCCCTCTCCCTCGAAGGGGAGGTACGCGTGCGGGACGCCGCGGCCCGCCATCCTGGCGAGGAAGCGCTCGGCCTGGACGGGCGGGCAGATGACGTCGTCGAGTCCCTGGAGCAGCAGGAAGGGCACGGTGATCTTCTCGACGTGTTCGATCGGGGAGCGTTCCCGGTAGCGGGCGGGCACCTCGTCGAGGGGGCCGATCAGCGAGTTCAGGTACTGGGACTCGAAGTCGTGGGTCTCGTCGGTGGCCCAGCCGGTGAGGTCGAGGATGGGATAGATGATGGTGCCGCAGGCGTAGACGTCGCTGTGCACGAGGGAGGCGGCGGTGGTCCAGCCGCCCGCGCTGCCGCCGCGGATGGCGAGGCGGTCCGGGTCGGCCGTGCCCTCCTCGGCGAGGGCGCGGGCGACGGCGGCGCAGTCCTCGACGTCGACCACGCCCCACTGCTCGCGCAGCCGTTCGCGGTACTCCCTGCCGTAGCCGGTGGAGCCCCCGTAGTTGACCTCGGCGACGCCGATGCCGCGGGAGGTGAAGTAGGCGATTTCCAGGTCGAGGACGAGCGGGGCGTGTCCGGTGGGGCCGCCGTGCGCCCACACCACGTAGGGCGGGAGCTCCGTGCCGGGGGCGGCCCGGTCGGGGTTGTGCGGCGGGTAGACGTGGGCGTGGATCTCCCGGTCGTCGGGTCCGGTGAAGGTGCGGATCTGGGGCTCGGGGTAGTACGCCGGGTCGACCGGGTCGTCGTGCGGGGAGCCGACCACCCGGGCCCGGCCGGTGCAGGTGTCGAGCTCGACGACCTCGGGGCCGCTGCGGGGGCTGGCGGCGACGCCGACGACCCGGGTGCCGTGGACGGCGAGGGTCGGTGACCACTGGGTCCAGGGGCCGGCGGTGTCGACGAGCTCGCCGCTGTCGGGGTCGAGTATTCCGAGGACGCTGGTGCCCTTGCCGTGGAGGACGGCGATCAGGCCGTTCTCCAGCGGCTGGAACCAGCGCTGGCCGAGCGTCCAGAGCGGGCCGCCGAACTCCTCGGGGCGGGGGCAGAGCCCGACCGGCAGCCCGTCCTCGCCGGTGCGGTAGAGGTTCCACCAGCCGGTGCGGTCGCTGAGGTGGAGCAGCTGCCCGTCGGCGGTCCAGCCGACCTGCGGCACGGACTCCTCGGGGCCGCCGGCGACGGTGCGGGCGCCCTGGAAGGTGCCGTCCGCGGTGACCTCGGCGAGCTGGACCTCGGTGCCGTCCCAGGGCATCCGGGGATGGTCCCAGGCGATCCAGGCGGCCTGCCGGCCGTCGGGCGACAGCCTCGGGGCGGTGACGAAGCGGTGCCGCCCGTCGGAGAGTTCCCGCACCCGGCCGCGGTCCTCGGCGGCGGAGCCGTCCAGGGGCACGGCGGCGATGACCCGGCGCACGTCGGTGGGTGCGGGGCCGGTGAACTCCTCCAGGACGCACCAGACCTCGCCGCGTCCGGCGTGCACGACGGGGTCGGCCCAGCGCAGTCCGCCGCCGGTGGCCGAGACCGGGGTGAGCGGCCGGGGCTCGGCGCCGGGCCCGGCGTCCGGCTCGTAGGCGTAGAGCCGTTGGTCGGGGAAGTGGCTGAAGACGAGGAGCGGCGAGCCGTCGGCCCGCACCGCGCCGGCCCAGGGCTGTCCGCCGTACTCGATGACCCGGGTGCGCACGTTCCACGGGGCGGGCAGCACGGATTCCTCGGTGCCGTCGGGGCGGCGGCGCACCAGGGCGCGCCGGCCGCCCTCGGTGGGCCGCGGGGCGGTCCACCACATGTCGTCGCCGACGAAGCCGACGTGATCGGGGCGCCCGTCGCGTGCGGCGGCGAGTGCGGCGTCGATGGGTGACGGCCAGCTGCCGTAGGCGGCCGTGGAAACCATGTCGATCCCCCCTGGGCGGAGCGTGTGAGCGGTCGGGTGTGTGCGGTGCTGCGGTCGAGCGGTCAGGCCGACCGCAGATAGCGGTCGAGTACGCGGACGCCGAAGTGGAGCGCGTCGACGGGGACGCGTTCGTCGACGCCGTGGAAGAGCGCCCCGTAGTCGAGCCCGGGCGGCAGCTTCAGCGGGGAGAAGCCGTAGCCGGTGATGCCGAGGCGGGAGAACTGCTTGGCGTCGGTGCCGCCCGACATGGAGAAGGGGACGACGTGCCCGGTCGGGTCGACGTGCTCGACCGCGGCGCGCAGCTTGGCGAAGGTGGGCGAGTCGACCGGGGCCTGCAGCGGCACCTCGCGGTGGTGGAACTCCCAGTCGACGTCCGGGCCGGTGAGCCGGTCCATGGTCGCCATGAACTCCTCCTCGGCGCCCGGCAGCATCCGCCCGTCGACGTACGCCACGGCCTGGCCCGGGATCACGTTCACCTTGTATCCCGCCTCCAGCATCGTCGGGTTGGCGCTGTTGCGGACGGTGGGCTCGACGAGGGCGGCGGCGGGGCCGAGCTTCTCCAGGAGGAGGTCGGTGTCGAAGTGCGGGGAGTCGACGTCGGCCTCGATGCCGTAGAGCGCGGCCAGCTCCTTGAGTGCGGCCCGCACCGTCGGGGTGAGCCGGACGGGCCAGGTGTGCTCGCCGATGCGGGCGACGGCGGTGGCCAGGCGGGTGACCGCGTTGGCGGTGTTGACCTTGGAGCCGTGCCCGGCCTTGCCGTTCGCGGTGAGCTTGATCCAGGCGGTGCCGCGCTCGCCGGCGGCGATCGGGTAGAGCGTCATCCCGGGCTCCGGGTGGAAGCTGAAGGCGCCCGATTCGCTGATGCCCTCCGTGCATCCCTCGAAGAGGCCGGGGTGTCGTTCGACGAGGAAGTCGGAGCCGTCCTCGGCGCTGGCCTCCTCGTCGGCGGTGTAGGCGAGGACGATGTCCCGGCGGGGCCGGAAGCCCTCCCGGGCCCAGGAGCGGACGACGGCGAGGACCATCGCGTCCATGTTCTTCATGTCGACGGCGCCGCGGCCCCAGACGACGCCGTCGCGGACCTCGCCGGAGAAGGGGTGCACGCTCCAGTCGGCGGCCTCGGCCGGGACGACGTCCAGATGCCCGTGGACCAGCAGGGCCTCGGCCCCGGGGTCGGTGCCCGGGATGCGTGCCACGACGTTGGCGCGGCCCGGGGTCCGCTCCAGCAGGACCGGTTCGAGCCCGGCGCCGGCCAGCCGCTCCGCGACGTACTCGGCGGCGGGGCGCTCGCGGCAGTCGCCCCCGCCGCGGTTGGTGGTGTCGATCCTGATCAGCTCGGAGGTGAAGGCCACCACCTCGTCGAGCGCGGTCGCGTCCGGGCCGCGGACCTCGTCGGTCCCGCGGGATTCCTCAGCCATACTGCTCCTCCACGGCGGCGGAGACGATGGTCGTGACCGCCTTGAACGTGCGAATCGCCTCGTACATCGTCTCGCTGGTGTAGGCGGCCCGCCGCTCGCCACTCCGCTCGGCGCCGGGGACCACCGTCGCGGCGGCGGCCAGGTGCTCGGCGTCGAACTCCAGCTCCACGGTGAAGGGGCCGCCGACGACCGGCTCGCGCCGCACGGCGAGCGAGGCCGCCGCCTTCGCCGCCGCGCGGATGTCGGCGGCCGTCCTGGCGGGGGTGCGGCACACCGCCGCGTACCGCGAGACGTAGTCCTTGACGGCGACCTTGTGCGCCTCCGGCGCATAGCCCAGGGCGTCCTCGCAGGTGAGGTCGTCGCCGGTGACGAGGACGACGGGGACCCCGAACTCGGCGACCACATGCGCGTTGAGCAGGCCCTCGCTGGCGCGCACGCCGTTGAGCCAGACGCCGGTGATCGAGTTGGCCAGGTAGGTGTGCGCGAGGACCCCTTCGGCGCCCGCTCCCGTGTGGTACCCGACGAAGGCGATGCCGTCGACGTCGCCGTGCTGGACGCCCTCGACCATCGAGAGCGACTTGTGGCGGCCGGTGAGCATCTCGGCCCGCTCGTCGAGCTGTTCGAGCAGGAGGTTGCGCATGGTCCAGTGCGCCTCGTTGATCAGCACCTCGTCGGCGCCGGCGTCGAAGAAACCGAGCACCGCCGCGTTCACGTCCGAGGTGAACATCGACCGGCACCGCTCCCACTGCGGGGTGCCGGGCAGCACGTCGGCGGGCCAGGTCACACCTGTGGCGCCTTCCATGTCGGCGCTGATCAGGATCTTCATGCCTGGCACCGTACGCGCCGACCGGCGGCCCGACCACCCCTGTGGAAAAGTGTCGGAGGCGTGGACCGGTGGCGGTGATTCGGGCGAATCCTTTCATCACGTACGTATAGGCTGACGGGCGCAGTTTTCGTCGTCCCGCGTACCCCAGGAGACCCCTCGGTGACCACCTCGCTCGCCCCGTCCGAGACCCCCGCCGCCGTCGAGACCGACGTCGAGACCGACGTCGAGAGCGCGGTGGAGAGCGCCGCCGAGGCCACGGTCGGGACCGGGGCAGACGCCCCGATCGTCCTCGACACCGGCGACTGGGTCGAGCCCGCCGCGGAGGCCGTCGCCGAGGTCGTCGTGCGGGACGCCCGCGACTTCGGGGTCTACGCCAGGACGGGCGGCTGGACGTTCGCGCTCAAGGTGGCGCGGAGCGTGCGCCCCGGCGGTCAGGCCGCCGAGGGCAGCGAGAAGGTGTCGGCCAAGGCCTTCGCCGAGCTCGCGGGCTGCTCCCCCGAGCGCGTGATGCGCTACTACAAGGCGTGGGACATGGCCGCCGACGACGGTCTGGTGCCGCAGTTCGAGGCGCTGGTCCCCGGCCAGGACGTCGAACTGCCGGAGGCCGACGTCTGGCTGTCGTACTACTCCTCCCGCTCCAGCGCGACCTCCGTGCGCGGCCATGCGATCACCGCGGCGGCCGAGGCCGAGGGGATCAAGGCGACCAAGGCGCTGGAGGTGGCCGAGAACCCGACCGCGCTGCGCGCGGCCATCCTCGCCGATCCGGGCACGGCCGAGGCGGCGCGCGGCGCGCTGCTCGACCGGATGAAGGAGGACCCGGCGCTGCAGACCGAGATGGCCCGGGCCATCGCCCGCACCGGCGACCTGAAGAAGGCCGTGGCGCAGGAGGCGAAGGCGGCCGACCGGATCGAGTACGTCCGGCAGATCGCCGAGGGCGGCCGGATCAAGACGCCCGCGGGCCAGAGCGTCGAGGCGCCGGCCGAGCTGCGCGCGGAGGCCGAGCGGCACCTGTCGCTCATCGACGAGCTCGACGACTCCGAGGAGGCGGGCGAGTGGGCCGGTGAGGCGTACGACACGGTGAGGACCCTGGTCGCCCAGGCCGTGGAGGCGGACCCGGCGCTGCGGGTCCAGGAGCGGCGGACGAAGTTCTACAACAGCCTGCAGAAGGCGACGAAGGTCTTCGAGGAGCTGACCCTCGACGAGGTCCTGGAGGAGGACGTCGTCGAGGAGGACATGCTCCAGCGGCTGGAGGCCCTGCAGGAGGCGATCGGAGCCTGCATCAGCGCGCTGCGCAAGGCGACCGCCGCCTCCTGAGGCCCTTCGGGGCGCTCAGTCCTCGTGGCCGAGCTGGAGGTCGCGCTCGGTGCGGCCGCCGCCGGCGACCTGGAGGACGGTGGCCACCGGCGGGTACCCGGCGGCGATGACCGTGTACTCGCCGGAGGAGAGGTCCACGAAGCGGAAGGTCCCGTCGGGGCCGGTGGTGAGGGTGTCGACGACGTTGCCCGCCGCGTCGAGCAGGGTCACCCGGGCGTCCTCCACGGGCCTTCCGCCGCCCGCCCGCACGGTGCCGCGCAGCACCGCGCCGCCGGCCAGCTCGATGTCCTGGCGGGTCTCCCGTGAGGCCTGCACGCTCACCGGCAGCGCTGCGGGCCGGAAGGCGGGGGCGCTGGCGGCCAGGGTGTACTCGCCGGCGACCAGCTCCCCGATGACGTAGCCGCCCTCGCGCCCGCTGCGGGTGGAGGCGACGACCTCGCCGCGCACGTCGGTGAGGGTGACGGCCGCGTCCCGTACGGGGGTGCCGTCGGCGGTGACGACGGTGCCGGCGAGCCGGCCCGCGCCGCCCAGGACGACGTCGAGCTCGACCGGGCGCTCCCCGACGGTGACGGAGACGGCCTGGGGCTGGTGCCCGCCGGCCGCCGCGATCAGGACGTACGCGCCGGAGCCCGGCACGCTCAGCGCGTACCGGCCGTCGTCGCCGCTGGCGCCGCGGCCGATCTGGCGGCCCTGGACGTCGATGAGCGTGAGGGCCGCGCGCGGCACGCAGCTGCCGTCGTGGTGCTGGACCGTGCCGCAGACGGGGACCCCGGCGGGCAGCGGGGCGGGGGCGCCGGCGGGAACGCCGGGCCGGGCGTGCGGGACGGCGGTGGCGGGGGCCTCGGTGGCGGGGGTGTGGTGGGACACCAGCGGTTTCTCCTTGAGGAAGAAGGCGAGGACGAGGCCGAGCACGAGGACCGGCACGAGGTAGAGGAAGATCCGGGGCATCGCGTCGGCGTACGCCTGGACGAAGGCGTCGCGCAGGGCCGGCGGCAGCGCGTGGACCGCCTGCGGGGTGATCGAGTCGGCGGCGGGCAGCGCGCCCGCGCCGTCGCTGGGCAGTCGTTCGGCGAGGGCGTCGTCGAGGCGCGAGGCGAAGAGGGTGCCGAAGACCGCGGCGCCGACGCTGCCGCCGATCTGCCGGAAGTAGTTGTGGGCGCTGGTGGCGGTGCCGAGGTCGCCGGGGCGCACGGAGTTCTGCACGGCGAGCACGAGGACCGGCATGACCAGGCCGATGCCGAGGCCGAGGACGGCCTGCCAGAGGCTGTACTGGAGACGGGGGGTGTCGGTGTCCAGCCGCGAGAGCAGCCACATGCCGAGGGTGGCGACGGCGCCGCCGACCACCGGGTAGACCTTGTAGTGGCCGGTGCGGCTGATGAGCTGCCCCGAGACCACGGAGGCGGCGACGATGCCGCCCATCAGGGGCAGCATCAGCAGCCCGGACTCGGTCGCTGTGGCGCCCTCGACCATCTGCAGGAAGGTCGGCAGATAGCTGGCGGCGCCGAAGAGCGCGATGCCGACCACCATGCCGACGAGGCTGGTGACGGTGAAGACGGAGTCGCGGAACAGGCGCAGGGGGATGAGCGGTTCGGGGGCGAAGCGTTCGACGAGGAGGAAGAGGGCGGTGGCGGCGACGGCGCCCCAGCCGAGGCCGAGGACGACCTGCGAGTTCCAGGCGTAGCGGGTGCCGCCCCAACTGGTCAGCAGCACGAGGCAGGTGGAGGCGGCGGCGAGCAGCAGGGCGCCGAGGACGTCGAAGCGGGCCCGGGTGGCGGGCTTGGGCAGCTTGAGGACGGCGGCGACGACGGCGAGGGTGACGAGCCCGAAGGGCACGTTGAAGTAGAAGCACCAGCGCCAGGAGACGTGGTCGGTGAAGAAGCCGCCGAGCAGGGGGCCGGCGACGGAGGCGAGTCCGAAGGCGGCTCCGATGAGGCCCATGTAGCGGCCGCGTTCCCGCGCGGGGACGATGTCGGCGATGATCGCCTGGACGCCGATCATCAGCCCGCCCGCGCCGACGCCTTGGAGGGCGCGGAAGGCGATGAGCTGGTCCATGGTGTGCGACCAGCCGGCCAGTCCCGAGCCGATCACGAAGACCACGATGGCGAAGAGGAAGACGCCCTTGCGGCCGAGTAGGTCGCCGAGCTTTCCGTAGACGGGCAGTCCGATGGTGGCGGTGAGCAGGTACGCGGTGATCGCCCAGGACATCCGGTCCAGGCCCTGGAGTTCGCCGACGATCTTCGGCAGGGCGGTGGCGACGATCATCTGCTCGAGGGCGGCGAGCAGCAGCGCGAGCATGAGCCCGCAGAAGACGAGCCGGACCCGGCGCGGGTCGAGGCCCGGCTGAGGGCCGGGCGGTGGCTCCTGGGCGGTGGGCGGCTCCCCCGCGAGGAGCGGGACCGTTTCACCACCGTCCTGGGCGGGCTGGGCGCCTTCGGCCCCCCGGGCATGCTTCGCCAGCGTGATCGCACCCACGTGCTGCTCCCCTCGTCACGGCGTCTGCGCGCGCCATTCTTCGCATTGGGCGCGAAGCGGGAGCAAGTCGGGCGGCACGGAAGGGGGATGGGGGAGGGCGGACCCAAGGCCTCCGAACGCCCCTGCGGTGCGGCGCACTTGGGGCGCTCATCAGGGCGTTTACGGAACTCCCCGCGACCCCTGGATGCGCCGGGCGCTCTTGTGGGGGTCGCGGGGAAACCACTCGAATCGGTGAGGGATCGGGGCGTTACTTCTTCTCGACCTCGGCGGCCAGCTTGTCGAGCACGGCGTCGTAGATGCGGGCGAGGCCCTTGGGGGCGAAGGTCCGCTCGAAGAAGCCGCCGATGCCGCCCGCGCCGTTCCAGACGGTGCTGACGACGGCCTTGGAGCTGCCCTCGCCGGCCGGGGTGACGGTCCAGGTGGTGACCATGGAGGAGTTGCGGTCCTTCTCGACGAGCTGCCCGTCGGTCGGCTCGCTGACCTCCAGGAGGCAGTCGCGGACGCGCTTGCTGGTGGCCTGGAGCTTCCAGTGGACGAGGGTGCCCTCGCCGTCGCCGCCCTCGCGCACCTCGTACTCGCTGAAGTGCTCGGGGAGCAGCTTCGCGCGCGTGCCGCTGTAGTCGGCCAGGGCATCGAACACCGTCTCCGCGTCGGCGGCGATGATCCGCTCCGTCGTGGCCTCGACCTGCGCCATTGGACTTCCTCCAGCTTGGTTCATGGGGATTCCCGGGGGGTGGGACCCAAGCCAACCACCTGCGCGCCGGGGCGCGAAATCCGGGTTGCGACGATCAAGGGAACATGTGTTCTATTCTGGTTCCACCCCCGCCACCGAGGAGGCGCCATGCGTTGGGACCGTCTGGCCGACAGTCCGGCCACCGCCGCCACGTCCGCCCCGGCGGGCGCACCCGGTGCGCCCGCCGACATCGCCCTGTTCGGCAGGGACGCCGTGACCACCCGCACGTTCGACACCCCCGAGTTCCGCGGCATCACCTTCCACGAGGTGAGGGCCCGGTCGATCGTCAACCGGGTGCCCGGCGCCTCCCGGATGCCGTTCGAGTGGACGGTCAACCCGTACCGGGGCTGCACGCACGCGTGCGTGTACTGCTTCGCCCGCAAGACCCACGCCTATCTGGACCTCGACACGGGCATCGGCTTCGACTCCCAGATCGTGGTCAAGGTCAACGCCCCCGAGCTGCTGCGCACCCGGCTCTCCTCCCGGAGCTGGCAGGGCGCGCACATCGCGATGGGCACCAACGTGGACTGCTACCAGCGGGCCGAGGGCCGCTACCGGCTGATGCCGGGGATCATCGAGGCGCTCCGCGACCACGCCAACCCGTTCTCGATCCTCACCAAGGGGACGCTGATCCTGCGCGACCAGGAGCTCATCCGGCAGGCCGCCGAGGTGACCGACGTGGGCGTGTCCGTCTCCGTCGGCTTCACCGACCGGGAGCTGTGGCGCACGATCGAGCCCGGCACCCCCTCCCCCGAGCGCCGCCTGGACGTCGTGCGGGCCTTCGCCGGGCACGGCATCGACTGCGGGGTCCTGATGGCGCCGGTCGTGCCCTTCCTGGGCGACCGTCCCGAACAGCTGCGCGCGACGGTCCGCGCCATCGCCGAGGCCGGCGCCGCCTCCGTCACCCCGCTCGTGCTCCATCTGCGGCCGGGCGCCCGCGAGTGGTTCTTCACCTGGCTGCGCCGCCACCACCCGGAACTGGTGGGGCGTTACGAGCGGATGTACGCCGCCGGGGCCTACGCGCCGACCTGGTACCAGCGCCGGATCACCCGTCAGGTGCACGAACTGGCCGCCGAGTTCGGCATCGGACCCGCCCACCGCCGGGGACCGCGCCGCATACCGGTGCCCGACCACCACGCCCCGCCCGCCGCGGCCGAACAGCTCACCCTGCTCTGAATCGCCGTACCGGAAGCCCCGTCGGCGTCCTCTGATCGGGTCAACTCTCGCCGGAAGCGGTCCTTCCGCGCCGGGTTCGGGGCACGGACGCCGTATGAACCCACGCGCAGGAATGCTGATCGCCGCTGGGGCGCTGGTCGCCGGGACGGTCACCGTCCTGCCCGCTTCCGCCACCGCCGCGCCCACCGCCGAAGGCGACACCCCGGCCGCCCGCCCCACCGCCCCGCTGCTCTGGTCCGACTGTGCCACCAAGGCGTATCCCAAGCTCCAGTGCGCCACCCTGAAGGTGCCGCTGGACCACGACCGCCCGACGGGGCGGTCGATCACGCTCGCGCTGACCCGGGTCCCGCACACGGCGAAGGCCTACCAGGGCCCGCTCCTCGTCAACCCGGGCGGCCCCGGTGGCAGCGGCCGCGGGATGGCCGGGTACGTGGCGGCCTCGCTCGCCCCCGAGGTGGCGGCGCAGTACGACGTGATCGGCTTCGACCCGCGGGGCGTCGGCAAGAGCGAGCCCGCCCTCGACTGCCGCCCCGGCCACTTCGCCCCGGTCCGCGCGGACTCCGTGCCCCGGGACGCCGGGGGCGAACGAGCGGGCCTGGAACGGGCCCAGGCCTTCGCCAAGGCCTGCGGCGACAAGTACGCCGACGTGCTGCCGTACATGGACACCGTCTCCACGGCGCGGGACCTCGACGCGATCCGCGCGGCGCTCCGCGCGTCCAAGGTCAACTACCTCGGCTACTCCTACGGCACCTACCTGGGGGCCGTGTACGCCAAGCTGTTCCCCCAGCGGGTGCGGCGCATGGTCCTGGACTCCGTCGTCAACCCGCGCGGCGTCTGGTACGAGGACAACCTGGCGCAGGACTACGCCTTCGACACCCGGCACAAGGACTTCGCCGCCTGGGTCGCCCGCAACGACACCGCCTACCGGCTCGGCACCGACCCGGAGGAGGTCGAGGCCGCCTGGTACCGGATGCGCGAGGCGCTGCGCGAGCAGCCCGCCGGCGGCAAGGTCGGCCCGGGCGAGCTGGAGGACACCTTCCTGCCGGGCGGCTACTACGACGGCTACTGGCCGCGACTCGCGGCCGCGTTCTCCGCGTACGTCAACGACGCCGACCCCGCCCCGCTGGTGAGGGCGTACGAGCTGTTCGGCGCCGCCGACGCCGCGGCGGACAACGGCTACTCGGTCTACACGAGCGTCCAGTGCCGCGACGCCGCCTGGCCGCGCGACTGGAACGTGTGGCGCAAGGACAACTGGGACGCGCACGCCAAGGCGCCGTTCTCCACCTGGAACAACGCCTGGTACAACGCGCCGTGCGCCTTCTGGCCGGTCGCGTCGCTGACCCCGCCGGACGTCACCAACGACCGGCTGCCGCCGGTGCTGATCGTCCAGGCCACCGAGGACGCGGCCACCCCCTACGAGGGCGGCGTCGCCCTGCACCGGATGATGAGCGGCTCCAGCCTCGTCGTCGAGGAGGGCGGCGGAAACCACGGGGTGACGCTGGCCGGCAACGCGTGCCTCGACGCCCACCTCGACGCGTACCTGGCCACCGGCAAGGTCCCGCGCGCCGAGGCCGGCGCGGAGTGGGACGCCGCCTGCGAGGCGCTCCCGGAGCCCGAGCCCGCGAAGGCCGGAGCGACCCGCGAGGGCGTCCCCTCGGCCGGCACGACGCTGCACGGACTGCTCGGCCGCGAACACTGAGCCGGCCCCGGGGGGGGGCGGCGCCGCGCGGGGCCGCCCGGCCGCGTTGTCAGTGGCGTGGTCCAGGATGTGACGCATGACCACGCACCTGACCCATGTGTCCGCACCCGAGGGCCTCGCGCCGAGCCCGCAGTACAGCCACGTCGTGTGGGGCACCGGCCGGTTCGTGGCCGTGTCCGGCCAGTGCGCCCTCGACGCCTCGGGCGAGGTCGTCGGCGCCGGTGACCCGGCGGCGCAGGCCCACCGGGTCTTCGACAACCTGCGCCGCTGCCTGGCCGCGGCCGGCGCCGGTTTCGAGGACGTCGTGAAGCTCACGTACTTCGTGACCGACGTCGCCCACCTGCCCGCCGTCCGCGCCGCCCGGGACGCCGCCTTCGGCGCGGCGCCGCTGCCCGCGAGCTCCGCGGTGCAGGTGAGCGCCCTGGTCCGGCCCGAGCTCCTCGTCGAGATCGAGGCCTTCGCGCTGATACCGGAGGAGCGGGACCGGACCGCGCTGTGACCATCGGGCCCGCCGGGGGCGGCGGGCCGCACCTTTCACCACCCCAGGGGGGGGATCTTGAGAAGGAAAACGCTTGCCGCGCTTGCGCTGAGCGCCATGACGGCCGCCGTCGTGTCGATGCCGCTTCCGGCGTCCGCGGCCGACGGCACCACCAGCGGCACGCCGGCCCTGGAGGCGGTGTTCAACAACCCGCTTCCCAAGGGCACCGCCGGCTACGACCGGACCATCGAGAACCGGCTCATCGAGCTGATCGGCAAAGCGGCCCCGGCGTCGAGCATCCGGGTGTCCCTGTACACGCTCGAGGACCCCCAGGTCGTCGACGCCCTCATCGGCGCCCGCGACAGGGGTGTCGACGTCCAGGTCCTCAGCGAGGGCTGCCCTTGGCCGGCGCACGACTGCAAGGCCCCCCTTCCGGAGGCCGAGCGGCTGGCGCAGTCGCTGGGCAACGCCCCGGACGGCAAGCCGCGTGTGATCCTCTGCCAGAAGGGGTGCATGCAGAACAAGGACATCAACCACGACAAGTTCTGGCTGTTCAGCGCGCTGACCGACGGCCGGAGGAACGTCGCGGTCCAGTCCTCGCACAACCTCGGCGCCACCACGGCCGCGCTCGCCGACAACATGGTCATCAGCTCGGACGACGCGCAGATCTACCAGGGCTACGAGCAGACCTGGACCACCATGCGGGCGAAGGAGCTCACCAACGCCGCCTACGACCTCTGGCCCGAGGTCGACGCAGACGGCACCGGCGACTTCAGCGGCCACGCGGGCACGGTCGCGGGCTGGCGCTACCCGCGGGCCGCCAGGAGCGGCGAGGTGGTCAACGACCCGGTGGCCCGGAGCATCTCGGCCCTGGACTGCGCCACCGGCCCGGAGGTCCACATCGCGATGGCCTCGTGGGACGGGCGCACCGAGGTGGACAAGGCCATCGCGGCCAAGGTCGACGCACCCGGCGCCGGCGGCAAGCGGTGCGCGTTCAGGATCGTGGTGGCCGGCGCCCCCGAGAAGGCCACGGGCCTCGAGCGGGACGCGCAGCACCCGAACCGGGACGTCGAGGTCTGGTCCGTCTCGATGAACCAGCTGAACGGGGCGTCGGGCGGACTGCACTCCAAGTACGTCCTCCTGTCCTGGGACGACGCCGCCGGTCCCCACCGCGTGGTGCACACCGGCTCGATCAACTTCAACGACGCCGGCCTCGTCTCCGCCGACGAGACGTCCCTGCGGATCACGGACCCCGCGATCTACGACGCCTTCAAGGCCAACTGGGACCGGCTGCGCACGCAGAACGACCTGACCGCGAACACGCTGGCCGACCTCCCGTTCCTGTACGAGTACGGCGACGGCACGGCGAAGCCGTTCACGTTCGGCACGACCGAGTACCGCACGTTCCGCGACCCCAAGCACTCGGCCGTCAGCCCGGCCACGGCGCTGCACCGCAAGACCGTCCAGGGCGACTTCGACGGCGACGGCGTGCCCGACCTCGCCGTCCTGAACGACGAGGGCACCAGCACCGCGGGCAAGATGGCCCTGGAGACGTTCCTCGGCAAGCCCGACGGCCGCTACTCCGCCGGCACCAGGTCCTGGACGGCCGCCTCCGACTGGGGCTGGTTCAGCAGCATGCGTCTGACCAGCGGCGACTACAACGGTGACGGACGCGACGACGTCGCCGCCCTCTACACGTACGCCGGCACGGGCGACTCGTGGGCGTTCTTCACCTTCCTCGCCAACCCGGACGGCACCTTCTCCGCACCGCGGCGCGCCTACGAGAGCCTGGGCGGCTGGGGCCGGACGAGCCAGATGCAGCTCGTGAGCGGGAAGTTCGACTCCGATCAGCGCGACGACATCGCCGTCCTGTACACGTACGCCGACGGCGGGCTCGGCCTCCACACGTTCACGGCCAAGGCGGACGGCACCCTCAACGCCTCCTTCCGCTCCTGGTACGTGACCAACAAGGGCACCGACGTCTGGGGCTGGGGCAACCAGACCAGGATCGTGAGCGGCGACTTCGACGGCGACCGGCGCGACGACATCGGAGCCCTGTACAGCTACGGGGACGGCGGGCTCGGCCTGCACACCTTCACCTCGCAGGCCAACGGCGCGTTCAACAAGCCCTTCGGCTCGTGGTACGTGGCCAACAAGCCCGAATACTGGGGCTCCGGCGACCGGATGAAGCTGACCACCGGAGACTTCGACGGCGACGGGCGGGACGACATCGCCTCCCTGTACGGGTACACGTCGCCGGAGGCCATGGCGGTGCACGTCTTCGGCAGCCGGCAGGACGGCGGGTTCAACGCGCCGTTCCGCGGCTGGTACGGCTCGTCGTTCCCCTGGGCGGGGATCCAGCTGCCGCCGTCCTGACCTTCCCGGGGGCCGCGGCACCGCACGGCACCGCACCCCCGTCTCACCACCGGGCGGCCGACGAACACCTTCGTCGGCCGCCCGGCCCTTTTCTCCGCCCTGCCGTTCCCCCGCCCTGCCGTCTCCCCCGCCCGACCCCCTTCCCCCGCCCTGCCGTCTCCCCCGCCCGACCCCCTTCCCCCGCCCTGCCGTCTCCCCCGCCCGAGCCTTTTCCGGCCCGCCCCTGGGCCGCCGCCCCCTCTACCCGTCGAGTCGCGCCAGCGCCTCCCGGGCCGCTCCCCCGAACCTCGGGTGCGGCAGCGCCGCTTCCAGGACGCCGCGGGCCCGGGCGTCGGCGAGGGAGCCGAGGCCCTCGACGCAGGCGAGTCCGACGCGCCAGTGCGGGTCGTCGGCCGGCAGGCGGCGCTCCAGCACGGTGACGAGGGCGGGCACGCTCTCCGGGGCGCGCAGCTCGGCGAGGAGTCGGACGGGCAGGAGGGCGTAGGCGACACGGAGTTCGTTGGTGGCGAGCGCGGCGGCGGCGCGGGCGGTGCGCGGGTCGCCGAGCCGCGTCAGGGCGTAGGCGGCGGAGACGCAGCGCTCGGGGTCGCGGTGGTTGAGGAGGAGGACGAGCGCCTCGAAGGCCCGTGGATCGCCGGCGAGGCCGAGCCGGAAGGCGGCGATCTCGCGGGCCCACAGCGGCCGGCCGGGGGCGGTCAGGACCCGGTGGAGTTCCTCCGTACCGAGGGGACCGGAGAGTTGCTCGAATACGGCTGAGGCGTCCTCTCCGCCATTCTCGATCTCCTCCCGCAAACGATCGATCATCGAGCAGAATTCGGGGTCCTCGGCGAAATTCATATTCCGCAGCCTATCGGCGACCCAGATCACATTTTCCTCAACCGCCCAGGACTGGCGCGCTCGTTACCGGGCAGTTAATCTCAGGTGAGCGGGTCACCCCCGCACTTCACACAACGGCCTGGTGACGCAGCCGTTGTGCGTGGCCTTTCGGTTCGGCAGTTTTCGACGTGACTCCGGGACAGAGTCCGTCGCCCCTTTTTCTCGGCGCTCCCCTCTTCGCGCACTGCCTTCAGTCGTCACTCTTCCTCCCAGGAGTCCCCTGATGGACACCCCTCTCTCCACCATCGCCGTCGTCGGTCTCGGCACCATGGGCACCGGTATCTCCGATGTCCTCACCCGGGCCGGACGCGAGGTCATCGGCATCGACATCAGCGAGAACGCGGCCGCCAAGGCCGTCGCCGCCCTGGAGGCCTCCACCGCCCGCGCGGTCGACCGCGGCCGGATCACCGAGGAGGAGCGGCAGGACGTCCTGGCCCGCTTCCGTACCTTCTCCGACCTGCAGGCGGCCGCCGACGCCGATCTCGTCATCGAGGTCGTGCCCGAGTCGTACGAGACGAAGCAGGAGGTGTTCCGGGCCCTGGACGGCATCGTCCGGCCCGACGCGATCCTCGCCACCGGCACCAACGCGCTGTCCGTGACCCGGCTCGCCGCCGACTCCGCCCACCCGGAGCGGGTGCTCGGGCTGCACTTCTTCACCCCGGTCCAGGCGATGAAGCTGGTCGAGGTCGTCTCCTCGGTGCTCACCGCCCCGGCGGCCGTCGACGCCGTCACCACCCTGGCGCAGGAGCTCGGCAAGGAGACCGTCGCGGTCGGCGACCGGCCCGGTTTCGTCGCCGACGGGCTGCTCTTCGGCTACCTCAACCAGGCGGCCGCGATGTACGAGGCTCGCTACGCCTCCCGGGAGGACATCGACGCGGCGATGCGCCTCGGCTGCGGTCTGCCGATGGGCCCGCTGGCCCTGCTCGACCTGATCGGCATCGACACCGCCCGTACCGTCCTGGAGGCCATGTACGCCTCCTCGCAGGACCGGCTGCACGCCCCGGCACCGATCCTCAAGCAGCTCAGCGAGGCGGGCCTGACCGGCCGCAAGTCGGGCCGCGGCTTCTACACCTACGCGGCCCCCGGTTCCACCGAGGTGGTCCGCGACGCGCTGACCCCGCTGGAGGCCGCGGAGACCGGCACGGGCCGCGAGGTCCGCTCGGTCGGCGTCGCCGGTTCGGGCACCATGGCCTCCGGCATCGCCGAGGTCTTCGCCAAGGCCGGCTACGAGGTCGTCCTGGCGGCCCGCTCGCAGGAGAAGGCCGACACCGCCAAGGCCCGGATCGCCAAGTCCCTGGCCCGTTCCGTGGACAAGGGCCGGATGACCGGCGAGGCGCGCGACGAGACGCTGGCCCGGATCGTCCCGGCCGGCTCGCTGGACGCGTTCGCCGAGGTCGACCTGGCAGTGGAGGCGGTAGCCGAGGACCTGGGGATCAAGCAGGAGCTCTTCGCCCGCCTGGACAAGATCTGCAAGCCCGGCGCGGTGCTCGCCACCACGACCTCCTCGCTGCCGGTCGTCGCCTGCGCGAAGGCGACGAGCCGCCCGCAGGACGTCATCGGGATGCACTTCTTCAACCCGGCGCCCGCGATGAAGCTGGTGGAGATCGTCCGTACGGTCCTGACGGCCGACGACGTCCACGCCACCGTCCGCGCGGTCACCACGAGGATCAGGAAGCACCCGGTGGACTGCGGCGACCGGGCCGGTTTCATCGTGAACGCGCTGCTCTTCCCGTACCTGAACAACGCGATCAAGATGGTCCAGGAGCACTACGCGACCCTGGACGACATCGACGCGGCGATGAAGCTGGGCGGCGGCTACCCGATGGGGCCGTTCGAGCTGCTCGACGTGGTCGGCCTGGACGTCTCGCTCGCCATCGAGCAGGTGCTGCACCGCGAGTTCCGCGACCCGGGCCTCGCCCCCGCGCCGCTCCTGGAGCACCTGGTGGCCGCGGGCTGCCTGGGCCGCAAGACCGGGCGCGGCTTCCGCGAATATGCCCGCCGCTGAGGCCCACACCGACGCGTACGGGCAGTGGGGAGGGTTGCTCAGTCCCTCGGGTGCCACGGGCGCCGGGCCGGGCTCCCCTCCCCCACCTGGGCACACTCCCGCTCCGATGCAGTACGTTCGGGACATGTCCAAGGCCGCGAAGACACCCCGTGCCACGTCCACGCCCGACGCTCAGGAGAGCGCGGCGGGGACCCGCGCCGCCGCGCAGCGGCTCAAGATGCGCCGGGAGCTCGCGGCCGCGGCCATGGAGCTCTTCGCCACCAAGGGCTACGAGGCCACGACGGTCGACGAGATCGCCGCGGCGGCCGGGGTGGCCCGGCGGACCTTCTTCCGCCACTTCCGCTCCAAGGAAGAGGCGATCTTCCCGGACCACGACGACACCCTGGTGCGCGCCGAGGCGGTCCTGAACGCCGCCCCGCCGCACGAGCATCCGCTGGACACGGTGTGCCGGGGCATCAAGGAAGTCATGAAGATGTACGCGGGCTCGCCCGCGGTCTCCGTGGAGCGCTACCGGCTCACCCGCGAGGTGCCCACCCTGCGGGAGCGCGAGATCGCCTCGGTGGCCCGCTACGAGCGCCTGTTCACCCGCTATCTGCTCGGGCACTTCGACGAGCGCGACCACCACGACGGCAACGACGACCCGCTGCTCGCCGAGGTGGCCGCCTCCGCGGTGGTCACCGCCCACAACCACGTGCTGCGGCGGTGGCTGCGGGCGGGCGGTCAGGGCGATGTGGAGGCGCAGCTCGACCACGCCTTCGCGATCGTGCGGGAGACCTTCGGCACGGGCATAGGCGCGGGCCGGCCGACCGCCTCCACGGGCACCGGACAGCTGTCCCCGGCGTCCCAGGCGGAGGGGCCGGGGCCCGCGGCGACCGCCTCGGCCACCGGCGACGTGGTCATCGCCGTCGCCCGAACGGACGCTCCGCTCGACGAGGTCATGCGGACCATCCAGGAGGCCCTCAAGCAGGGCTGAGCGCCCCGCTGAGGGCCGCTCCGACGCACCCAGACATGGGCCGTTCCCGGTTTTCCGGGGGCGGCCCATGTCGCGTTTGCGCAGCTCAGAGGTGATTTTCGATCGATCATCGCTCATCCGTGACGAGCAGATTGCATCTGAGTGAAATTGTTGGCACGCAGTGCCTTGTCAGGTGACACGGCGTGCCATACGTTGATGTTGTCCGGGCGGCCGGCACGCAGAGAATCTCCTCGCGCGCCGGCTGTCCCCACAAGCGATCCTGCTCGTGCGCCCGGACGCCTGCGTCACAGGCACCCCTCGCGCCACACCCGGCGCCGCCACCGCACCACCGCGCCGAACCGACGGCACACCTCCACAGCAGCAACCCCGACGTAACCCTCAGCGCGTTCCCCTCAGACGCCGCACCGCCGGAGGCATCCCGTGAAGGACATCCTGGACGCGATCCAGTCGCCCGACTCCACCTCGGCCGACTTCGCCAACATCAAGCTCCCCGAGTCGTACCGGGCCATCACCGTCCACAAGGACGAGGCCGAGATGTTCGCCGGAGTCGAGAGCCGCGACAAGGACCCGCGCAAGTCGCTCCACCTGGACGACGTCGCCCTGCCCGAGCTCGGCCCGGGCGAGGCCCTGGTCGCCGTCATGGCCAGCTCCGTCAACTACAACTCGGTCTGGACCTCGATCTTCGAGCCCGTCTCGACCTTCGGCTTCCTGGAGCGCTACGGCCGCCTGTCGGAGCTCACCAAGCGCCACGACCTGCCGTACCACATCATCGGCTCCGACCTCGCGGGCGTCGTGCTGCGCACCGGCCCCGGCGTCAACTCCTGGAAGCCCGGCGACGAGGTCGTCGCGCACTGCCTGAGCGTCGAGCTGGAGTCCTCGGACGGCCACAACGACACGATGCTCGACCCCGAGCAGCGCATCTGGGGCTTCGAGACCAACTTCGGCGGCCTCGCCGAGATCGCCCTGGTCAAGTCCAACCAGCTGATGCCGAAGCCCGACCACCTCAGCTGGGAGGAGGCCGCCTCGCCCGGTCTGGTCAACTCCACCGCGTACCGCCAGCTGGTCTCCCGCAACGGCGCCGGCATGAAGCAGGGCGACAACGTCCTCATCTGGGGCGCGAGCGGCGGACTCGGCTCGTACGCCACCCAGTTCGCCCTGGCCGGCGGCGCCAACCCGATCTGTGTCGTCTCCTCCCCCGAGAAGGCCGACATCTGCCGGTCCATGGGCGCCGACGCGGTCATCGACCGCAATGCCGAGGGCTACAAGTTCTGGAAGGACGAGAACACCCAGGACCCGCGGGAGTGGAAGCGCTTCGGCTCAAAGATCCGCGAGCTGACCGGCGGCGAGGACATCGACATCGTCTTCGAGCACCCGGGCCGCGAGACCTTCGGCGCCTCCGTGTACGTCACCCGCAAGGGCGGCACGATCACCACCTGCGCCTCGACCTCGGGCTACATGCACCAGTACGACAACCGCTACCTGTGGATGTCCCTGAAGCGCATCATCGGCTCGCACTTCGCCAACTACCGCGAGGCGTGGGAGGCCAACCGCCTGATCGCCAAGGGCAAGATCCACCCCACGCTCTCCAAGGTCTACTCCCTGGAGGAGACCGGCCAGGCCGCCTACGACGTCCACCGCAACCTGCACCAGGGCAAGGTCGGCGTCCTCGCCCTCGCCCCGCAGGAGGGACTCGGCGTCCGCGACCCGGAGATGCGCGCCAAGCACATCGACGCCATCAACCGCTTCCGTAACATCTGACCCCGGGACCACAGATGACAGAGCGTCAGAAGGACCGGCCGTGGCTCATGCGGACCTACGCCGGCCACTCGACCGCCGAGGCGTCGAACGAGCTCTACCGGCGGAACCTCGCCAAGGGCCAGACCGGTCTCTCGGTCGCGTTCGACCTGCCCACGCAGACCGGCTACGACCCGGACCACATCCTCGCCCGCGGCGAGGTCGGCCGGGTCGGGGTGCCCGTCTCGCACCTCGGTGACATGCGGCGGCTGTTCCAGGACATCCCCCTGGAGCAGATGAACACCTCGATGACCATCAACGCCACCGCGATGTGGCTGCTGGCGCTCTACCAGGTGGTGGCCGAGGAGCAGGGCGCGGACATCACCAAGCTCCAGGGCACCACCCAGAACGACATCGTGAAGGAGTACCTGTCGCGCGGGACGCACGTCTTCCCGCCCGGCCCCTCGCTCCGCCTCACGACGGACATGATCGCCTACACGGTGAACCACATGCCGAAGTGGAACCCGATCAACATCTGCAGCTACCACCTGCAGGAGGCGGGGGCCACTCCGGTCCAGGAGATCTCGTACGCGATGTCCACGGCGATCGCCGTCCTCGACGCCGTCCGCGACTCGGGGCAGGTCCCCGAGGAGCGGTTCGGCGAGGTCGTCGCCCGCATCTCGTTCTTCGTGAACGCGGGCGTCCGCTTCATCGAGGAGATGTGCAAGATGCGCGCGTTCGGCCGCATCTGGGACACCATCACCCGCGAGCGGTACGGCATCGAGGACGCCAAGCAGCGTCGCTTCCGCTACGGCGTTCAGGTCAACTCGCTCGGGCTGACGGAGGCCCAGCCGGAGAACAACGTCCAGCGGATCGTCCTGGAGATGCTGGCCGTCACCCTCTCCAAGGACGCCCGCGCGCGTGCCGTCCAGCTCCCGGCCTGGAACGAGGCGCTCGGCCTGCCGCGCCCCTGGGACCAGCAGTGGTCGCTGCGCATCCAGCAGGTCCTCGCCCACGAGTCCGACCTGCTGGAGTACGAGGACATCTTCGCCGGCTCGCACGTCATCGAGGCCAAGGTGGAGGCCCTGGTCGCCGAGTGCACGGCCGAGATCGAGCGGATCCAGGAGATGGGCGGCGCCATGGCCGCCGTCGAGTCCGGCTACCTCAAGGCGCAGCTGGTCTCCTCGCACGCCGAGCGGCGCGCCCGCATCGAGTCGGGCGAGGAGAAGATCATCGGCGTCAACATCTTCGAGACCACCGAGCCCAACCCGCTCACCGCCGACCTGGACACCGCGATCCAGACGGTCGACCCGGCCGTCGAGGCCCGGGTGGTCTCCGCCGTCGCCCGCTGGCGCGCCGAGCGCCAGGAGTCCACGGACCGGCAGGGCGGCGGCGACCCCTTCGTCTTCCCCACCACCCAGCAGGCCCTGGACCAGCTCAAGGAGGCCGCGAAGGGCACCGGCAACCTGATGGAGGCCACCCTGGAGTGCGCCCGCGCGGGCGTCACCACCGGCGAGTGGGCCGGCGCGCTGCGCGAGGTCTTCGGCGAGTTCCGTGCCCCGACCGGTGTCTCCTCCGCCCCGGTGGCCGTCCCGGCCGAGGAGGGCTCCCCGCTGGCCGAGGTGCGCCGCAAGGTGGACCGCACCGCCCGGGACATGGGCGTCGGCAAGCTGCGCTTCCTGGTCGGCAAGCCGGGCCTCGACGGGCACTCCAACGGCGCCGAGCAGATCGCCGTGCGCGCCCGTGACGCCGGGTTCGAGGTGGTCTACCAGGGCATCCGGCTCACCCCGGAGCAGATCGTGGACGCGGCGCTCGAGGAGGACGTGCACGCCGTCGGCCTGTCGATCCTGTCCGGCTCGCACGCCCAGCTCGTGCCCGACGTGCTGGACCGTCTGAAGGACGCGGGCGCGGCCGACATCCCGGTCGTCGTGGGCGGGATCATCCCGAACGCCGACGCCGCGGAGCTCAGGGCCGCGGGCGTTGCGGCCGTCTTCACACCGAAGGACTTCGGCATCACCGGGATCATCGGTCGTATCGTCGACGAGATCCGCAAAGCGAACAAGCTCAGCCCCCTTGAAAGTACGGAGGTCCCCGCATGACCAGCCCCGTGAACCGTCTGCGCCCGCGCCGCTCCTGCCTCGCGGTGCCCGGCTCCAACCCGCGGTTCCTGGAGAAGGCCCAGGGTCTCGCCGCCGACCAGGTCTTCCTGGACCTGGAGGACGCCTGCGCGCCGCTGGCCAAGCCGGAGGCCCGGCACACCATCGTGAAGTTCCTCAACGAGGGCGACTGGACCGGCAAGACCCGCGTGGTCCGCGTCAACGACTGGACGACCCACTGGACGTACCGTGACGTCGTCACCGTCGTCGAGGGTGCCGGCCAGAACCTGGACTGCATCATGCTGCCGAAGGTGCAGAACGCCGAGCAGATCGTCGCGCTCGACCTGCTGCTCACCCAGATCGAGAAGACGATGGGCTTCGAGGTCGGCAAGATCGGCATCGAGGCGCAGATCGAGAACGCCCAGGGCCTCAACAACGTCAACGCGATCGCCCAGGCCTCGCAGCGCGTGGAGACGATCATCTTCGGCCCGGCCGACTTCATGGCCTCCATCAACATGAAGTCGCTGGTCGTCGGCGAGCAGCCGCCCGGCTACCCGGCGGACGCCTACCACCACATCCTGATGAGCATCCTGATGGCCGCCCGCGCCAACAACCTGCAGGCGATCGACGGACCCTACCTGCAGATCCGCAACCAGGAGGGCTACCGCGCGGTCGCGCAGCGCGCCGCCGCCCTCGGCTTCGACGGCAAGTGGGTGCTGCACCCGGACCAGGTCGCCGCGGCGAACGAGATCTTCTCGCCCTCGCAGGAGGACTTCGACCACGCCGAGCTGATCCTCGACGCGTACGACTACTACACCTCCGAGGCCGGCGGGAAGAAGGGCTCCGCGATGCTCGGCGACGAGATGATCGACGAGGCCTCCCGCAAGATGGCCCTGGTCATCTCCGGAAAGGGCCGCGCCGCCGGTATGCAGCGCACCACGAAGTTCGAGATCCCGGAGGCCTGATCCCGATGCAGTTCGGCCGCACCTACGAAGAGTTCGAGATCGGCGCCGTCTACAAGCACTGGCCCGGAAAGACGGTCACCGAGTACGACGACCATCTCTTCTGTCTGCTGACGATGAACCACCATCCGCTGCACATGGACGCGAATTACGCGGAGAACACGACGGACTTCAATAAGAACGTCGTCGTCGGCAACTACATCTACTCGCTGCTGCTCGGCATGTCCGTCCCGGACGTCTCGGGCAAGGCGATCGCCAACCTGGAGATCGAGTCGCTGCGGCACGTGGCGCCGACCTTCCACGGCGACACCATCTACGGCGAGACGACCGTCCTGGACAAGACGCCGTCGAAGTCGAAGAGCGACCGCGGGGTCGTCTACGTCGAGACCAAGGGCTACAAGCAGGACGGCACCCTGGTGTGCGTCTTCCGCCGCAAGGTGATGGTCCCGACCGCCGAGTACATCGAGGCGCGCGGCGGCGAGCAGGCCGGCCGCCCGCCCGTCTCCCACCACCAGCCTCAAACGACGCCCCCGCGGGGCGACAGCGCTGATTCCGAGCCGAAGGAACAGGGGAAGTAGTCATGGCGCGACTCGCCCAGACCCACGGTCTGACGGACGTCCAGCAGGAGATCCTCTCCACTGTCCGGGACTTCGTCGACAAGGAGATCATCCCGGTCGCCACGGAGCTCGAGCACCGTGACGAGTACCCCCAGCAGATCGTCGACGGGCTCAAGGAGCTCGGTGTCTTCGGTCTCATGATCCCCGAGGAGTACGGGGGCCTGGGTGAGTCGCTGCTCACCTACGCGCTGTGCGTGGAGGAGATCGCGCGCGGCTGGATGTCGGTCTCCGGCATCATCAACACCCACTTCATCGTGGCGTACATGCTGAAGCAGCACGGCACCCAGGAGCAGAAGGACTACTTCCTTCCGCGGATGGCGGCCGGCGAGACGCGCGGCGCGTTCTCGATGTCCGAGCCGGGTCTCGGCTCGGACGTGTCGGCGATCACGTCGAAGGCGGTGAAGGACGGCGACGAGTACGTCCTCAACGGCCAGAAGATGTGGCTGACGAACGGCGGCACGTCAACGCTGGTCGCCGTTCTCGTCCGAAGTGACGAAGGACACCCCGAGGGGACCGCGCCGCACAAGTCGATGACGACCTTCCTCGTCGAGAAGGAGCCCGGTTTCGGTGAGGTCCGTCCCGGACTCACCATTCCGGGCAAGATCGAGAAGATGGGTTACAAGGGCGTCGACACGACGGAACTCATCATGGACGGACTGCGCATTCCGGCCAATCGGGTGCTCGGCGGGGAGACCGGCCGAGGGTTTTACCAAATGATGGACGGCGTGGAGGTCGGGCGCGTGAACGTGGCCGCCCGTGGTTGCGGCGTCGCTCAGCGTGCTTTCGAACTCGGCGTCCAGTATGCCCAGCAGCGTCACACTTTCGGTAAGCCGATCGCCCAGCACCAGGCGATTCAGTTCAAGCTGGCCGAGATGGCTACCAAGGTCGAGGCCGCTCATGCCATGATGGTGAACGCAGCACGCAAAAAGGACTCCGGGGAACGAAACGACCTCGAAGCAGGGATGGCGAAGTACCTCGCCTCCGAATACTGCAAGGAGGTCGTCGAGGACGCCTTCCGCATTCACGGCGGATACGGCTTCTCGAAGGAGTACGAGATCGAGCGCCTCTACCGCGAGGCTCCGATGCTGCTCATCGGTGAAGGTACCGCCGAGATCCAGAAAATGATCATTGGCCGCCGCCTCCTGGAGGAGTACCGATTCCAGGGCTGATTGTCGCTTTTGAGCCGGTTCGGCCGCGAAGAAGATCACACCCCGTGTTCGTCTTCCGGCCGCCGACTCGGTTCCTGGCTTGCCCAGTTGCGCCCCGCAACCGATAGCATCGCCGGAAAGCCGCCGTCCCCCTGTTGCCAGCGCGGCATCATCCGCTACGAAGGTCATCCATGCCCGACAGTCGAACCTCTGCACATCGCGACAGCCTCAAGGGCGCCCGCATCGCTCGCGGAGCATCGCCGTGGCTTCTGCCGACCGTGGCCACCGCGGCGCTCAGCCTCGCGCGCTCCCGCAAGTCGAGGCGCGCCGCGGCCATCGCCGTGCCGACCACCGCTCTCGCGGCCGGCATGCTGTGGTTCTTCCGCGACCCCGAGCGCGAGATCGCTCAGGGCCGGGTCATCTCGCCCGCCGACGGCGTGGTGCAGAGCATCATGCCGTGGAAGGACGGGCGCACCCGCGTCGCCATCTTCATGAGCCCGCTGAACGTCCACGTCAACCGCGCGCCACTGGCCGGCACCGTGACGTCCGTGGAGCACGTCCCGGGCGGGTTCGTCCCGGCGTTCAACAAGGAGAGCGAGAACAACGAGCGCGTTGTCTGGCACTTCGACACCGAGCTCGGCGACATCGAGATGGTCCAGATCGCGGGTGCCGTCGCCCGGCGCATCGTGCCGTACATCCCGCAGGGGACGAAGGTCGAGCAGGGTGACCGCATCGGTCTGATCCGCTTCGGGTCGCGCGTCGACATCTACCTTCCGGAGGGTGTCGAGGTCGCCGTCGAGGTCGGACAGGCCACGACCGCGGGGGTGACTCGCATTGACCGTGATTGATCCCGACACACGGGCGGCCGACTGGGTCGCCGACGCGGAGGCGGAGGCCGACGAGGCCGAGGAGATGCCGTTGTCGCTGAGGCTGTCCATAGCGGACGCCCTCACGCTCGGTAACGCCACGTGCGGCTTCATGGCGGTGTACTTCACCACCACGGGCATCCTCATCCCGCACCTCACCGGCAGCAGCGAGACCGGCATGGCGCGCAACAGCGCCGCCACCGCCGTGATCCTGATGCTGGCCGCGGCGATCTTCGACCTCTTCGACGGCATCGTGGCGCGCAAGCTCCGCAGCTCGCCGATGGGCGCCGAACTCGACAACCTGTCGGACCTGATCAGCTTCGGTCTGGCTCCGGCCTACTTCGTGCTCGTGTACGGCATGGTCGCGGACGACGCGCAGCAGAAGGTCTCGGCGGTGGCCGCGATCGTGGTGCTGCTCGCCGTGGTGCTGAGACTCGCGCGGTTCTCCTGCGTGACGATGAAGGACGGCATGTTCCAGGGCATGCCGAGCCCCTTCGGCGCGCTGACCGTCGTGTCGATCATTCTTCTGGAGCTGCCGTTCATCCCGACGCTGCTCGCGATCATCGGGGTCGCCTGGCTGATGGTGAGCCGGGTCGAGTACCCGAAGCCGCGCGGCGTTCTCGCGGTGGCGATGCTCAGCTGGATCGTCGGCGCGATGGCCATGCTGGCGGCGTGGGCGTTCGACGCACCGGGCGGAGCCTTCCTGCTCCAGACCGGCTGCGCGCTCCAGGTGGTGCTGGGCGCCGTGATCCCCCTCTTCGCGACGGCCCGGCGAGTGAACACCTTCCGTGACAACCGGCGCGAGAGCCGCGAGGCGCGGCAGGCGCAGGCGGCGCAGCTGCCGTAGCGGGAACAGCAGACGGCGAAAGGGCCCCGGACGTGAGAACGTCCGGGGCCCTTTCGCATGCCGTGGGAGGCGCCCGGACCGTCACGGACGTCACGGACGCCGAGGCCGTCCCGTCCGGACCGTCACGGACGCCGAGGCCGTCCGAGGGGTCAGAGGCGCTTGTAGAACAGGCTCGTGGGCTTCAGGGTCCCGCCGGGGTCGGCGGCGAAGTCCGGGATGACGCCCGCGGCGGTCCAGCCCGCCGCGCGGTAGAGCCGCTCGGCGGGGCTGCCGGTCTCGGTGTCGAGGACGAGCAGGGTGAGCCCGGTGGCCGCCGCGTGGGCCTCGGCCGTGGCGAGCAGCCGGGCGCCGAGGCCGCGGCCCCGGGCGCCGCTGTGCACGACGAGCTTGGCGATCTCGCCGCGGTGCCGCCCGTTGGCCTTGCCGTCCCGGACGAGGGTGACGGCACCGAGCAGCTCGTCCTCGGGGCCGTACGCGGCCCAGACCTCCCGGGTGCCGGCCGCCCCCGTCCACCAGGCGGCCGCCTCTGCGGGGTCCAGGGGGGCCAGGAAGCCGATGGAGGCCCCGCCGGCCACCGCGTCCACGAGGAGGCCCGCGAGGCCGTCGGAGGCCCGCCTGCGCACGTCCTCGTCGGTGAGCAGGCGGATGGTGTCGCTGCGTACGTTCATGTGCGCGAGCCTCACACGCCGGTGTTACGCGCGGATGTCGGGCGGCCCGCCTGCCGCGGTGCTACGCGAGGAAGTCCCGCGCGATGTTCGCCGCGACCCGCTCCAGGAGCGGCCCCGCGTTCGCGATGGACTTCGCGGGCTCCGGCTCCAGGTCGGTGAGCGGGTAGGCGCGCCGGATGCCGGCCGTGCCGAGGGCCGCCGGGGTCAGGGCCAGGCGCCCGCAGACCGCGACGACCTCCTTGCCGGCCGCCCGGGCCGCGGCGGCGACGCCCGCCGGGGCCTTGCCGTGCAGGGTCTGCTCGTCGAGCGAGCCCTCGCCGGTGATGACGAGGGTGGCGCGCTCCAGGGCCGGGGCGAAGCCGAGCACCTCCAGCATCAGCTCGATGCCGGGGCGGAAGCTCGCGTCGAGCAGCAGGGCCCCGTAGCCGATGCCGCCGGCGCCGCCCGCGCCCGGGGAGGCGGCGAGCTCGGCGGCCTTGGGGCCGATGGCCTTCTCCAGGACCTGGGCGTAGTGCGCGAGGGCCGCGTCGAGGGTGGCCACGTCCTCGGGAGTGGCGCCCTTCTGCGGGCCGTACACCGCGGCGCAGCCCTTGGGGCCGGTCAGCGGGTTGTCGACATCGCTGGCGAGGACGAGGTCCACCGCGGCGAAGCGGGGGTCGACGCCCGAGAGGTCCGCGGAGGCGAGGCTCGCGAGGGCGCCGCCGCCGGGGCCGACCGGGGCGCCGTCCGCGTCCAGGAAGACCGCGCCGAGCGCGGCGAGCATGCCGGCGCCGCCGTCGGTGGTGGCGCTGCCGCCGACGCCGAAGACGATCGTGGTGGCGCCGGCGTCGAGGGCCGCGCGCAGCAGCTCGCCGGAGCCGTAGGTGGTGGCGGTGAGCGGTGCGAAGACGCCGGGCGGCAGGAGCTGGAGGCCGGAGGCCTCCGCCATCTCCACCACCGCCGTGGTGCCGCGCAGCGCGAACGCCGCCGTGACCGGCTCGCCGATCGGCCCGGTCACGGTGACCTCGTGCCGCTCGAACCCGGCCGCGACCGCGGCCGCGACGGTGCCGTCGCCGCCGTCCGCGACGGGGAGCGTCTCGACCTCGATCCCCGGGACGACCTGTCGCAGGCCGGCCGTGACCCGCTCGGCGACCTGTACGGCCGTGAGCGAACCCTTGAACTTGTCGGCCGCGACGAGTACCCGTGCGACCTCAGTTGCTGCTCCGTCCGTCACCTTGCATCCCTTGCTTTCGAACGTGCAGTCGCGCCGAGGCCGACCCTATCCGGAGCCCAAGACGGCGTGCCACCCCCTGATAAAGCGATATTCCGCACCATAGTGGGCCATCATGAGTACGGAACCGATCGATCAAACATCAAAAGAGAACCCCGGTGCCTCCCCGGGCTCCCGCGGCACCGGCACCGCCGACGCCCACGGGCCCACCGGGCCCGATGCGAAGGTCATCGCCATCGGGCTGGCGGCCGTCGTCGCCGTGGTCGGCTGGGCGGCGATCGGCAAGGACTCCTTCGCCGACGCCTCCTCCTCGGCCCTGAACTGGGTCCTGTCGAATTTCGCCTGGCTCTTCGTGACCGCGGCCGACATCTTCCTGGTGCTGTGCGTGGTGATCGCGCTGAGCCGTTACGGCCGGATCCGGCTCGGGGCCGACGACTCGGAGCCGGAGTTCACCAATCTCGCCTGGATCGCGATGATGTTCAGCGCCGGAATGGGCATCGGCCTGATGTTCTACGGGGTGGGGGAACCGCTCCAGCACTATCTGAGCCCGCCCCCGGCGAGCGGCGTGCCCGCGCAGTCCGGCGCGGCGGCGCGCACCGCCCTGGAGTACTCCTTCTTCCACTGGACGCTCACCCCCTGGGCGATCTACGGCATCGCCGGGCTCGCCCTGGCGTACGCGGGCTTCCGCAAGGGCCGCGGCAACACCCTCAGCGCCGCCTTCGTGCCGCTCATGGGCGAGCGCAGGGCACGGTCCTGGCCGGGGAAGGCGATCGACCTGCTCGCGGTCTTCGCGACGGTCTTCGGCACCGCGACCAGTCTGGGGCTCGGCGCGCTCCAGGTCGCCGAGGGGCTGAACCTGACGATGGGCGTCAAGGACTCCACGGCCACCGAGCTGATCATCATCGTGTCCCTGTCGGCGGCCTTCGTCCTCTCGGCCTTCTCCGGCCTGCACAAGGGCGTGAAGTGGCTCTCCACGCTGAACATCGTCCTCGCCGCCTGTCTGGCGCTCTTCGTCTTCCTGCTCGGCCCGACCGTCTACATCCTCGACACCATCCCCGCCTCGGTCGGCGGCTATCTCCACCAGCTGCTGCCGATGGCGAGCCGCACCGGGGCGTTCACGGACCGGACCTGGCTCGGCGCCTGGACGATCTTCTACTGGGCGTGGTGGCTGTCCTGGGCCCCGTTCGTCGGCACCTTCATCGCCCGCATCTCGCGCGGCAGGACCGTCCGCGAGTTCCTCTTCGGGGTGCTGCTCGTTCCCTCGGGGGCCACGGTCATCTGGTTCTGCGTCATGGGCGGCACCGCGATCCGGCTCGACTCCACGGGCGCGGCCGACCTGGCGGGCGCGGTCAAGGACGGCCCGGAGGCCTCGCTCTTCGCGATGCTCGACGCCCTGCCGATCGGCACGGTCACCTCGTACCTCGCGATGATCCTGGTGATGACCTACTTCGTGACCAGCGCCGACTCGGCCTCCCTGGTGATGGGCTCGCTCACCAGCCGTGGGGCGCTGCACCCGCCGACCTGGCTCGTGGTCACCTGGGGCGTGCTGATGGCGGCGGTCGCCGCGGTGCTGCTCGTGGCGGGCGGGCTCAGTTCGCTGCAGACGGCGACGATCCTGGTGGCGCTCCCCTTCGTGCTGGTGATGCTGGGCCTGTGCTGGGCGCTGCTGAAGGAGCTCCGGGAGGACCCGGGCGCGGGTCCCGCCCGGCACCACGCGCTGCACGGGGTGCGGGACGCGGTCCGGGCGGCGGTCGGCGAGGCCATCTCCGAGCAGGGCTCCTCCCGGCACCACCGGCTGCGCCGGGCGGCCAAGTCCCGGTCGGGCGGAGACGAGGACTGAGGACCGACGGGTCGCTCGTGCTGGGCCGCGCGGGTGCGTCGGCGCGCGGCCCGACGGCGCATTCGGTACACCGGTGTCATGGGCCTCCTCAAGCACAGCGAACTCGCCGACCGGATCCTCGGCGGCTGGACGGGGCGGATCGCCGGGAACATGCTCGGCAAGCCGGTCGAGCGCGGAGACCACTGGACGCCCGAGCGGATCGACGCCTATCTGCGGCTGACCGGCGCCCTGCCGCTGACCGACTACCTGCCCCCGCCGCCGGCCGCCGGAGCGGACGGCTTCGAGCTGCGGCCCGAGTGGCCGCAGTGCGTGCGCGGCAGGATCCACGGCAGCTGCCGGGACGACGACATCGACTACTCGATCCTGGCCCTGCACCTCCTGGAGACCCGCGGCTTCGCCTTCACCACCGAGCAGGTCGGCGAGCACTGGCTGCTGCGGCTGCCGTACCTGCAGACCTTCACCGCCGAGCGGGTCGCCTACCGGAACCTCGCCAACGGTCTGAAGCCGCCGCTCACCGCCACGTACGACAATCCGCACCAGGAGTGGATCGGCGCGCTGATCCGGGCGGACGTGTACGGCTGGACCTCCCCCGGCGACCCGCGCCGGGCCGCCTCGCTGGCCCGCCGGGACGCGGTCCTGTCGCACACGGGCAACGGGGTGTACGGGGCGATGTGGGCGGCGGCCCTGATCGCCGCCGCGTTCACCGCGCCGGGCCCGCGCGTCGCCCTGGAGACCGCCCTGGAGCGCATCCCCGCCGGCAGCCGGCTGGCCAGGACGGTGCGGCACACGATGGCCCTGCACGAGGCGGGCCTGGAGTGGTCCGAGACGCTGGCCGAAATCCGCAGGGAGACCGGCGGCCTCGACTGGATCCACACGGTCCCCAACGCGGCCGTCCTGACCGCCGGACTCCTCTACGGCGAGGGCGACTTCACCCGCACGATCACCCTCACCGTGCGCGGCGGCCTGGACACCGACTCCAACGGGGCGACGGCCGGCTCGGTGGCGGGCGTGCTGGTCGGGGCCGCGGCCATCCCGCCGCAGTGGTCGGAGCCGCTGCAGGACCGGGTGCGCAGCGCGGTCGCGGGCTTCGACGGGGCACGCATCAGCGAACTCGCCGAGCGCACCCTCCGGCTGGCTACGCTGACGGGATGACGACCCCTGACATCGCCGACTACGCCACCTACATCGCCGGCCTGCCCCGTGTCCTGGCCGGTGCGGCCGCCCTCTTCCGGGACGCCGACGGCCGGGTCCTGATCGTCGAGCCGAACTACCGCGAGGGCTGGGTGCTGCCGGGCGGCACGGTCGAGTCCGACACGGGCGAGACGCCCCGCCAGGCCGCCCGCCGCGAGACGGCCGAGGAGATCGGCCTGGACGTGGAGCTGGGCGCGCTGCTCGCGATCGACTGGGTGCACGGCACGGCCCGACCGCCGATCGTGGCGTACCTGTACGACGGCGGGGTGCTCTCGGACGCGCAGCTGGCGGCGATCCGGCTCCAGGAGGAGGAGCTGATCTCCTGGAAGCTGGTCGAAGCGGCGGAGGTCTCCGCCCACCTCCCCGGCAGCCTCGCCCCCCGCGTCCTGGCCGCCCTCGACGCCCTGGCGAGCGGCCGCGGCCCGGCGGAGCTGGAGAACGGGCGGGCGGCGCGCTGACCGGGCGGCAAATCGGCTCGCACGGGCAGCGGGACCGCGCCTACGCTCGCGGTATGACCATGGTCGCGATCCTCAGCGGAGCCGGTATCTCCACGGACTCGGGCATCCCCGACTACCGGGGGCCGAACGGACTCTGGCGGCGGGACCCGGAGGCCGAGCGGCTCGTCACCTACGGGCCGTACATGGCCGACCCGGAGATCCGCCGCCGCTCCTGGCGGATGCGCCTCGACGGGCCGGTCCTGCGGGCCGAGCCGAACGCGGCGCACCGCGCGATCGCCGCGTACGAACGGAGCGGGAACGCGCTGCGGGTCATCACGCAGAACGTGGACGGGCTGCACCAGGCAGCGGGCGTGCCGGAGCGCAAGGTGCTCGAACTGCACGGCTCGGCGCGGACCGTGGTGTGCACGCAGTGCCACGCGCGCTCCCCGATGGGCGAGGCGCTGGAGCGGGTGAAGGCCGGCGAGGAGGACCCGGCCTGCCTGGAGTGCGGCGGCATCCTCAAGTCGGCGACGGTGATGTTCGGGCAGCGGCTCGACCCGGTGGTGCTCGGGGACGCGATGGCCATCGCGAAGGCGGCGCAGGTGTTCATCGCCGTCGGCACCAGCCTCCAGGTGCAGCCGGCGGCCTCGCTCGCGGGGATCGCGGCGGAGCACGGGGCCCGGCTGATCATCGTGAACGCCGAGCCCACCCCGTACGACGCGCTGGCCGACGAGATCGTGCGCGAGCCGATCGGGACCGCGCTGCCCGCGCTCCTGGAGCGCCTCCGCTAGAAGAGGGTGTCCTCGCCGCCCTGGCGGCCCCGGTGGCCCTCGCGCCCCGACTCGAAGGCGAGCAGGCGCTTCTTGCGGTCCAGGCCGCCGCCGTAGCCGGTGAGCGAGCCGCCGGAGCCGATGACGCGGTGGCAGGGCACGATGATGCTGACCGGGTTCCTGCCGTTGGCGAGGCCGACCGCGCGGGCGGCACCCGGGTTGCCGAGGGCCTCGGCGAGTTCGCCGTACGTCCGGGTCCGCCCGTACGGGATGCGGCGCAGCTGCTCCCAGACGCGCAGCTGGAACGGGGTGCCGACGAGGTGCAACGGCAGGTCGAACTCGGTGAGTCGGCCGGCGAAGTAGGCGTCGAGCTGGCGGACCGCCTCGTCGAAGGGGCGGGGGTCGGGGGTGCCGAAGGTCTCCTCGGGCGGGCGGTGGCGCTGGTCGGTCATGTGGATGCGGCTGAGGACTCCGTCGACGGCGACCAGGGTCAGCGCGTCGTAGGGGCTGTCCACGACCGTGTGCCGGACGGTGGGCATGCGCGGGGTTCCTTACGCGGGGAGGTGGTTGATCGGGTGCGCGTCGGTGGCCCAGAGGTACTGGACCGCGTAGGCGCGCCAGGGCCGCCAGTGGGCGGCGCGGGCGGTGAGCTTGGCCGGGGTGGCGGGGAGGCCGAGGCCCTCGGCGGCGCGGCGGATGCCGAGGTCGCCGGGGAGGAAGGCGTCCGGGTCGCCGAGTGCGCGCATCGCGATCACCTCGGTGGTCCAGGGCCCGAAGCCGGGCAGGGCGAGCAGCCGGGCGCGGGCCTCGTCCCAGTCGCTCTCCGGGCCGAGGGTCAGGGCCCCGTCGGCGAGCGCCCGGACGAGGGTGAGCAGGGTGGTGCGGCGGCTCGCGGGGAGGGCCAGGCTCTCCGGATCGAGGCCGGCCAGGGCCTCCGGGTCCGGGAAGAGGTGGGTCAGGCCGCCTTCCGGGTCGTCCACGGGGACGCCGTGCGCCCTGACCAGGCGGGCCGCGTGGGTGCGGGCGGCGGCCGTGGACACCTGTTGGCCGAGCACGGCCCGTACGGCGAACTCCGCGGCGTCCACGGTGCGCGGCACCCGCCGCCCGGGCGCCGCGTCGACCAGCGGCGCGAGCAGCGGATCGGTGCGCAGGTGCTCGTCGACGGCGACGGGATCGGCGTCGAGGTCCAGGAGCCGGCGGCAGCGGCTGATGGCGTGGGTGAGGTCGCGCGGGTCGGTGAGGGACAGCCGGCACAGGATGTGGTCGGGGCGGGGGCCGAGGGCGACGATGCCGTGCCCGTACGGGAGGGCGAGCGTCCGGCGGTAGGCGCCGTCGCGCCACTCCTCGACGCCGGGGACGGCGGTCGCGGCAAGGTGGCCGAAGAGGTTGGAGGGGTTGAGCGGGGCGCGGAACGGCAGGCGGAGGGTGATCGTCCCGGGCGTGGCGGGGGACGCGGTGCGGGCGCGGCCCGCGCGGGCGCGCAGTCCGCCGGGTGTCAGGGCGAAGACCTCGCGGACGGTGTCGTTGAAGGTGCGGATGGAGGAGAAGCCCGCCGCGAAGGCGATCTCGGCCATCGGCAGCTCGGTGGTCTCGACGAGCAGCCGGGCGGTCTGGGCCCGCTGGGCGCGGGCCAGGGCGAGCGGCCCGGCGCCGAGTTCGGCGAGCAGCTGCCGCTCGATCTGGCGGGCCGAGTAGCCGAGCCGGGCGGCGAGCCCGGGCACCCCCTCCCGGTCCACGACCCCGTCCTGGATGAGCCGCATGGCCCGGGCTACGGCGTCGGCCCGCGCGTCCCACTGGGGCGAGCCGGGGCTGGTGTCGGGGCGGCAGCGCTTGCAGGCACGGAAGCCGGCGCGCTGGCAGGACGCGGCGCTGGGGTGGAACTCCATGTTCCGGACCTTGGGTGGCACCGCGGGGCAGCTGGGCCGGCAGTAGATCCGAGTGGTGCGGACGGCGGTGAAGAAGACGCCGTCGAACCGGGCGTCCTTCGACTGGACGGCCCGTACGCAGCGCTCGGTGTCGGTGTGCATGGATCCAGCATCGGTGATCGGCGTGGGCCGGGCTGGCGAGAAAACGACATCAACGTCCGGGGGGCCCGTCCTCGGCGAGCGCGGCGGCGAAGACGTCGTGGGCGGCCTGGTCGAAGAGCACGAAGCGGACCTCCCGGAGGGGCGCGACGGCGGCCTCGCGGACGGTGCGGATCGCGATGCGGGCGCCGTCGTCCATGGGCCAGCCGTAGATCCCGGTGGAGATCGCCGGGAAGGCGACCGTCTCGGCGCCGAGCTCGGCGGCCACCCGCAGGGACTCCCGGTAGCAGGAGGCGAGCAGCTCCGAGCGGTCCTCGCCCTCGCTGTGGACGGGCCCGACGGTGTGGACCACCCAGCGGGCGTCGAGGTTTCCGGCAGTGGTGGCGACCGCCTGTCCGGTGGGCAGTCCGCGGCCGTGGTGTCCGGCGCGCAGGGCACGGCACTCGGCGAGGATCGCCGGGCCGCCCTTGCGGTGGATCGCGCCGTCCACGCCTCCGCCGCCGAGGAGCGAGGAGTTGGCGGCGTTCACGATGACGTCGGCGTGCTGCCGGGTGATGTCGCCGAGGACGAGGACGATCGAGGGCGTGCTGCTCATACCTCCATCCTGGCGCGGTCGGTCCCGCCCGGCACGGCCTTTTTCTCCGGGTCTCGCGGCTTCCGCGCAGGGTGCTCCTCGGGCGGCGGTGGCTACCCGACGGGCGCGCGCAGGCGCCTCCAGACCGCCTTGGCCGCGTTGTGGCCCGACATGCCGTGGACGCCGGGGCCCGGCGGGGTGGCGGAGGAGCAGAGGAACACCGCAGGGTGCGGGGTCGAGTACGGGAAGAGGGAGAGCTTGGGGCGCAGCAGCAGCTGGAGGCCGCGGGCCGCACCGCAGGCGATGTCGCCGCCGACGTAGTTGGCGTTGCGCTCGGCGAGTTGGGGCGGTCCGGCGGTGGCGCGGGCGAGGACCAGGTCGCGGAAGCCGGGGGCGAAGCGCTCGATCTGCCGCTCGATCGCGTCGGTGAGGTCGCCCTGCCAGCCGTTGGGGACATGGCCGTAGACCCAGAACACGTGCTTGCCCTCGGGGGCGCGGCCGGGGTCGACGAGGCTGGGCTGGGCGGCGATGAGGAAGGGGGTGTCGGGGGCCGTGCCGGAGGCGGCCTGGCGCAGGGCGGTGTCGATCTCCGCGGCGCTGGGGCCGATCTGGACGGTGCCGGCCCGGCGGGCGGCCTCGGCGGTCCACGGCACGGGTCCGGAGAGCGCGTAGTCGATCTTGAAGGCGCTGGCGCCGTAGCGGTAGCCGTCGTAGTGCCCGCCGAGGCCGGCGATCCTGGCGAGCGCGGTGGGCGAGGTGTCGAAGACGTAGGCGCGGGCCGGCGGAAGGTCGTCCAGGCGCTTGACCTCGTAGTCCGTGTGCACGGCGCCGCCGAGCTCCTTCAGATACGCGGCGAGGGCGTCGGAGATGGACTGGGAGCCGCCCCGCGGCAGCGGCCAGCCGCCGGCGTGCGCGGCGAGCGCGAAGACCAGGCCGACGGCGCCGGTGGCGATGCCGTCGAGCGGGGCGATGACATGGCCGACGAGGCCGGCGAGCAGGGCGCGCGCCTTGTCGTCGCGGAAGCGGCGCATCAGCCAGGTGGACGGCGGGAGTCCGGCGAGCCCGAAGCGGGCGAGCAGCACCGGGTCGCGGGGCAGCGCGGTGAGCGGCAGCTGCATGAAGTCGGCGCTGAGCGTGTCCCACCTGCCGAGGAAGGGCTCGACGAGCCGCCGGTAGGTGCCGGCGTCGCGCGGGCCGAAGGAGGCGGCGGTCTCGGCGACCGAGCGGGACAGGACGGCCGCGGTGCCGTCGTCCCAGGGGTGGGCCATGGGCAGCGGCGGCTGCAGCCACTCCAGTCCGTGGCGGTCCAGCGGCATCGTCTTGAAGACGGGCGAGCCGGCGCCCAGCGGGTGCACCGCCGAGCAGGGGTCGTGGCGGAAGCCCGGGAGGGTGAGCTCCTCGGTCCGGGCTCCGCCGCCGATGGTGGACTTCGCTTCGAAGACCGCGACGGAGAATCCGCGCCGGGCGAGCTCCACGGCGGCGGTCAGTCCGTTGGGTCCCGCCCCCACGACGACGGCATCGAGCATCGACGGCACCTTCGGACTCCTTCGTCAGCCGACGGCCAGGGATCCCAGCATAGGCGGGGCCCCGTAAGGGACTTACCCGGCCCCGAGCAGGGAACGGATCCGCTCGGCGGTGGCCGCGTCACGCGCGGCGGTGAACGGCAGGGTGTTGCCTCCGGTGATCCGGAAGCGCTCGCCGATCAGGGTCAGATCGGTGCCTCCGGCCTCCTCGACCAGGAGCAGCCCGGCGGCGTGGTCCCAGGCGTACTCCCAGGAGAAGGCGACGGCGTCGAGCTCGCCCCGGGCCACCGCCAGGTACTCCAGGCCGGCCGAGCCGCAGGGGCGGGGGCTGACGCCCTCGGTGCGCAGGCCCAGCAGGGCGCGCTTCTGGTCCGGGGTGGTGTAGTCGGGGTGCGAGGTGGCGACCTGGAGCACCGCTCCGGGGGCCGGCGCGCCCGACCGGATGACCTGACCGTTCACCGTGGCGCCGCGGCCGCGCACCGCGACCGCCAGCTCCTCCAGGACGGGGGCGTAGGTCCAGGAGGCGAGGAGCTCGCCGCCCCGGGCGAGGGCGACCAGGGTGCAGAACCCGGCCTCGCCGCGCACGAACTGGCGGGTTCCGTCGACGGGGTCGACGATCCACACCGGGGCGTCGCCCTGGAGCGCCCCGTACACCGCGGGGTCCGCGTGGACGGCCTCCTCGCCGACGACGACGGAGCCGGGCAGCAGGGCGGTGAGGGAGGCGGTCAGATGGGCCTCGGCGGCCTGGTCGGCCACGGTGACCAGGTCGTGCGGCCCGTTCTTCTCGACTATCTCGTCCGCGCCCAGCTGGCGGAAGCGCGGCAGGATCTCGGCGGCCGCGGCCTTGCGGACCGCCTCCTCCACCTCGGTCGTGCCACCGGCGAGTACGTGCTCAAGGAAGTCGGTTTCTCCGGTCATGTGACCAGCCAAGCACACTCCGCTGACATTCCGGAGGCCCGCCGGCGACCTGTGGACAACCGGCGGACGACCTGCGGACCGCGGGTACGCTTTGATCGAGTTCACCCCTTGCGTCCAAGGAGGGTCCCGTGCACGGCGAGTACAAGGTTCCGGGCGGCAAGCTGGTCGTCGTCGACCTCGACGTGGCGGACGGCGTGCTGCGCCGGGTCCGCGTCGCGGGCGACTTCTTCCTGGAGCCCGACGAGGCGATCCTGGCGATCGACCGGGCCCTGGAGGGCGCCCCGGCCGACACGGACGCCGCCGGTCTCGCCGCCCGGATCGACGCCGCGCTGCCGCCGGGGACGCAGATGTACGGGCTGACCCCGGAGGGCGTCGGGGTCGCGGTCCGGCGGGCGCTCGCCCACGCGACCGACTGGACGGACTACGACTGGCAGCTGATCCACGAGCCGCCGCAGTCGCCCGCGCTGCACATGGCGCTCGACGAGGTGCTGACCGCCGAGGTCGCGGCGGGTCGCCGCCCGCCGACCCTGCGGGTGTGGGAGTGGGGCGCGCCCGCGGTGGTCATCGGCAGCTTCCAGTCGCTGCGCAACGAGGTGGACCCGGAGGCGGCGGAGCGGCACGGCATCGAGGTGGTGCGCCGGATCAGCGGCGGCGGGGCCATGTTCATCGAGCCCGGCAACACCATCACGTACTCGCTCTCGGTCCCCGACGCGCTCGTCCAGGGCCTGTCCTTCGCCGACAGCTACGCGTATCTGGACGACTGGGTGCTGGGCGCCCTCGGCGACATGGGCGTCAAGGCGTGGTACCAGCCGCTGAACGACATCGCCACGGAGGCGGGCAAGATCGCGGGCGCCGCGCAGAAGCGCGTGGTCACGGGTGACGGCGCGGTGCTGCACCACGTGACCATGGCGTACGACATCGACGCCGACAAGATGACCGAGGTGCTGCGCATCGGCCGGGAGAAGCTCTCCGACAAGGGCACCAAGAGCGCCAAGAAGCGCGTGGACCCGCTGCGGCGTCAGACGGGCCTGCCCCGGGAGACGGTCATCGAGCGCATGATCGCCTCCTTCCGCTCCCGTTACGGACTGACCGAGGGTGCGGTCACCGAGGAGGAGCTGGCCCGGGCGAAGGAGCTGGCCGGGACGAAGTTCGCGACCCCCGAGTGGACGGCCCGGGTGCCCTGAGCCGGGGCAGGACGAGAGCCCTCAGATCCGGGCGACCAGGACGAACTCGTTGTACGGGAAGACCCGTCCGACCGACCGGGCGAACGGGAAGGAGTAGGTGCGGCCGATGGTCAGGCCCAGCTTCTCCGCGTGCCCGCGCAGCCCCTCGAAGTCGACGAAGCGCACATGGGTGGCGTCGGTCTTGTAGCCGGCCTCCTGCGGGGTGATGAGGACGACCGAGCCGCCCCGCTTCACCAGGGGCAGGTACTGCTCCAGGACCGAGTTCGCCAGGGCCTCGTCCAGGTGCTCCAGGACGTGCGCGCAGAGCAGCGAGTCGAAGGAGCCGGGCCCGCAGCCGGGGGCCCCGGGGAGCTCGTCGGGCGTGTAGGCGGTGAGCCCGCGCTCGCGGCAGGTGGCGACCGAGGTCGCGTTGTGGTCGACCCCGACGCTGTCGGGGCCGCAGTTCAGGAGGTTGCGGCCGAGACCGCAGCCCACGTCGAGGACCCGGCCGAGGCCGAGCCGTTTCAGGTTCCATCGGTAGGGCGCCTGGGTGGGGAGCAGTCGCTTGATCCCCGAGGTCTCGAGCCGTGCGAGCCGCTGGGTGTAGTCGGAGGACTCCGTGCCGGACATGACGACCGCCTTCGTTGCGTTGTGTAAGCAAACGACACCGTCGGAGGTGGGGTTACGGAGGCTATCAGTCCGGTAGTGGAGGTCGGCGTCTCGGACGCCCGGTTCCCGGCCCCGGCCGGGTGGCGGCGGCCGTGCCGCCGCCGGCCGGGGTGCGCGGCACCGGGTCAGGAGGCCGCCGGTCCGGTGGAGGCGCGGATCACCAGCTCCGGGTCGAAGAGGAGTTCGCCCGTGGGCACCTCGCGGTTGCTCACCAGGGCGAGGACGCTGCGGCCCACCTCCAGGGCGAGGCGGTCGGCCGGCTGGCGGACCGTGGTGAGGGCCGGGTCGGTGAACTCGGTGACCGTGGACCCGTCGTAGCCCACCACGGAGATGTCGTCCGGCACGGTGAGTCCCTGGCGGCGGATCCCCCGGACGGCTCCGAGGGCCATGAAGTCGCTCGCCGCGACGATGCCGGTGGCGCCGAGGCCGATCAGGGACGTGGCCGCCGCCTGCCCGCCCTCCACACTGTAGGACTGGCGCACCACCCAGCGCGGGGCGTCGTCGATGCCGCGCCGGGCCATGGCGGCCACGAAGCCACGTACCCGCCGGTCGGCGGGCCGGTTGCCGGACGGGCCCGAGGCCATGCCGATCCGCCGGTGCCCGAGGCGGTACAGGTGGTCGACGGCCAGCTCCGCCGCGAGGGCGTCGTCGGTGGAGAAGACCGGGGCGGGCACCCCGTCGGCGAACTCGCCGTTGATCCCGACGTACGGGACGCGGCGCTGGCGCAGCAGCTCGTAGCCGTCGGTGTCCGCGCCCTCCACGGTGTTGGAGGCGGAGAGGAAGACGACGGCCGCGATGCCCTTGTCGACGAGCGAGCTGAGGAAGTCCAGCTCCTGCACTCCGCCGGGGAAGACCGGGCAGAGCACCGTCTTCAGCCCGTGCGGGGCGAGCGCCGACTCGATTCGCTCGGCGACGTCGGCGAAGAACGGGTTGGACACGAACTCGGTGACCACGGCCACCAGTTGACCCTGCGTCTGCCGCTCGTAGCCGAGCTCGGCCATCGCGTGCTCGACGGCTTCGCGGGTCTTCTTCGACACCCCCTGCCGCCGGTTGATCACGCGGCTGACGGTCGCCTCGCTGACCTGTGCCAGGGCTGCGACGTCGGTGATGCCGACCTTCATCGCGGTCCTTCCGTGAGTGCGAGCGAAACCAGGCCGCCGCGCGGTACGTCCAGGGAGCGGGGTCCCTCCGGCGGGAGCGTCAGCGGATCATTCATCATACGGCCGTCCGGTCCGTGGACCAGGGCGGTCACCCCGGTGCCGCCGCCGCTGACCTCCACCATCAGCCGGTCCCGGTCCGAGCCGTTGACCAGGTGCCAGCGGCGGTAGGCGGTGAGGTCGACCGGCACGACCCGGTCGCCGTGGGCGCTCACCAGGCACTCCTCCCCCAGGGCCACGCTCACCAGCGGGTACTGCTCGTCCGGCCGGCCGGGCTCGACCCGCCCGTCCAGGAGCAGTTCGCGGTGGCGCAGCCAGCGCCCGAGCCAGAACCGTACGGCCGCCAGGTGGGCGGGCGGCAGCAGGTCGAGGCGGACGGAGATCTGCGGGACGGCGTGCAGCGCGCCGATCAGCTGGCGGGCCACCGCCTCGACGGGCGCGGAGCGGGACCACATCAGCATGTCGGAGTGGACGGCCCCGCCGACCGCGAGCAGCGCGGTGTCCAGGGTCCGCACCCGGTTGGCGGTCGCGTCCGCGGGGCAGTCGAAGGAGCGCAGCATGTTCCCGTACGGGGCCATGCCCGGGCCGGCGTACGGCTGGCGCAGTTCGAGCAGCGGGTCGGGCCGTGCGGCCTCCAGCGCGGCGCGCACGTCGGCGAGCAGCCCGGTCATGGCCCGGCCCACGTCCTCGCCGCCGTCCCCCGCGTACACGGCGGCCTCGTCGAGGAAGTCCAGCTTGAGCCCGTCGAGGCCGTGTTCGCGTACGAGGGCGACGCACAGCTCGACCACGTGCCGGCGCACCTCGGGGAGTCTCGGGTCGAGCACCCGGGCGCCGGGCACGGTGGCGGCGGCGGGCGCCGCCCCGGCCCACCGTCCGAAGCAGTCCGCCTCGGGGCCGAGGAGCAGCGGCGCCACCCACAGCAGACAGCGCAGTCCGGTGTCCCGCACCCGGGCCACGTGGGCGGCCAGGTCGGGGAACTTCGCCGGGTCGGGGCGCCAGTCCCCGCAGCCGGCGTAGCCCCGGCCGTTGCCGTACGCCTGCCAGCCGTCGTCCAGGATCAGCACCCGGCAGCCGAGGTCGGCGGCGATCACCGCCTGGGTCTCGACGGCGGCGGCGGAGACGTCCTGGTTGAAGGCGTACCAGGTGGAGTAGACGGGGAGCCGGGCCGTGTCCGGCACGGGCATCGGCGGGCGGTCGGCGGCGAACCAGGCGCGCAGCGGGCGCAGGGCGGCGGCGACCGAGGGAGACCGCGGCACGAGCAGCAGCCGGTGCGGTCCGGTGGCGGCGGGCAGGTTCAGGTGGACGACGTGGGTGTCGTTCTCCTCCGACACTCCGAAGCGGACGTCGGTCTCGGGGACCGGGTCGGCGGCGGCGAAGGCGAGCAGGGTGGCGCCCGAGTGCTCGTACAGGCAGCCGGCGGCGGCCCCGCTGACGAGGCTGACGCGGCTGCGGCCCTCCCAGTCGGCCACGAGGGTGCGGCGCCAGCCGCCCTGCGGGTGCCAGTAGCCGGCGGCGTCGCCGAGCGGCACCGAGAGCCGGATCTCCACGGGCAGGCCGTCGGCGCTCACCTCGAGGATCCGGACGCCGTCCGTGAGCGGTCCGAGCTCCCAGCGGGGGCGGGTGCCGGGGTGGCCGGGGGCGAGCACGGCGATCGACACGTCGTCGAGCAGCGGCGCGGCGGGGGCCGGGGCGAGGTGCGCGGTGGTGACCGCCTGGTGGTGCTCCTGGTTCCCGTTCATTCCTTCACCGCCCCCGCGAGGAGGCCGGAGACGAAGTGCCGCTGGAGGGCGAGGAAGACCACCGCCATGGGGATGGCGGCGAGGGAGGTGCCGGCCAGGATGGCGCCGTAGTCGGTCTCGTCCAGGCCCTGGAGCGAGGCGAGCGCCACCGGGATGGTGAAGGAGTTCTCGTCGCGCAGCACGATCAGCGGCCAGACGAAGTCGTTCCACTGGTACAGGAAGAGGAACAGGGCGAGGGCGGCGAGCGCCGGGCGCATCGGGGGCAGGGCGACCCGCCACAGCAGCCGCAGTTCGCCGCAGCCGTCCATCCGTCCGGAGTCGAGGAGTTCCCGCGGCAGGCCGGCCATGGACTGGCGCATGAGGAAGATGCCGAAGGGCAGGGCCAGGTTGGGGGCGACGACGGCCTGGTAGGTGTTCAGCCAGTGGAGCTCGGCCATCATCTCGAACAGCGGTACGAGGGTGATCTGCGCGGGCACGACGAGTCCCAGCATCAGCAGTCCGAACAGGGCTTCGCGGCCGCGGAAGCGGTAGGCGGCGAAGCCGTATCCGGCGAGGGTGCAGACCACGCCGGCGAGCAGGGTGTAGACGAGCGCGATGCCCAGGGAGTTGAGCACCACGCGGCCGAAGTCGGCGGTCTCCTGGAGGGTGGCGAGGTTCTCCCCGAGGTGTCCGCCGGGGAGCAGCGGCGGCGGGCTGTCGAAGATCTCCGCCGAGCTGTGGGTGGCGCCGACGGCCAGCCAGTAGAAGGGGACGGCGACGACGGCGAGCGCGAGGCCGAGTGCGGAGGTGAGCAGGACGCTCCGCCCGGGATGACGGGAGCGGCGGGCGCGGCGGGTGGTCACGGCTTCTCCCCGAGGAGGCGGAACTGGATCAGGCCGAGCAGCCCGACCAGGACGGTGAGGGCGTACGCGATGGCCGAGGCGTAGCCGAAGTCGAAGTACTTGAAGGCGTTCTGGTAGAGGTACACGCCGATGGTCAGGGTCGCGTTGTCCGGACCGCCGCCGGTGAGGACGTACGGCTCGTCGAAGAGCTGGAGCGTGCCGATCGTGGACAGGACGGTCGTGAGCAGCAGCGCGGGGCGCAGTCCCGGCAGGGTGACGTGGCGGAAGGCGGTGACGGCCCCGCCGCCGTCCACGGCGACCGCGTCGTAGAGCTCGCGGGGCACGGTCTGCAGCCGGGCCAGCAGGATGACGGCGTTGTAGCCGGTGTAGTGCCAGGTCAGCGCGAGGCCGAGGGAGATCCGCGCCCACAGCGGGTCGGTGAGCCAGGGCAGCGGGTCGGCGCCGAGCTGCCCGAGGAGCCAGTTGACGAGTCCGTACTGCCGGTTCAGCAGGACGGAGAAGACGATGCCGTACGCGACGAGGCCGGTGACCATCGGCAGGAAGAAGCCGAGACGGAAGACCGGGCGGCCGCGCAGCAGCGTGGAGTCGAGGGCGACGGCGAGGGCGGTGGCGAGGCCGAGCATCAGCGGCACCTGGACGGCGAGGATCACGGCGGTGTTGCTCAGCGCGGTCCACAGCAGCGGGTCCTCGGCGAGGCGCAGGTAGTTGTCGGCGCCGACGAAGGTCTCGGTGCCGCCGACCGTGCGGTGCAGGCTGAGCAGGAAGGACCAGCCGATGGGGTAGAGCTTGAACCCGGCGAAGAGCAGCAGCGCGGGCAGGACGAAGAGGTACGGGGCGGCCCGGCCGCGCCGGCGGTGGCGGGGCGCGGTGGCCCGGGGTGCGGCGGCGGCCGGCGCGGTGCCGGCCGCCGGGGCGGTGAGCCGGCTCACCGGGCTGCCTTCCGCCCCGTCTGGCGGGCCAGCTCGCGGGCCGCCCCGGCGAGCACCTCGGCCGGGTCGGCTCCCTTGAGGAGGACCTGGGACTGGGCGTCGGTGACGAGTTTGAGCGCGCGGGCGTAGTCGGCGGTGTAGTTGACGGCGGGGCTGGGGGCCTGGAGGGCGGAGAGGAAGATCTCGCCCTTGCGCTGTCCGCCGAAGAACGCCGACGGCTGGTGGAAGGCGGCGTCGTCGTACGCCTTGAGCAGGGCGGGCGCGATGCCCTTGCCCCGGTAGATCCGCACCTGGGACGCGGGCCGGGTCAGCGCGAACTCGACGAAGGACCAGGCGGCCGCCTGGTGCCGGCTGCTGCCGGCGACGGCGAGGTGGGTGGAGTTCACGGTGGCCGCGGTGGGGCCGCCGCGGCGGACGGCCGGGGGCAGCCGGACCCTCCACTTGCCGGCCTCGGCCGGCACCTGTTCCTCGATGATCCCGCCGAACCAGGTGGGCCAGGGCAGGACGGCGGCGGTGCCCCGCTTCAGGGAGCTCATGAGGGCGTTCCAGCCGCCGGCCAGGTCGCTGACGAGACCGGCGTCGTTCATGGTCTTGATGAGCGTCATGGCCCGGACGGCCTCGGGGGACTCCAGGGTGATGCGGCCCTCCAGGTCGAAGTAGAAGGCGCCCTGGAGCTGGAGGAGCATCTGGAAGAAGTTGGCCGCGTCGGGCTGTGAGGCGGGCTTGTCGATGCCGAGCAGATGGGCGCCGGTACGGGCCTTGAGCTGCTTGCCGGCCTCGATCGTCTCGTCCCAGGTCTGCAGTGCGCCGACGTCGATCCCGGCCTTCTCGAAGAGGTCGGCCCGGTAGTAGAAGCCCGCCGAGTTGGCCTCCCAGGGCAGGGCGTTCACCCGCTTGCCGTCGGGGCAGACGGTCTCCCACAGGCCGGCGGCGAAGGCGTTCCGGTGGGCGGTGGCGCCCAGGGGGCCGAGGTCGGCGAGGCCGCCGGGGAAGCGCTCGACATAGCCGGGCAGGTAGTCGACGCCGATGTGCAGGACGTCGGCGAGGCCCTGGCCTCCGGCGGCGAGACCGGCGGTGATCTTGTCCCAGATCGCGGGGTTGCCGATGTCCTCGACGGTCACCTCGACGTTGGGGAAGGTCTTGTTGAACTCCGGTATCAGCGCCTTGAGTTCGGCGGCGGGGCCCTGCCAGGACCAGACGGTGATCCGGCCCTTGCGGGGGTCTCCGGCGGCACCCGAACCGCCCTGGCCGGCCGCGCCGCTGCCCGCGCAGCCGGCCAGGGCGAGGGCCAGGGCGCCCCCGCCTCCCAGGTGGAGAAGCTGTCGCCGGCTCGGCTGTCTTGTCGCGTCTGTGTCGGTCATGGGGCGGGACACTACAAGCGCTCCGACCGAACTTGCAATCCATCAATGAAAACTTTCAGTTTGATTCTCCACCGGATGATGCGGAATCCATTGCAAGCCGCCGGGAGGGATTGCTAGCGTGCCGCGCGCCGACCTGGCCCCGCCCCGATCCGGGAGAGAACCCGCATGACGCGCACCCGCCTCTCACTGCTCTCCGCCGTCGCCCTGCTCACCACGCTCGCCCCGCTCGCCCCCGCCCACGCCGAACCCGCACGGCCCGCCGCGCCCGCCGCGCCGACCGCGCCCGCCGGGCTCACCGTCGCCGACCCCGGCTTCGAGAAGGGCGGCACCGGCTGGGAGTTCGGCCCCGGTACGGGGGTCGCGAGCAACTACCCGCACGCCGGCGAACGGCTCGCCTACCTCGACGCGGGCAGCGGCCGGAAGGTCTCCCAGACCGTGACCGCGACCGGCCACGGCAGCTACCTCGTCTCCGCCTGGATCGCCACCGGCGGCCCCGGCGGCCGCTACGTGCTGCGGATCGACGGCGTTCCCGTCGCCGAGCGGACCCTGCCGGCAGGCGCCGGCTACCGCCGCCACACCCTCGGCAGGATCACCCTCGCCCCGGGGGACCGGCTGGAGATCGCCTTCGAGTCGGGGCAGGGCTGGGTCAACGTCGACGACGTGATGGTCTCCCCCGCCTCACCCGCCGACCCCCGGGTCACCTCCAGCGACCCCGAGGTCGTCGAGATGTTCGACTGGGCCAAGCACAAGGCCAACAGCTGGGTGCACCTCCCCGGCACCCAGGGCCCGCTCGACGCCGACGAACGCCGGACCGGCGGCACCGGCACCGGCGTCTACGGCCCGTCCTACTGGGCCGGCTACGCCAACCGCAGCGGCTACTACTCCCGCGACACGGCCCACCAGCTCACCGGCGCCGGCGTCCTCGGCCTGCACACCGAGAACAAGGAGATGCTGCGCGCCTTCGCGGCCACCGCCACCGCCGAGCACGCCTACTACCCCGTCTGGGCCCTCAACTTCGACAACCGCAGCCCCCTGGCCATCGACTACCGGGGCCCCGACCTCTTCGTCCGCGAGGTGCCCGCCCCCTTCGAACTCGTCCAGAAGGCCGAGGAGGCCTACCGCTGGAGCGGTGACCCGGCCTACCTCGACGACCCCGTGCTGTGGGGCTTCTACCGGCACACCACCGAGGAGTTCGTCGCCCTCCACGACGGGCTCAGGGACAACGGCCGGGTCCGGGTCGCCGAGGGCACCGGTCACGGCATCTTCCAGGGCACGGCCAGCTACAACGAGCAGAGCGGCGAACCGCTCGCCGAGGCCGGCGACGCCATCGGCTCCCAGTACCAGGCCTACCGCGCCATGGCCTCCCTCGCCCGCGCCAAGGGCGACACCGCGACCGCGGCCCGCTTCGAACACCGCGCCCGCGCGCTCAGGACCTACTTCAACACCACCTGGAGCGGCGCCGGTTCGGGCGCCGACATGGTGCGCGGCTACACCACCGACGGGCGGGCACTGACCGGCTGGGGCAAGGAGAACAGCTGGTTCATGCCGATGAAGCGGATCATCGACCCGGGCGCCCGGCGCGAGGCGTACCTCGACTACGTCGAGGCCCAGGCCGAGGGCGCCGGACGCCCCGACAACATCGAGGCGCTCACCTACCTTCCCGACACCTTCCTCACCGACAACCGGGCCGACACCGCCTGGAAGTGGATGCGCCGCATCTACGCCCAGAAGGACGTCCAGCACGTCAACGCCGCCCAGGGCACCAACGGCGACTACCCCGAGGTGTCGTTCACCCTCGTCGCCCAGACCGTCCAGGGCCTCATGGGCGTCACCCCCGACGCCCCCGCCCGCACCCTCGCCACCCAGCCGCGGCTGCCCTCCGGCATGGAGTGGCTGAGCGTCGAGGACCTGCGCGTCGGCGACTCCGCGTTCACCCTGCGCCACGACGCCGACCGCCGCTCCACCCTCACCCACACCACCGGCACCGGCGCCTACACCTGGGTGGCCCGCTTCCCCGGCGCCCACGCCCGCGCCCTGGTCGACGGGGTGGCGCGCCCCGCCCGTACCGAGGTGGTCGACGGGGTGACGTACACGACGGTCCGCACCCTCGTGGCCCCCGGCCGCACGGTCACGGTCGAGGTCCGATGAGCGCGCCGGACCCGGACCCGACGCCCCGGCGGGCCGCCGCCTTCCCCGGCGGCACGGCCCTGTTCCGGCTCGACCCGGCGGTGGCCCACCTCAACCACGGCTCCTTCGGCGCCGTCCCGACCCCGGTCGCACGGGTCCGGCAGCGCCTTGACGAGGAGGCGGCGGCCGACCCCGACGCCTTCTTCCTCGGCGTTCCCGGCCGGCTCGCCGAGGCCCGGGCCCGTATCGCCGGGCACCTGGGCGCCGACCCGGAGGGCCTCGCCCTCGTCGCCAACGCCACCGAGGCGGCCAACCTCGCCCTGGACGCGCTGCGTCTGGAGCGGGACGACGAGGTCCTCGTCACCGACCACGGCTACGGCACGGTCGTCGCGGCCGCCGCCCGGCGCGCCCGCGTCACCACCGTCGCCGTCGACCCCGAGCTGCCGGACGAGCAGGCGGTGTGCGCGGCCGTGCTCGCGGGCCTCACCCCCCGCACCCGGGTGGCGCTCCTCGACCAGATCAGCTCCCCCACCGCACGGCCCATCGCCACGCCCCGGCTCCTCGCGGAGCTCCGCGAGCGCGGGATCACCACCGTCGTCGACGGCGCCCATGCCCCCGGGATGCTCGCCGACCCGCTCGCCGGGCGGCCCGACCTGTGGTTCGGCAACCTGCACAAATGGGCCTACGCCCCGCCCGGCAGCGCGGTCCTGGCGGCCGCCCCCGCCTACCGGGCCCGGATCCCCGCGCCCGTGCCGTCCTGGGAGGACGGCAGCGGCTTTCCGCTCGCGGTCGAGTTCCGGGCCACCGTCGACTACACCGGCTGGCTCGCGGCACCCGAGGGCCTCGACCTGATCGAGCGCCTCGGCGCCACGGCCGTACGGGCCCACAACAGCGGACTCGTCGCCCACGGGGCCGGATTGCTGGCCGGTATCCCGGGGGTCAGCCCCCTCCCGTACGACGAGACGCTCGCCATCCGTTCGCTGCGGCTCCCCCGGCACCTGGCCAGGACCCAGGCCGAGGCGGCCGCCCTGCGCGAGGAGATCGCGGCCCGTCTGGGCTGCCGGGTCCTCGTCTGGTCCTGGCCGGACGGCGGCGGCATCCGGATCAGCGGGCAGCTCTACAACCGGCCCGAGGAGTACGAGCGGCTGGCGCAGGGGCTCGGCGAACTGCTGGAGGGGAAGCGGCCGGTGTCCTAGCCGCCGGTTCGGCGGGCTGGGGCCACCCCGCGCACGGCAGGCGTGGGCACCGCACGCCTGCCGTGCGCGGACCTCAGACGTGGAGCTCGGGCGGGAAGCCGGTCCAGCGCAGTTCGGCGGGGAGGTGACCGGTGTCGTTGAAGAGGAGGACCGCCGGGGCGCGGCCGGGGGCGTAGCGGATGACGGTCAGGGCCGCGTTGGCGTGGTTGATGCCCATCCAGCGCCACTTGGGGGCGTCGAGGGCGGCCCGGACGAGCCAGCCGGTGAGGAAGTTGTGGGTGACGAGGAGTTCGTGGCGCGGCTCGTCGCCAGGGACGGGACCGGTGAACTCCGCGAGCGCCGCCGCCGCGAGGGCGGGGCCCTGCTCGCGCTCCTCGGTCGGGAACCGGTCGAGGAAGCCGAGCAGGGCGTCGGCCGACTCCGAGGGCAGTTCCTCGCGCCGCGGAACGTACGGGAGGTAGTCGCCGGCCGCGGCGGTGAGCCGCAGCGGGACGTCCCGGAGCTGTTCGCCGATCAGCCGCGCGGTCTGCTCGGCGCGGGCGAGCGGCCCGTGGTGGACGGCCGCCAGCGGCACCCCCCGGAGCCGCTCCCCCAGCAGCGCGGCCTGGCGGCGGCCCGCCTCCGTCAGCTCGCTCTCGTCGGACGAGGCCTCGCCGTGCCGGGTGAGGTACAGATAGCGGGCGGCCGTGCCGGTCATACGCGGGTCCTCCAGCGGAGTCGATCGTGCGGACTCCCGGGGTGACGCCGGCCCGTGCCGGCCCGGTTCCGGACCCGCCCGGCTCCCGGACCGCCGGGAGCGAAGCCGCCGCGCGGAGTCGTACGACACGGAGGGCTTAATCCGGCGAAAACGGGCAGAAGCCGGGACAAGCCCTCGGCGGCCGGCAGCGGCTGCCCGGGGCCGCCACCTGAAAGGCGCTCGACGAGGAGGTACCTCATGGACGGCATCGTGCTGCTGCGGGAAGACCACAAGACCGTGGAGAAGTTGTTCAAGGAGTTCGAGCGCGCGGGCGACGACGCCCGGTCGCGCAAGCGGGAGATCGCCGACGAGGTGATCCGCGAGTTGACCGCGCACACCTGGATCGAGGAGCAGGTGTTCTACCCGGCCGCGCGGGAGGCCGCGCCGGACACCGTCGACCACGTCCTGGAGAGCGTCGAGGAGCACCACGCCGTGCTCTGGATGCTCTCGGAGCTCGAGGACCTCGACCCGGAGGACGAGCGCTTCGACGCCAAGATGACGGTGCTCATGGAGAACGTCCGGCACCACGTCGAGGAGGAGGAGAACGACTGGTTCCCCGACGTGCGCAAGGCCATGGGCCGCAACCGTCTCGTCGCGCTCGGCGAGCGCATGGCCGAGGAACGGAAGAACGCGCCCAGCAGCCCGCTGAAGGTCCCGAGCGCGGACTCGTGACGACGGCGCCGCCACGCGGCCGGAACGCCTCGCCCGGGGCCGGGAGCACCGCCGGCACCGGCCCCGGGGCCGGGAGCGTCGCCGCGGTACGGCGACGTCGCCCGGGACCGGCAGCGCCGTCCCGGGCGGCAGAGCCCCGCTGCGGGATCCACGGCACCTCGCATGAAGCCGCCCGGTCGGGGCACACGCGGGTCGGCGTCCTTTGAAGTCACCGCCCGCCTCGCTTCCCCGCAACCGGGCGGTGGCAGGACGCGGCCCCGCTTCCGGCCCGCCGGGAGGTGACGTGAGGAGCTCGGTCGACCGCATCGCGCAGCCCTGGGGCAGCCGCACCCCGTACGGGCGGGACCGTCCCTGGCCCGCCCGCCGCGACCTGTGCCTCGCCGACGGCGTCGGGGAAGCCGACGTCGAACGCTGGGTGCAGACGGCGTCGCTCCTGCACTCCGACGGCGACGCGATGGACGTCGCCGTCAAGGACGGGGCCATGGTCGGCGTACGGGGCAGGGTCGTCGACCGCGTCAACCGCGGCCGGCTCGGTCCCAAGGACGCCTTCGCCTGGCGGGCGAACGGCGCCCCCGACCGGCTCCGCCGGCCGCTGGTGCGCCGTGGCGGGGAGCTGGTCGAGACGGACTGGGGCACCGCGATGGACCTCGTCGTGGCCCGCTCGCGCACCCTGCTCGACGCCCACGGTCCGGGGTCGATCGGCTTCTACACCTCGGGGCAGCTGTTACTGGAGGAGTACTACACGCTCGCCGTCCTGGCCCGGGCCGGGCTCGGCACCCCGCACCTCGACGGCAACACCCGGCTGTGCACGTCGACCGCGGCCGAGGCGCTGAAGCAGTCGTTCGGGAGCGACGGCCAGCCGGGCAGCTTCGACGACTTCGACCACGCCGACGTCGTGGCCCTGTTCGGGCACAACCTGGCCGAGTCGCAGCCGGTGCAGTGGATGCGGCTGCTCGACCGCCTGGCGGGCACCGACCCGCCGCGGCTGGTGTGCGTCGACCCCCGGCCCACGCCGGTGGCCCGCCGGGCGGCCGTGCACCTGGCCCCGCGGATCGGCACCAACCTCGCCCTGCTGAACGCCCTCCTGCACGAGATCGTCCGCGCCGGACACGTCGACCGCTCCTTCGTCGAGCGGCACACCGTCGGTTACGACGAGCTGGAACGGGCCGTCGCGCCCTGCACCCCCGAGTGGGCGGCGGCCCGCTGCGACGTGCCGGCGGCGCTGATCCGGGAGGCGGCCGAGGTGCTCGGCACCGCGGACCGGCTGATGTCCACGGTGCTCCAGGGCGTCTACCAGTCGCACCAGGCCACCGCCGCGGCCGTCCAGGTCGACAACCTGCACCTGATCCGCGGCATGATCGGCCGCCCCGGCGCGGGGGTGCTGCAGATGAACGGGCAGCCCACCGCGCAGAACACCCGTGAGTGCGGCGCCGACGGCGACCTGCCGGGCTTCCGCAACTGGGCCAACGAGGAGCACGTCGCCGACCTGGCGCGGGTGTGGAACGTCGAGACGTCCGCCATCCCCCACCACGCGCCGCCCACGCACGCCCTGCAGATGTTCCGTTACGCCGAGCAGGGATCGCTGCGGATGCTGTGGATCAGCGGGACCAATCCGGCCGTCTCCCTCCCGGAACTCTCCCGCGTGCGGGAGATCCTGGCCCGCGACGGGCTGTTCGTCGTGGTCCAGGACCTGTTCCCGACCGAGACCGCCGGGCTCGCCGACGTCGTGCTGCCGGCCGCCACCTGGGGGGAGAAGACCGGCACGTTCACCAACGCCGACCGCACCGTGCACCTCTCCGAGCAGGCCGTCGAGCCGCCCGGGGAGGCCCGGCCGGACCTCGACATCTTCCTCGACTACGCCCGCCGCATGGACTTCCGCGACAAGGACGGCGGCCCGCTCGTCGCCTGGCACGACCCGGAGTCCGCCTTCGAGGCGTGGAAACGGTGCAGCGCCGGCCGGCCGTGCGACTGCACCGGCCTGTCGTACGCCCGGCTGCGCGGCGGCAGCGGCGTGCAGTGGCCGTGCACCGAGGCGGCCCCGGACGGGACGCCGCGCCTGTACGCCGACGGCTTCACCTGGGCGCACCCCGACCTCTGCGAGTCGTACGGCAAGGACCTCGTCACGGGCGCGCCGGAGCCGGCCGCCGCGTACCGGGAGCTGAACCCGTCCGGCAAGGCGGTGATCCGGGCGGCGGAGTACCTGCCGCCGCACGAGGACGCCGGGGCGGACCTGCCCTTCCAGCTGACCACCGGCCGCACCCTCTACCACTTCCACACCCGCACCAAGACGGGCCGCACGCCCCAGCTGGACGCCGCGGCGCCGGAGGTGTGGGTGGAGATCTCCGTCGCCGACGCCGCCGAGCAGGGCCTGGAGGAGGGCGACCTCGTCGAGGTCGGGACCCCCCGCGGCTCGCTCCAGGGGCGCCTGCGCGTCACCGACATCCGGCGCGGTCTGCTCTTCGTCCCGTTCCACTACGGCTACTGGGACACCTCCGGCGGTTCGGGGCCGGCCGACGGGGCGCCCGGACGGGCGGCGAACGAGACCACGGTCACCGACTGGGACCCCGTCTCCAAGCAACCGCTGTTCAAGACGGCCGCCGCACGCCTCACGCTCGTGGAACGCGGCGGCGGAAGGCCCTCCCCCGCCCCCACGACCACCGCGTCCGCCCCGGCCCGGCCGGGCTCGGTCCCGGCGACCAGGGGCGGCCGGGCGGCCCGCGTCGAGGAGTCCTACGACACCGGGGGACCCCACGAGGACACCGGGGGACCCCACGAAGCGGAGGCGGGATGACCGAGAACGGGATCGCGGCGGTCCTCGACGCCCTGCGCGAGGGCGAGCGCCACCTGACCGCGGAGCTCCTCGCGCTGGCCCGGCGCCACCGGCAGGAGCACGAGATCCACCACGTCGCCACGGACCTCGCGCACTGGTCGGCCGGGCACGACCGCCTCCTGGAGGAGGCCCTCGACCGCTTCGCCCCCGCGGACCAGGCCCGCCTGAGCCTCCTGGAGGACCTGCGGGCGCTGCACCTCGCCGTCGCCGGCAACCTCGTGTACTGGCAGATGCTGACCCAGGCGGCCGCGGCCAGCCGGGACGCCCGCCTCACCGAGCTCGTCGAGCACGGCCGACCGCACGCGGAACGGCAGCTCCGCTGGACCGAGACCATGATCAAGAACCTGTCGGCGCAGCTCCTGACGGTTTCCTGACCGGTCTCGGCCCCTCCTTCACCCGGGCGGCCTGGCCTCGTCCGTCACCCGGGCGGCCTGGCCTCGGCCGGGCCGAGCGCGAAGAGATCGAGGGCGCCCGTGAGCTCCAGGAGCCGCACCATCTGGTGGCTGGGGGCGGCCAGGGTGATCCGGCTGCCCGACTCCAGGGCCAGTTCTCTGGCGGCCAGCAGCAGGTTGAGACCGGTCGAGTCGCAGAACGACGAGTTCTGCAGGTCGACGACGATGTCGGCGCCCTGCGGCGCCAGGGCCACGCCGTGGAGAAGCGACGACCGCACCCGGTCCGAGTGGTCCAGGTCCAGGTCGCCGCTCAGCCACACGACGACGGATTCCGGGCCACGGCGTGCGGATTCCGGGTGTGCGGTCTGCTCCTCTTCGGATGTCATGACGCACCTCCTACGAGGGCGACTGCCCTGCCACCGGGCTCCCAAGCGGACTCGGACGCCGGCCGAGCACCGGGATGACCTCCGAGCCGTAGGCGTCGATGGTGCCCTCGCGGTTGTCGTGCATGTCGTAGACGGCGAACTGGTCGACGCCGAGGCCCTGGAGGTGCCTCAGCTTCTCGATGTGGGCCTGGGCCGGGCCCAGGAGGCAGAAGCGGTCGACGATCTCGTCCGGGACGAACTCCGTGTCGGGGTTCCCGGCGCGGCCGTGGTGGGAGTAGTCGTAGCCGTGCCGGTCCTTGATGTACGCGGTGAGCTCGTCCGGGACCATGGCCGAGTGCTCGCCGTACTTGGCGACGAGGTCGGCGACGTGGTTGCCGACCATGCCGCCGAACCAGCGGCACTGGTCCCGGGCGTGGGCCAGGGCTTCGGGCGAGTCGTCGGCCGTGACGTACGCGGGGGCGGCGACGCAGATGGTGAGGGCGTTCGGGTCGCGGCCGGCGTCCGTGGCGGCCTGGCGTACGGCCTTGACCATCCACTCGGTGAGGAAGGGGTCGGCGAGCTGGAGGATGAAGCCGTCGGCCTTCTGCCCGGCCAGGGCGAGGGCCTTGGGGCCGTAGGCGGCCATCCAGACCGGGAGCCTGCCGTTCTTCACCCACGGGATCCGGATCGGGTTACCGTCCACGGTCGCCTCGCGGCCCTCCGCCAGGTCGCGGATGACCTCGATGGCCTCGCCCAGCCGGGCCAGGGTGTTGGGCTTGCGGCCGGCCACGCGCATCGCGGAGTCGCCGCGGCCGATGCCGCAGACGGTCCGGTTGCCGTACATGTCGTTGAGGGTGGCGAAGGTGGAGGCCGTGACCTCCCAGGTGCGGGTGCCGGGGTTCGTCACCATGGGCCCGACGTGCAGTTTCGTCGTGTGGGCGAGGATCTGGCTGTAGATGACGAAGGGCTCCTGCCAGAGCACGGCGGAGTCGAAGGTCCAGCCGTAGCGGAACCCGTTGCGTTCCGCCCTGCGCATCAGGCCGACGACCTGCGAGGCGGGCGGGTCGGTCTGCAGGACGAGTCCGAAGTCCAAGGGGCGGCCTCCTAGTTCAGGTACTGGCAGGTGGAGCGGGGGACGAAGCTGCCGTGTCCGGCGCGCCCGGTGAACTTCCGCTGCTCGACGACGGGTTCGCCGCGCGAGAGGACGGTCTCGACCTGGCCGGTGACGGTCTTCCCCTCGTACGCCGAGTAGTCGACGTTCATGTGGTGGGTCGCCGCGGAGAGGGTCTGGCGGGCGTGCGGGTCGTAGATGACGACGTCGGCGTCGGCGCCGGGCGCGATGGTGCCCTTCTGCGGGTAGAGGCCGAACATCCGGGCCGGGGTCGCGCAGGCGATCTCGATCCAGCGGCGGCGGGAGATGCGCCCGTCGACGACGGCCTGGTGGAGCAGGTCCATGCGGTTCTCGACGCCCGGAAGACCGTTCGGGATCTTCGAGAAGTCGCCGACGCCGAGGTCCTTCTGGCCCTTGAAGCAGAAGGGGCAGTGGTCGGTGGAGACCACTTGGAGGTCGTTGGTGCGCAGACCGCGCCAGAGCGCCTCCTGGTGCTCCTTCGGCCGCAGCGGCGTCGAGCAGACGTACTTGGCGCCCTCGAATCCGGGCTCGGCGAGGTTGTCGGTGGACAGGAAGAGGTACTGCGGGCAGGTCTCGCCGAAGACCGGCAGTCCCTTGTCCCGGGCCGCCGCCAGCTCCGCGACCGCCTCCTCGGCGGAGACGTGGACGACGTACAGCGGCGCCCCGGCGACCCGGGAGAGCTGGATCGCCCGGTGGGTGGCCTCGGCCTCCAGGAGCGCCTTGCGGACCTCGCCGTGGTAGCGGGGGTCGGTCTCGCCGCGGGCGAGGGCCTGTTCGACGAGGACGTCGATGGCGATGCCGTTCTCCGCGTGCATCATGATCAGGCCGCCGTTGGCGGCGCCGCGCTGCATGGCCCGCAGGATCTTTCCGTCGTCGCTGTAGAAGACGCCGGGGTAGGCCATGAAGAGCTTGAAGGAGGTGATGCCCTCCTGGACGAGCTTGTCCATCTCCTTCAGGGAGTGCTCGTCGACGTCGGACAGGATCATGTGGAACGCGTAGTCGACGGCGCACTTGCCGTCGGCCTTGGCGTACCAGGTGTCGAGGCCCTCGCGCAGGGGGCGCCCGACGGTCTGGACGGCGAAGTCGACGATGGTGGTGGTGCCGCCCCAGGCGGCGGCGCGGGTGCCGGTCTCGAAGGTGTCGGAGGCGAAGGTGCCGCCGAAGGGGAGCTCCATGTGGGTGTGGGCGTCGACGCCGCCCGGGATGACGTAGCGGTCGGTGGCGTCGATGGTCCGGGCGGCGGTCCAGCCGGCCGCGATGTCGGAGCCGTGTGCCGCGAGGGCGGCGATCCGCCCGTCCTCGATCAGCACGTCGGCGTGGAGCTCGTCGGCGGCGGTGATCACCAGGCCGCCGCGGATGAGGGTGCGGGTGCTCACGGGCTTCTCCCCTGCGGACGAGTGCGGACGACTGCGAACTAGAGCGACTGGAGGGCCTGTTCGAGGATCGCCGCGCCCTCCTCCGCCTCGGCGACGGTGAGCGAGAGCGGGGGTGCGACGCGCAGGGCGCTGGTGTTGTGCCCGCCGCCCTTGCCGATGAGCAGGCCGCCGGCGCGGGCGGCCTCCAGGACGGCGCCGGCCGCTTCGGGGGCGGCGCGGTCGGTGCCGGGTTCGGCGAGTTCGATGCCGATCATCAGTCCGCGGCCGCGGACCTCCCGTACGGTGTCGACCCCGGCGGCGATGGCGCGGAGCCGTTCGATGAGGAGTCCGCCGACGCGGCGGGCGTTGCCCTGGAGGTCGTGTTCGAGGAGGTACGTGAGGTTGGCGAGGCCGGCGGCCATGGTGACGGGCGAGCCGCCGAAGGTGGAGATGGAGTTGGCGTCGAGGCAGTTCATGATCTCGGCGCGGGCGACGACGCCGCCGATGGACATGCCGTTGCCGATGCCCTTGGCGAAGGTGAGGATGTCCGGCGGGCCGTTCTGCCCGTGGGCCTGCCAGCCCCAGAAGTGCTCGCCGGTGCGGCCCCAGCCGGTCTGCACCTCGTCGGCGATCCAGAGGATGCCGTGCCGGTCGAGGACGCGGCGGAAGGCTGCGTAGAGGCCGTCGGGCGGGGAGGTGAAGCCGCCGACGCCCTGGATGGGTTCGGCGATGAGGGCGGCGACGTCCCGGGTGTGGCCGAGGAGGTCCTCGAGGTCGGCGACGCAGGCCTCGACGAAGCGCTCGTCGGTGTACTGGGCGTAGGGGCCGCGGTTGCGGACGCCGCCGTGCACGTAGAGGGTCCCCAGCGGGGAGAGGCTGGTCGGCGACCAGGCGCGGTTGCCGGTGACGCCGACGGTGGAGAAGGAGCGCCCGTGGTAGCTGTTGCGCATCGCCAGGATCTGGTTGGAGCGGCGGTACGTGGTGGCGAGGAGCAGGGCCGTGTCGTTGGCCTCGGTGCCCGAGGTGGTGAAGAAGACGCGGGCGTCGGGGATGCCGGAGAGGGTGGCGATTCGTTCGGCGAGCTCCACCATGGGGCGGTTGAGGTAGAGGGTGGAGGAGTGGATGATCCGCCCGGCCTGTTCGGCGATGGCCTTGGTGACCTCGGGGAGGGCGTGGGCGGTCATGGTGGTGAGGATGCCGCCGAAGAAGTCGAGGTAGCGGTTGCCCTCGGCGTCCCAGACGTGGCGGCCCTCGCCGTGGGTGAGTTCGAGGGGGTCCTGGTAGTAGAGGGAGACCCAGTCGGGGATGACGGCGCGGTGGCGGTCGTGGAGGCTGCTCACGGCCGGACCAGCCCGTCGTAGGCGTCGGGGCGGCGGTCCCGGTAGAAGGCCCACTGCTGCCGGACCTGCTCGATGAGGCCGAAGTCGAGGTCGCGGACGACGAGTTCCTCGGTCTTGTCGGAGGCGACCTCGCCGACGAACCGGCCGAGGGGGTCGACGAAGTAGCTGGTGCCGTAGAAGTCGTTGTCGCCGTACTCCTCGATGCCGACGCGGTTGATGGCGGCGACGAAGTACTCGTTGGCGACGGCGGCCGCGGGCTGCTCCAGCTGCCACAGGTAGGAGGAGAGGCCGCGGTGGGTGGCGGACGGGTTGTATACCAACTGGGCTCCGTTGAGACCGAGTTGGCGCCAGCCCTCGGGGAAGTGACGGTCGTAGCAGATGTAGACCCCGACCTTGCCGACGGCGGTGTCGAAGACGGGCCAGCCGGCGTTGCCCGGGCGGAAGTAGTACTTCTCCCAGAAGCCCTTGACCTGGGGGATGTGGTGTTTGCGGTACTTGCCGAGGTAGCTGCCGTCGGCGTCGATGACGGCGGCGGTGTTGTAGTAGAACCCGGCGTCCTCGACCTCGAAGACGGGGACGACGATCACCATCCCGGTCTCCCGGGCGAGCTCCTGCATCCTGCGTACGGTGGGCCCGTCGGGCACGGGTTCGGCCCAGCGGTAGTGCTCGGGCTCCTGCACCTGGCAGAAGTAGGGAGCGTTGAACACCTCCTGGAACCCGATGACCTTCGCACCCTGCCGGGCCGCCTCGCGGGCGTGTTCCTCGTGCTTGGCGATCATGGATTCGGTGTCGCCGGTCCAGGTCGCCTGGACGAGCGCGGCGCGTACGACGTCGGTCATGAGCTGCTCCTTCGGCACGGCGTCAGAGAGCCTCTACGCACGTAGACGCGATGCGTAGGAGGAGAACGTAAGCCCCGTCACAGCCCGGAGCAAGACCACTGCCGCGAACCGGCGGAGTCGATCATGTTTCATACCCGAGTGGTCCACGTCGGACACCTACCGACACGTCCCTTTCGGCGCGATCGCTCCCCTGTACGAGACCTCGGGCCGTCCGCCGGGCCCGTGCGGTCAGGCCGTACCGGCCACCCGCAGGGCGTGCAGCAGGTCCCGCTCGCGGGCCGGGGAGACGGTACGGGCGGCCGCGAGCAGCGGGGCGGTCAGCCCGGCCGGGTCGAGGGCGGCGAGGCGGGCGGCGTCCTCCGGGGTGCGGACGCGCAGGAACGCGGCGAGCAGCGCCCCCGCCTCGGCCTGGTGCCCCTCGGCGAGCAGGGCGGCACAGGCGCCGGCCAGTTCCTCCACGGGGCGGGCGACGCCCTGGCGGAGGAGCTGCTCGCAGTCGTGGGGGCGGCCCGCGTCCGCGAGGGCGCCCGCGACGGCGGCCAGCCGGGCCGGGGGCAGCGAGGCGGCCTCCCACAGGAGGGTGGCCCAGTCCGCGGCGAGGCCGGCGCGGTGGAGTTCGGCCGCCAGCACCGGCAGCCAGCCGGGCGGGCCGGCGAGGGCCTCGCAGAGCAGTCCGTGCGCCTCGCCGCCACGACCCTGGGCGCGCAGCCGCCGCAGGGCGTAGACGGCGTTGCCCGCGGCGCGGGCGGCCTGCCCGGGGTCGACGGCCGGGAGGGGGGCGGGGGCGGGGGCGGGGGCGGCGGGGGCGCCGCCGAACCGGGCGCCGCGCGGGGCCGCGCCGCCGCCCACGGGCAGCTCGGGCACGACCTGCGCCTCTTCGGGGACCGCGTCGGCCGCCTCGGTGTCCAGCCAGGCGTAGCGCGCCCCGCGCGGGCGGCGCCTGGCGGCGGCGCGCGCGGGAGCGGCGACCGGGGCGGGAGCGACGGCCGGGGCGGGAGCGGCGACCGGGGCGGGAGCGACAGCCGGGGCGGGGGCGTCCGGTCGCCTCGGCCCCTGGAGCCCCGCGAGTCGCGCCCCCAGCTCGGCCACCCGCGCCCTGGCCCGCTGCAGGTCGTCCCGCGCCCAGGCCAGTTCGGCGGCGGCGCCGGGGGTCTCGGCCAGGGTCCGGATCCGGGTCTCGGCGTAGGCGGCCTCGCGTTCCATCAGGCGACGGCGCTCGGCGAGGACCTCCGCCGCGCCAGGGGCCCGGTCGTGGACGGCCGCCGCAGCCCGGTGCAGGGCCCTGCCCCGGGCCGCGCGGGGGCCGTCGGCCGGTTCCCCGAGGTCCTGGAGCAGGGACTCGACGACGTCCCAGGGCGGGACCTCCGTACCGTCGAAGCAGGCGCGCAGACCCTCGGGGTCACGGGCGGCGAAGACCCCGTACCAGCCGCCGCCCGGTTCGAGCCGGCCGGCCAGCTCGCTCAGCCAGCCCGCGAACACGACGAGCTCCACCGGAAGTTGATGCACCGTCATACCACTGCCTTTCGGTCCACCGGCATTGGACCGCAGTCGTGTTACGGGACGGCTACACAGAGTTTTCGGTCAGGAGCCCGGGAAGCTCACGACGATGCCCGTGTGGGGGCGCTTGCCGAGACGGGCGAGGGTGGCCGGCCAGTCGACCGCCCAGAACTGCCAGGTGTACTTGCGGGAGAGCAGCCGGCGCACCCGGCGCAGCTCCTCCCCCGTCACCAGCCGGGCGACCCCTTCCACCCGGGTGGCCCCCTCGGCCACGTTCCCGCGCACGTCGCAGACGGCGGCCACGACCCGGGGGTCGCGGCGCAGCCGCTTCACCTTCCAGGAGTCGGTGCGGGTCCAGGCGTACAGCTCGTCGCCCTCCGTCGCGTACCAGACGGGGGTGGCGACTCCGGTGCCGTTCTTCCGGAAGGTGGTCAGGCTGACGTAGCGGCCGCGGCGCAGCTCGTCGGGGATGGTGTCGGGCGTCATACCCGCCGAGCCTACGCAGGGGTCGGGTTGGCGGCGTGGGTGAGGGTCTCCCAGGCCACGAACAGGTCGTCGGTGCCGCCGGGCCGCTGGCTCTGGGCGAGCTTCGCGGTCTGCGGGAGCCTGAGGTGCATCCGCCCCTGGAGGTGGTTGAGGGCGACCTCGACGTCCGGCCCCATGGTGCGGACGACCTTGCCGCCGCACAGCCAGCTCGGGGCGGTCTCGCCGAGCTGGTAGCGGGAGTGGAACTCCAGGGCCGCGCTGAGCCGGTCGGCCTGCTCCCGGTAGAGGTCGAGGCCCTGGTGCCAGGCGGTCTCGGCGATGTGGGCGGTGGCCGCGAGCGAGTAGCCGATGTGCATGAAGTTGCGGCAGGTCTCCTGGCCGACGCCGTCCCGGTAGGTGCGCTGCCCGAACCAGTACGTGGCCAGCTCGTCGGCCGTGTCGATGGTCCCGCCGGGCGGCCGCTTGGGCAGGGCGCCGTCGGAGGCCAGGTAGAAGTAGGCGGGGACCCGGGCGCGATAGCGCCGTACCGCGTCCTCGAAGACCGTGCGGTCCTCCAGGAACACCGCCATCCCGATGGCGGCGTCGGTCATCGCCAGCTCCCAGTTCCCGTTGTAGTCGGGGACCTTGGCGGTGACGTCCGGCAGGTACGCCTTGCGCAGCATCCACTTGAAGCGCTGCACCTCCGGGCCCTTCCAGGCGGGGTACCCGGAGTGCACGATCTCGGCGGCGCGCGCCCAGGAGGAGCCCGACCAGGCGGTCTGGAGGTCGGCGTCGTCGCGGGTGTGCCGCTTGACCGTCTTCGACCAGGCGTCCATGATCTCGACGGCCTTGTCGGCGTGGTCCGGGTCGCCCGAGACGGACCACATCAGCGCCTGGGTGTACGCGGCGATGGCGTCCTCGCGCTCGGCGACACAGGCGTCGGTGCCCGCGTTGGAGGCGCAGGCGACGACCTTGGCCGGGTGCGGGGTGTAGTCGAGCGAGGCGTACTTGCTCTCGCTCATCTCCTCGTACGCCGACTTCCACGGCTCCCGCCCGGCGGCGACATGGGCGCGGACGGCCGCCAGCTGGGCACCGCCGACGAGGACGCCCGGGTGCCTGAACCGCTCCGGCGCGGTGCCGGCGGGCGGCGCGGCGGCCTTCGGCACCTCGGGGCCCGAGCCGCAGCCCGTGGCGGCGAGCAGCAGCGCGGCGCCCGCGACGGCGCGGGCCAGGCGGGCCCGCCTGGCGGTGAGGAGCTTCTGACGACGGTTCACGCGTCCACGGTGGCCCGGGGGGTCCGGGCGCGCATCCGCTGCTAGGCCACAGGGCTGGCCCGGCCGTGGGCCCGGCGCGCCCCGGCAGCCCCGGGCGGAGGCGACCGCCGCCTGGCGGGCCGCGGCGGGCACGGTGCCCGACGGCCCGGGCCGCACCGCGCGCGGACATCGCGCTCGCCCCGCTGGAGGAGATCGAGCGCCGACGGCACAGCGGGGTGCGGCTCGCGATGCCCGCGCAGCCGGGGGCGGTGGACGCCGGGGCGGTCAGCCCCTGGCCTCGATGGCGCCGAGTCCCTTCCGCAGCTCCTCGGGGTTCATGACCGGCGAGTAGTGGATCCTGGCGTTGAGCCCCATGAAGAAGGGCTCCGAGATCACCGGGAGATCGGAGGTCTCGGCCAGGTCGAAGAAGAGGTACCCCGTCCGACAGCCGTCCTCGACGGTGAAGTAGGCGGCCTCGGGCCGGATCCTGTCGAGCGTGGCCTCCATGGTCTTCTGGAGCGTTCCCGCCCTGATGGCCTCGTTGGAGGCCGCGGTGTCCATCTCGATCTTGAGCAGCATGCGCATGACGGCGGCCTTTCCCGACCGGGTGGAGGCTCCGTTCGGTGCGTCCTCGACACCCGGACGCGTGTGTCTCCAGCGTCTCCCCTCCGTCGCGGCGGGTCCACTCGGCGGCGGGCCGGCTATACGGCCGCGAGCGCGCAGCGCGTCACGAGCTCGTCCATCGACAGGCCGAGCACACCGGCGAGCGCGGCGACGGTGAAGAAGGCGGGGGTCGGGGCACGGCCGGTCTCGATCTTGCGGAGGGTCTCCGCGGAGAGGCCGGCCGCTGCGGCGATCTCGGCCATCGAGCGCCCGCCGCGGGCTTCGCGCAGCAGCGCGCCGAGGCGTTCGCCGCGTTCGCGCTCTTCGGGGGTGAGAGGGGTGCGCACCATGAGGCCCATTCTAATACCGGTATAGTAATTGGCATGATGGAGATCAAGACGAACGCGACGCTGCTGGAGATGCGCGAGGCCGGCCGGGTCGTCGCCCGGGCGCTGGCGGCCGTACGGGAGAGGGCGGCGCCCGGCGTCGAGCTGGCCGAACTCGACCGGGTGGCACGCGAGGTGCTCGCCGAGGCGGGGGCGGGTTCGCCGTTCCTCGGCTACCACCCGGACTGGGCTCCGGTGCCCTTCCCGTCGGTGGTCTGCCTCTCCGTGAACGACGCGATCGTGCACGGCGTCCCGGACGGCACCCGGCTCGCCGACGGCGACCTGCTGAGCGCGGACTGCGGGGCCGTCCTCGGCGGCTGGGTCGGCGACGCGGCCGTCAGCTTCACCGTCGGCCGGGCCAGGCCCGAGGACACCCGGCTCGTCGACACGGCGTACGAGGCGCTGGAGGCGGGGATCGCCGCGGCGAGGGTCGGCAACCGGGTGGGCGACATCGCGCACGCCGTCGGCCGGGTCTGCCGCCGCGCCGGCTACGGCATCCCGGACGGGCTCGGCGGCCACGGCGTGGGCCGCACGATGCACGAGGAGCCGGGCGTCCCCAACGAGGGCCGCCCGGGCCGGGGCGTGCCGCTGCGGCACGGCATGGTGATCGCGATCGAGCCGATGCTGATCGGCGGCGGCCACGACCACCACTACACGGCGCGGGACGGCTGGACCATCCGCACCGTCAACGGCTCACGCGCGGCCCACACCGAGCACACCGTGGCGATCACGGACGAGGGTCCCCGCGTCCTCACCGCGCTCTAGGCCGGGTCCGGAAGACAGCGCCGTCCGCCCGCGGGCCAGGCGGGACTCTCCGGACGCGGCCCAGGACCGGTAGGCCCTCAGGGCGCCGGCCTGACCACCATCGCCGAGCCGCCGCCCCGGCGCACGGTCTCCGCGGCGGCCAGCCAGCGTCCGTCCGGCAGGCGCTGGACGCCGGTCGCGGCGCCGATCTCAGGGTTCTGCCGGAAGCCGTGCCCCAGCGCTTCGAGTTCGGCGCGCAGCGGGCTGTTCCACAGGGCCGGTTCGAGCTCGGTCGTGGCCTGGTTGCGCTGGCTCGCCCGGGGCGCGGCGATGGCGTCGACCAGCGGCAGACCGCGGTCGAGGACGCCGGTGAGGGTCTGGAGGACGGTGGTGATGATGGTCGCGCCGCCCGGGGAGCCGAGGGCGAGCACCGGCCGGCCGGTCTTGTCGAGCACGATCGTCGGCGAGATGGAGGAGCGCGGCCGCTTGCCGGGGCCGGGCAGGTTGGGGTCGTGCACGGCCGGGTCGGCCGGCGCGAAGGAGAAGTCGGTCAGCTCGTTGTTGAGCAGGAAGCCGCGGCCCGGGACGGTGATGCCGCTGCCGCCCGTCGACTCGATGGTGAGGGTGTAGGCGACGACGTTGCCCCACTTGTCGGCGACCGTCAGATGGGTGGTGTTCTCGCCCTCGTACGTGGTGGGGGCCGCCGTCCCGCCGCTCGCGCAGGGCGCCGGGGAGCTCGGGTCGCCGGGGGCGAGCGGGCTGGTCAGGGCGGCGTCGTCGCGGATCAGGCAGGCCCGGGAGTCGGCGTACCGCTGGGAGAGCAGTCCGCGCACGGGCACGTCCTCGAAGGCCGGGTCGCCGACCCAGCGGCCCCGGTCGGCGAAGGCGATCCGGCTGGCCTCGATGAAACGGTGCAGATAGCGGGTCCGGGAGGCGCCGGAGAGGTCCGTGCCCTCCAGGATGTTGAGCGCTTCGCCGACGGTGGTGCCGCCGGAGGAGGAGGGCGCCATCGAGTAGACGTCCAGGCCCCGGTAGGACACCTTCGTGGGCCGGCGGTCGACCGTCTCGTAGGCGGCGAGGTCCTTCTCCGTCAGGTCGCCGGAGCGCACCACCCGGGTGGCGCCCGGGCGGACCGGGGGACGCCGGACGGTGTTCACGATGTCGCGGGCGAGCGGGCCCCGGTAGAGCGCGCCGACGCCCTCGCGGCCCAGCTTGGCGTACGTACGCGCCAGGTCGGGGTTCTTGAAGGTCGCGCCGACGACCGGCAACTGCCCGCCCGGCAGGAAGAGTTCGCTGGTGGCGGGGAAGTCGCGGAAGCGGGCCTCGTTGGCGGCGGTCTGGGCGCGGAAGGTCGCGTCCACGGTGAACCCGTCGCGGGCGAGCCGCTCGGCCGGTTCGAGGAGCCGGCCCAGCGGCTTGCTGCCCCAGGCGTCGAGCGCGGTCTCCCAGGTGGCGGGAGTGCCGGGGGTGCCGACGCCGCGCCCGCTGGTCTGGCCCTCCTCGAAGGGGATGGGCTTGCCGTTCTCCACGAAGAGCCCGGCGTCGGCGGAGCGGGGTGCGGTCTCGCGGCCGTCCACGGTGTGGACGGTACGCGTCCGGGCGTCGTAGTAGACGAAGTAGCCGCCTCCGCCGATGCCGGCCGAGTACGGCTCGGTGACGCCGAGGGCCGCGGCGACGGCGACGGCGGCGTCCACGGCGTTGCCGCCCTTGCGGAGCACCTCGATCCCGGCGGCGGAGGCGTCCGCGTCGACGCTGGCCACCGCCCCGCCCCAGCCGGTGGCGACGGGCACCTTCGCGGGAGGCGCCGGCTCCGTCGGCGGCGCGGCGGCGCCCACCGAGAGGACCGTCGCGGCGACGGTGAGAACCGACAAGCTCCGTGCGGTGGAACGCCGCATCCGAGACTGCATCCGTACCTCCAGTCAACGACCGTCCGGGCAGCGTAACTTCTGCCCGCGCCTCCCGTCAGGAGCGCGTCCGCGCCGCAACAGGACTGTCATGCGACCTCTCGGACACCGGCTCTCGAACAGGCGGCCGGGCGCCCGCTAGCATGCGCGCCCATGAACGAAGACCTGCGCAACATCGTGCTGGGCGTGCTCGCCACCGGGGTCAGCGGCTCCCTCGGCTGGCTGACCCGCACCCACCTCTGGCGGCGACGGCTCCGCAGGAAGCAGGCGTTCTTCGGGCTGCCGAGCCACTCGGAGTGCCTGCTCGTCGTCAACCGGGAGGCCGGCAACGAAGGCGCCGTGCACCGCTTCGACGTCTCGGCGCTGCTCGAACTCGCGGCGCTCATCAAGGACTGCGGGGCGCACGCGCAGATCGTCCAGCACGATCTGGCCCAGCTGGGCTTCGGCGACCGCACCGAGTTCTGCCTGGGAGGGCCGGGGTCGAACCGGCGGATGGCGGCTCACCTCGCCTCTCTCCTCCCGGGCCTGTCGATGAGCGTGGCCCTGGAGCCCGTCGAGGACCGGGGCGCGATACGGATCGGCGAGGACCGCTACCGGATGGAGCCGGGCGTCTGCGAGTACGTCCTGCTCGCCCGGGTCACCGCGGGCGAGGGCGGGCGTCCGGTCTTCCTCTTCTGCGGCCAGCGGGCGATCACCAACCAGGCGGCCACCCGCTATCTGGCCCGGCACCACGAGCGGCTGGCCCGCCGCCACCGTGGCGGCTCCTTCGTGCTGCTCCTGAAGGTGGTCAACTCGCAGGCGTACGGCCCCGACGTGGTGGAGCTGGTGGCGGACGTGACCCGGCGGGCGCTGACGCCTGGCGCCGCCAGTCCACCCGCACCGGAAGGGACTTGATGCCGTTGATGAAGTGGGAGACCAGGCGCCGGGGCGGCCCGGCGGTCTCCAGGTCGGCGCAGGCTTCCCGTATCTCCTCGTGCAGCAGCCGGAGCTGAAGCCGGGCGAAGTGGGCCCCGAGGCACACGTGCGGTCCGTCGCCGAAGGCGACCTGGGGGTTCCGGGTCCGGGTGAGGTCGAGCCGGTACGGGTCGGCGAAGACCCGCTCGTCGAAGTTGGCGGAGGCGTGGAAGACGACGACCTTGTCCCCGGCGCGGATCGGCACCCCGGCGAGCTCGGTGTCCCGGGCGGCGGTGCGGCGGATGTGCAGCACGGGCGGGTGGACGCGCAGGAGTTCGTCGACGGCCGGCTCGATCTCCGCCTTGCCGTCCCACAGTTTGCGCCGTTCGTCGGGGGCTCCGGCGAGTGCGAGCAGCCCGCCCGGGGCGGCGCTGCGGACGGTGTCGTTGCCGGCGACGGTCAGCAGGAAGAAGAACATCTCCATTTCCGCGTCCTGGAGTTCACCGTGCGCGAGCACGGTCATGATGTCGTCGGCGGGGTGGGCGCGCTTGTGCGCGGCGAGCTCCTGGGCGTAGCCGAACATCTCGGCGAGCATGGCCGGTGAGCGGGGGTTGACGGGGCGCCCCTCGGCATCCAGGACGGGCGGCTCGTCGGGGTCCTGGTAGGCGATCACCCGCTCGGTCCAGGTGTGCAGGAGGCCGCGGTCGTCCGCCGGCACGCCGAGGATGTCGGTCAGGTTGAGCAGCGCGTAGTCGTCCGTGACGGTCCGGACGAGATCGGTCTCGCCGCCCGCCTCCCGGGCGTCGCGCAGCAGCCGGCGGGCCCGGAGGCGCGCGGTATCGGCGAAGCGCTCGATCCTGCCGGGAGTGAAGGCCCGGCTGACCAGGCGCCGCAACCGGGCGTGGTGGGGCGGGTCCTGATTGAGCATCATGCGCCGGATGAACGGCAGGTCGGCGGGGTCGGGGTCGCGGATCTGGGTGGCGCCGAGGTGCGAGGAGTAGGTGGCGGGGTCCTTGAGGACGGCTACGACGTCGGCATGGCGGGTCACGGCCCAGAACCCGGGCCCGGCGGGCCAGCCGAGCACCTCGTACTCGTCCTGCCACGCCACGGGGTGGTGGTCGCGCAGGACGCGGAACCTGTCGTGGGGGATGCCCGCCGCGTAGAGCCGCGGGTCGAAGACGTCGGGCACACCGGGTACTTCGCTCGCGTCGCTCAACAGCCCTCCCGGGGGTGAAGACGTCACCATCATGACAGGTCAGGGCCGTTTTTCGTAGGACGGAACGCACAGTTCGGGAGCCTTGTCGGAGGTGTCCCGCGACTCCCAGAATCTCCGTCGTCGCATCGGACGGAGAACAGGGGGCACATGGGGAACATCGATCATGACGCGGTGCTGCGGGCGAGGGTGCTGCTGCTGGGGTCGGGGCGGTTGGGCCCGTGGGAGGAGATCGGGGCGTACCGGGTGCTCGCCGAGGTGAGTCCGCGGGCGTATCTGCCGAAGCTGGTCGACGCGCTGCTCGCCCAGGCCGGTCACACGCGGGACCCGGAGCGGGCACTCGCGCTGTTCGAGGAGGCCGCCGACGGCGCACGGCGTCTCGGCGCGGGCCTGCCCGACGGGAACGGGCCGCTGCTGTGCGCCCTGGACGCCCGGAGGCGGGCGCTCTTCGCCGCCGGGCGGCGCAGCGAGGGGCGCGCGGTGTGCGAGGAGCTGGCGGAGGCCGGTTCGGACGTGAGGCTCGCGGTGGTGCTGGCGGAAGAGGGGCGGCACGCGGAGGCGGCCGCGCTGTACGGCCGGCACGCCGAGCAGGCCGGGAAGGACGGGGCCGAGGGGACCCTCGTCGAGTGGGCGGCCGAGCTCGACGCCGCCGGGCGGCGGGAGCAGGCCCTGAGGGTGTTCGGGCGGCTGGTGGACGCCGAGCGGCGGAGGGCGGCGCGGGACGGCGACCGGCCGGCGGCACTGGTGGGGTTCCTGGTGCATCAGGCCGGGATGCTCCGGGCCGCCGGCGCCCGGGCCGCGGCGGCGGCCGCCGTCCAGGAGGCGCTCGGCGTGCTGGGCCGACTCGCCCGGGACGGTGAGCCGGCGACGTGGGACGGGCGCTGGGCGCACTGGATCAGGCTGTTCCCGCTCTCGGTGCGGTCGGACGAACCGGCCGCGACCCCCGAGGCCCCGCAGCCGCCCTTCGGCAGTTGTCCCCTGCTCGACTGGTCGCCCGACACGAGGGGTGCCTGGCTCGCCGGCGCAGCCGCCCTCGAGGAGCGGGCCGCCGCGTTGCGCGCCTCCGGCGAGCTCCTGGAACTGCTCACGGTCCAGCGGCGTCTGACCGCCCGCCGGGCGGTGCGACGCAACAGCGGGGACGTGGAGTCGCTGCTGCCGGAGTTCGACAGCGGCGTCGCGCTCGCCCGCCGCCTGCCCGGCGCCCCGTCCGCCGTGGCGCGGGCGCTCACCGACCGCGCGATGTTCCTCCTCGCCGCACGGCGGTACGCGCAGGCCCATCGGGACCTCGCGGAGGCGGGGGCGCTGTCGGACGGGCCCGTATAGCCCATCTCACATCCGACATCCCCGGAATAGTCCATATTTTCGGAACCGGCACCGGCCGCGGGGACTCTCATCCTCCGTAAGAGATCACCACCGGAGGTCGTTCCCGTGAGCCGCATACCCGTCCCCGCCCTGCTCGTCACCGCCGCCCTGGCCCTCACGCTCGGGGCCTGTTCCGGCGGATCCGGCGGCAAGGGCGGGGCGGGTGACGGCGCGCAGGACCCGGCGCCGGTCCGGATCACGACCCGTCCGGCCGGGACCCAGGCGGCCCCGGGGCAGCCCGTGGTGGTGCGGGCGTCGGAGGGGCAGCGACTGCAGCAGGTGACCGTGACCGACTCGCGGGGCGGGACGCTCACCGGCAAGATGGCCGCCGACGGGAAGACCTGGACCTCCGAGCGCCCGGCCGCGCCGGGGACGACGTACTCGGTGGCGGCGCGGGTCGCGGACGGCGGCAGCGCGACGTCCTCGTTCGCCACGGCCAAGGCCGACAAGGTGAACAAGCTGACCCTGGCGCCCGGGAAGAACACCACGGTCGGCATCGCCCAGCCGCTGTCGATCGTCTTCGACCACCCGGTGAAGAACAGGGCCGAGGTGGAGCGCCGGCTGAAGGTCACCACCTCGGACGGCACGCTCGGCTCCTGGGGGTGGATGCAGGACTGGTCGGGCAAGGACCGGGTCGACTGGCGCCCCAAGGAGTACTGGAAGTCCGGCACGAAGGTCACCCTGGACGCGGAGCTGAACGGGATCGACTCGGGCGCCGGCGGCTGGTTCGTGCGCGACTACACCACCACGTTCACCATCGGCCGCAGCCAGGTCGTCAAGGTCGACCTGGACTCCCACCGGCTGCGGCTGCTGCGGGACGGCCGGCAGGTGGCGGACGTGCCGATGTCGGCCGGCACGCCGGGCGGCGAGAAGGCCTCCTGGCGCGGGAAGACGGTCCTGATGGCCAAGGAGGGCACGATCAACATGCGCTCCGAGACGGTGGGGCTCGGGGACGCCTACGACAAGATGGTCGACTACTCGATGCGGCTGACCTGGTCGGGGATGTACGCCCACGCGGCGCCGTGGAACGCGGCGTACTTCGGCAACACCAACCACAGTTCGGGCTGCATCGGGATGAGCGACGCGGACGCCGGGGCCGTATACGACCAGGTGCGGGTCGGCGACCCGTTCGAGATCACCGGTTCGGGCTCCAAGGGGACCCAGGCGCTGAACAACGGCTACGGGGAGTGGAATCTGTCGTGGGCCGAGTGGCAGGCGAAGAGCGCGCTGCGCTGACGCGCGTCCCTGCCGGGGACGCGGACGCGGCAATAATCGTTACCCTCGCGTAACTTACCGACTGGTTACCTCAGGTAAGTCACCGAGGTTACCGTCGGGTCACTTTCACTGCCCCCCATTCAGTGAACCAGTGAGGAGTGACCCGTGCGCACAGCCCTGGCCTTCGCCGTCTCGGCCGCCCTCGTCGCCGGGACGGCCCTCGGGCTCGCCCCCGCCGCCCAGGCCGCCGGGACCGGCGGCTCCGTCCGCTTCGTCGACATCGCCGGGGACGGCGGGACCGTCCTCAAGGCGAACGTCTTCACCCCGGCCGGCGCCGGCGCCTCGGCCCGCTACCCGGTGATCGTGCTGCCCACCAGCTGGGGCATGCCCCAGATCGAGTACCTCGCCCAGGCCCAGCAGCTCGCCGACTCCGGCTACGTCGTGGTGAGTTACAACTCCCGCGGCTTCTGGCAGTCCGGCGGGGAGATCGAGACCGCGGGCCCCGAGGACATCGCGGACGCCTCCCTGGTCATCGACTGGGCGCTCGCCAACACCCCGTCCGACCCCGCCAAGGTGGGCATGGCCGGCGTCTCCTACGGCGCCGGCATCAGTCTGCTGGCCGCCGCGCACGACAAGCGGATCAAGGCCGTCGCCGCGCTCAGCGGCTGGGCCGACCTCATCGACTCCATCTACAGCGGCCGCACCCAGCACCTCCAGGCGGCCGCCCTGCTCGGCGGGGCCGGATACCTCACCGGCCGCCCCGGCCCCGAACTCCGAGGGATCCTGAGCGACTTCCTCTCCTCCCGGCTGGACAAGGAGGACGAGATGATCGCCTGGGGGCGCAAGCGCTCCGCCGCCACCTACCTCGACGCGATCAACGCCAACCACCCGGCGATCATGCTCGGCAACGCCTGGGGCGACACCATCTTCCCGCCCAACCAGTTCGCGAGCTTCTACGAGAAGCTCAGCGGCCCCAAGCGGCTCGAGTTCCGCCCCGGCGACCACGCCACCGCGGAGGCCACCGGTCTGCTCGGACTGCCCAACGACACCTGGACCAACGCCCACCGCTGGTTCGACCACTACCTCAAGGGCGCCGACAACGGCGTCGACCGCGAGCAGCCGGTCCAGCTCAAGCCGCGCTCCGACGCCGGCTACGAGGGCTACGCGGACTGGAAGTCGGTCAACGCCGACCGGCGGAAGTTCGCCCTCGGCGGCTCCGAGCACCTGTGGGCCAACGTCGACTCCGGTGCCGACGGCGGCGTCGTGATGCTCTCCAACCTGCTGGACCAGTTCTTCCAGGCCCCGCCCGTCGCCTCGATCCCGCTGCTCCCCCGCGCCTTCGCCGGCGTGTGGCAGACCGAGCGGTACGACACCCCGCAGCGGGTGCGCGGCACGGCCCGGCTGCACACCACGCTCACCCCGACCGCCGAGAGCGGCACCTTCGTCGCGTACCTCTACGACGTGGGCCCGCTCGGTCTCGGCAAGCTGGTGACCCACGCCCCCTACACCTTCCACGAGCGGACCCCGGGCAAGCCGTTCGCCGTCGACCTGGACCTGTTCTCCACGGCGTACGACGTGCCCGCCGGGCACCGGCTCGCCCTGGTCGTCGACACGGTCGACCCGCTCTACATCGAGCACAACCCGACCGGCGCGCAGCTGACCTTCTCCTCCCCCGCGGCCGACCCGTCCTACGTGTCGGTGCCGCTTCGGGCGGAGTGATCACCGGCTGCTGCCGGGCGGGTGGTGCCCGTGCGGGGCGGGCTACTCGCGGCCCGGCAGCAGCGTGGGGGCCTCGGCGGGGGCGACGTCCACGGCCTTGGTCCGGGGACTGCGGCGCTCCCGCCTGGCCACCCAGCCGGCGAACCAGGAGAGCAGCATGCAGAGCCCGATGTAGATCGGGGAGATCACCATCACCACGGGGATGAACGGCAGGTCGTAGTCGAGGTTGGAGGCGATCAGCTTGCCGGCGTGCAGGAACTCCTCGTAGGTGATGAGGAAGCCGAGCGAGGTGTCCTTCAGCGCCACCACCAGCTGGCTGATGATGGCGGGCAGCATGGCACGGACCGCCTGCGGCACCAGGACGTAGGTCATCACCTGGGTCTTGCGCATGCCGAGCGCGTACGCCGCCTCCCCCTGCCCCCGGGCCACCGCGTGGATTCCGGTGCGGAAGACCTCGGCGAGCACCGAGCCGTTGTACAGGGTGAGCCCGGCCACCAGCGCGGGCAGCGGCTGGACCTTGAGCGCGACGAAGATGAAGAAGATCATCACGAGCACCGGCATGGCCCGGAAGAACTCCACCAGGAGCGTGGCCGTCCAGCGCAGGACCCGGTGCTCGGAGAGCCGGCCGGTGGCCAGCACGGCGCCCAGCGCGAGGGAGAGCACCGAGGCGTACGCGAAGGCCTTGAGGGTGTTGCCGAGTCCGCGCAGCAGCATCTCCTGGATGCCCTTGTACACGAAGGGCGACCACTTGGTGGCGGTGAACTGGTCGGTGTCGAACAGGAGATAGAGGATCCAGGCGGCGAGGCCCAGGATGACGACGGTCGAGAGCAGACCGTAGACCAGGTGGCGCCTGCGGGTGCGCGGGCCCGGGATGTCGTAGAGCGCGGTGGAGGCGGCTGTCGGGGCGGTGGTCATCGGGCGACTCCCCAGCGCTTCTCCAGGTAGTGGAAGAGCGCGCTGATGGCGAGGGTGATGATGAGGTAGCCGACGGCGATCCAGACGAAGGTCCAGACGATGTCGTAGCCGAGCTCGCTCAGGGTCTTGTAGGTGCCGAGGAGTTCGGTGACGCTGAACGCCCCGGCGATCGCCGAGTTCTTGGCGAGGGCGATGAGGGTGGAGCCGATCGGCGGGATGACCGAGCGGAAGGCCTGCGGCAGGACGACGTTGCCCAGGGTCTGTCCGAAGGTCATGCCGAGGCTGCGGGCGGCCTCGCCCTGCCCGAGGGGCACGGTGTTGATGCCGGAGCGCAGCGCCTCGCAGACGAAGGCCGAGGTGTAGCAGCCGAGGGCGAGGATCGCGAACAGCTTGAAGGGCAGCACGATGCCGAACCGGGGCAGTCCCAGCATCACCGCGAAGAACAGCAGGGTGAGCGGGGTGTTGCGCAGGACCGTGACCCAGACGGTGCCGAAGACCCGGAACGATCCCACGGGCGCGACCCGGAAGGAGGCCATGAGGAAACCGAGGGCGAGGGCCAGGATCGAGGCGTAGAAGGTGAGCTCGACGGTGCCGAGGAAGCCCTCGCCGTAGAGCGAGAAGTTCTCTGTCAGGACGTCCATGGGACGGCGGTGCTCCTTCCTCAGCCGGCCGGGTAGCGGTCGATGGCGGGCGGCGTCGGGGCGGGCACCCCGGAGAGGCCGAGGGTCACGTCGTAGGCCTTCTTCCAGTCGCCGTTCTTCTCGTGCGCCGCGACGGCGTCGTCGAGGGCGAAGCGCAGCGCGTCGTCGTCGTGCGGGACGCCGATGCCGTACGGCTCCTTCGAGAACGGCTTCCCGACGACCTTGAGTTCGTCGGGGACCTTGGCCGCGTAGCCCATGAGGATCGTGTTGTCGGTGGTCACCGCGTCGACCTGGTAGGTGAGCAGGTTGTCGACGCAGACCGAGTAGCTGTCGTACGCGACGAGTTCGGCCTTCGGGTAGTCCTTCTGGATCCGCTGGTACGGGGTGGATCCGGCGGCCGAGCAGACCCGCTTGCCGTCGAGGTCCTGCGGCCCGTGGATGTCGTTCTCGTCGGTGCGGACGAGCAGGGACTGGCCGGCCAGGTAGTAGGGGCCGGCGAAGCCTACGAGCTTCTTGCGGTTGGCGTTGATGGTGTAGGTGCCGACGTAGTAGTCGATCTGGCCGTTCTGCAGGGCCGTCTCGCGGTTGGCGGAGGAGATCGTGCGGAAGCGGATGCCGGCCGGGTCGAAGCCGAGCGAGGCCGCCATCATGCGGGCGATCTCGATGTCGAAGCCCGAGTAGGCGCCGGTCGCCGGGTCCTTCTCGCCCATGTAGGGCTGGTCCTCCTTGGCGCCGACCACCAGGTGGCCGCGTTTCCTCGCCCGGTTCCAGGTCGGGGAGTCGGGCAGGCTGAAGCCCGACTGGACCTGGTAGACGGGGAGTTGGCCGGGCTTCGGGCCCTTGACCGGCGGGCTGCCCTCCTTGCCGCAGCCGGCCGTGCCGCCGAGCGCGGCGGCGAGCAGCAGGGCGAGCGCGGCGAGGGTTCGTTTCGTACGCTGCATGGCTCCCGGTCCGGTCAGTGCTTGAGGATCTTGGACAGGAAGTCCTTGGCGCGCTCGCTGCGCGGGGCGGTGAAGAAGTCCTCCGGGGCGCGGTCCTCGACGACCCGGCCGTCGGCCATGAAGACCACGCGGTTGGCCGCCGAGCGGGCGAAGCCCATCTCGTGGGTGACCACGACCATGGTCATGCCGTCCCGGGCCAGCTGCTGCATGACCTCCAGGACCTCGTTGATCATCTCCGGGTCGAGGGCCGAGGTCGGCTCGTCGAAGAGCAGCGCCTTGGGGTCCATGGCGAGGGCACGGGCGATGGCGACGCGCTGCTGCTGGCCGCCGGAGAGCTGGGCGGGGAACTTGTCCGCGTGCGCGGCGAGTCCGACCCGTTCGAGGAGTTCGCGCGAACGCCGGTCCGCCTCCTCGCGCTTGCGCTTGCGGACCTTGACCTGGGCCAGGGAGACGTTGGCGAGGACGGTCTTGTGGGCGAAGAGGTTGAAGGACTGGAAGACCATGCCGACCTCGGCGCGCAGCCGGGCGAGGGCCTTGCCCTCCTCGGGCAACGGCTGCCCCTCGATGAGGATCTGGCCGGACTCGATGGTCTCCAGGCGGTTCATCGCCCGGCAGAGCGTGGACTTGCCGGAGCCGGACGGGCCGATGACGACGACCACCTCGCCGCGGCCGACGGTGAGGTCGATGGACTGCAGGACGTGCAGGGTGCCGTAGTGCTTGTTGACGCCACGCAGTTCGATCAACGGATCATCGACGGCCATGCGCTCCCCTGCCCCTGTGTCTTTCGGCTGGTGTCGAGGTCAGCGCAAACTATCCAGCTCGAAAAGGGACTTCCCCGCCGACACGCATGAAAGCGGGATAAGCGAGATAATCAGTACTCCGCCGATTCCGCGTACACCTGGGAGAGCTCGGGTGCTCCGGTCGCGGCCCAGTCGAGTCCGGCCTCGACCACGTTGACCTCGCGGCCCGACGGCAGCCGCACCACCGGCTGCCCGTCCGGGCGCAGCCGCCAGCTCGCCCTGGGCACGGTGCGCACGATGACCGTGCCGAGGTAGAGCCCCGCGTCGTTGCCGACCCAGGGCAGCTCCTCGGGGTCGTCCCGCCAGCGCGGCGGCAGCTGGTCGAGCGCCGCGAGGGACCGGGCGGTGTCGTCGAGCACCACGCCCGCCTCCTGGGCACGGGCGCGCAGCAGCTCGCATTCGGCGAGCAGTTCGGCGGCCCCCTCCGGGTCCCGGTCGAAGGCCGAGACCAGAGGGGAACGCCCCGGATCATGCTTCTTGCGCCAGTTGTCCAGGAAAGGAATGTTCATCCGAACAGCCTCGCACCGGACCCTCCCGGGGCACCACCCGGCGCGCGGAGATCATCACACGTCGAGGTCGACGACCACCGGAGCGTGATCGGAGGCGCCCTTGCCCTTGCGCTCCTCGCGGTCCACGTAGCTGTCCTTGACGGCGTCGGCGAAGGGCTTGTTGCCGTAGACCAGGTCGATGCGCATGCCCTTGTTCTTGGGGAAGCACAGCTGGCGGTAGTCCCAGTACGTGTACGGGTGGGCGTACTTCAGCGGGCGGGGCACGATGTCGCCGAGCCCGGTCTCGCGCAGGCCGGCGAGCGCGGCGCGCTCCGGCTCGGTGACGTGGGTGGCGCCCTCGAAGAGGGTGATGTCCCAGACGTCGTCGTCGGTCGGGGCGATGTTGTAGTCGCCGAGCACCGCGAAGGGCCGCTCGCCCGCCGCGTCGTCGGCGACGGCGGCCTTCAGCGCCTCCAGCCAGCGCAGCTTGTACGCGTAGTGCTCGTGGGCGACCTCGCGTCCGTTCGGCACGTACACCGACCAGACACGGACGCCGCCGCAGGTGGCGGAGACGGCCCGCGGCTCCTGGACGCCCTCGTAGTCGGGGCCGCCGGGCAGGCCGACGACCACGTCCTCCAGGCCCACCCGGGAGACCAGGGCGACCCCGTTCCAGCGGCCGGTGGCGTTGACCACCGACTCGTACCCCAGCGCGCGCAGCTCCTCGGTGGGGAACTGCTCGGCGGTGCACTTGGTCTCCTGGATGCACAGCACGTCGGTGCCGGTGCTCTCCAGCCAGGCCAGGAGCCGGGGCAGTCGGGCCGTGATCGAATTGACGTTCCAGGTGGCGATGCGCATGAGCGCAAGCCTAGCCCCGCCCTCCGACACCCACCGGGATCCGGCTCACAGCTCGGCCGAGGCCCCCGGGGCGAGCCGCCCGTGATCGGTGCCGCCGAGCTGCCCGATCTGGCGGTCGTAGATGGGCCGGGCGAGGTCGGTGAGCAGGGCGTCGTGGACGTCGTAGGCGCGGACGGGCTTGACCTCCCGTACGTAGTCGATGACCTCGGAGATCTTGTTCCACGGCGCCATCACCGGCAGCAGCAGGGTCTCCACCGGGTGGTCGGGGACGGTGAGCGCGTCGCCGGGGTGGAAGACGGAGCCGTCGACCAGATAGCCGACGTTGGTGATCCGCGGGATGTCGGGGTGGATGACGGCGTGCAGCTCGCCGTGGACCTGGACGTCGAAGCCGGCGGCGGTGAAGGTGTCGCCGCCGCCGACGGTGTGCACCCGCCCGGGGAACGCCGCCGCCAGCTGCTCGGCGACGCTCCGCAGGGTCCACAGCTCGGCGGCCGGGTTCGCCTCCAGGGCGGCCCGCAGCCGCCCCTCGTCGAAGTGGTCGGGGTGCTCGTGGGTGACGAGCAGGACGTCCGCGCCGAGCGCGGCGTCCTGCTCGGTGAACATGCCGGGGTCGATGACGAGCGACCGCCCGTCCTTCTCCAGGCGGACACAGGCGTGCGTGTTCTTCGTCAGCTTCACGCCCCCACCCTAGGCGGGTCAGGCCCGCGGCGTGGTGTCCTCCCGCACGACCCGCGCGACGACCTTCAGGGCGCTCTCGGCGGCCGGAAGCCCGCAGTAGACCGCGGTCTGCAGCAGCACCTCGCGGATCTCGTCGGGGGTGAGGCCGTTGCGCAGCGCGGCCCGGGTGTGGTCGGCGAGGGCCTCGTGGTGGCCGCCGGTGATCAGCGCGGCGAGGGTGACGGCGCTGCGGGTGCGCCGGTCGAGCCCGTCGCGGCCCCACACCTCGCCCCAGGCGAAGCGGGTGACCAGGCCCTGGAAGTCGGTGCCGAACTCGTCGGCCAGGGCCTCGTCCACATGGGCGTCGCCGAGGATCTCCCGGCGCAGCTTCAGCCCGTTCTCGTACGGGTCGGGCCGGGGCGCCTCCTCGGCCTCGTCGGCGTCGGCGGGGGCGCTCTCCGCCGCGGGCGCGACGGGGGCGGCCACCGGCGGCATCGGCGGTGCGGTCAGGGCGCCGGTGTCGTGGGCGAGGCCGGCGAAGTGCCCGACGAGCAGTTCGGTGACGGCGGCCGGCTGTTCGACGGGCGCGAGGTGGGAGGCGCCGGGAACGACCGCGAGCGGCGCGTCGGGGATCCCGGCGACGAGGGTGCGGGCCTCGGCGGGCCCGGTGACCTGGTCCTCGGCGCCGACGAGCACGAGCACGGGGATGCCGATGCGGCCCAGCGCCTCGCGGGTGTCGAAGACGGCGAGGGCCTCGCAGGCGGCGATGTAGCAGCCGGGGTCGGTGGTGCGGACCATCTGCACGGCCCAGTCGACGATGGCGGGCTGGGCGGCGGCGAAGGCGGGGGTGAACCACTGCTCGGGGGCGGTGCGGGCGATCGGCTCCAGGCCGTTGGTCCGCACGATCACCCCGCGCTGGCGGAACTCGTCGGGAGTGCCGAAGCGGGGCGAGGTGGCGACCAGCGCGAGCGAGGCCACCCGGTGCGGGGCCCGCAGCGCCAGGTCGAGCCCGACGGCCCCGCCGAGCGCACAGCCGGCGTAGCCGAAGCGCTGGATGCCGAGCTCGTCGAGGGTGGCGAGCAGCCGGTCCCCGAGCTCGGCGACCGAGTCGGCGGGCTGGGCGGGCGCGCCGCCGTGTCCCGGCAGGTCGAAGCGGACGACCCGCCATTCGCGGGTGAGTTCGGGTATCTGGCGGTCCCACATGTGCCAGGTGGTGCCGAGGGAGGGCCCCAGGACCAGGACGGGGGCGTCTTCTCGCCCGTCGGATCGGTATTGCAGGGTGTTCGTCGGTGTCTCACTCACCCGCTTGACCCTCTCATCTCTCACGAAGCGGCGCCGCGCCGGGTCGAACCTAGCGCCTCCGCGGTCCCCGTGGTGCTCCAGGAGGCATGCCTCGCAGGCGCGTTCGATAGCGTGGGCGGCATGCGTGAAGTGATCACCGGTGACGGCCGGACCCTGGCCGTGGAGGAGTGGGGCGTGCCGTCGGGGGTGCCCGTCGTCTCTCTGCACGGCAGTCCCATGAGCCGGCTGGCCCGCTACCCGGACGAGGGGCTGTTCCACGAGCTCGGCATCCGGCTGATCACCTACGACCGCCCGGGGTTCGGCCGTTCCAGCCCCCGGCCGGGCCGGCGGGTCGTCGACGCGGCCGATGACGTGGCCGCCGTCGCCGACGCACTCGGCCTCGACCGCTTTCCCGTGTTCGGGGTGTCCGGCGGCGGCCCGCACGCGCTGGCCTTCGCCGCCCGCCATCCCGACCGCGCCACCCGGGTCGGGACGCTGGCGAGCCTGGCCCCGCGGGACGCCCGGGGGCTCGACTGGACCGCCGGGATGGACGAGGGCAACCGCCGCAGCGCAGCCGCCGCGCTGACCGGCCGGGAGGCGGTCCTGGAGCACCTCGGGCACGTCGGCACCGCCGGGCTGCCGCCCCTCCCCGAGGTCGAACAGGCCGTCCTCGCCCGTCCGGAGATCAGCGGGATGCTCGGACCCGCCTTCGCCGAGGCGGTCCGGCCGGGACTCGACGGCTGGGTCGACGACGTCGTCGCGCTCTTCGGTACGCCCTGGGGCTTCGACCCGGCCGCCGTCGAGGTCCCGGCCCGGCTGTGGCACGGCGGCCTCGACACCCTCGTGCCCCCGTCCCACGGCGACTGGCTCGCCGCCCGCATGCCCACCGCGACGCTGGTCCGCCAGCCCGGCGCGGGCCACGGCGGACACTTCGACGCCACCCCCGCGCTCCTCACCTGGCTCATCGGCTGACGCCCGCGGCACCGGCGCGAGCGGCGGCGGCCGGGGGCCGGACGGCGGGTCCGGGTGCGGTCATGGCGGGGAAGCTGCCGCAGGCCTTCCGGAGGCCGCCGTTCCGTCAGAGCGCGGGGACGGCGCCCCACGGGCGGACGGCCTCGATCGCGGCGGCGGTGCGGAACACCGTGACGTCGTCGTAGGTGCGTCCCACGATCTGCACCCCGGTCGGCACCCCGGTGGAGGCGAAGCCGGAGGGCACGCTGAGCACCGGGCAGCGGCTCGCGATGTTGAAGACCGTGGTCAGCGACGCGTCCATGTAGTGGTCGAGGGTGACGCCGTCGACGACCACCTCCGTCGAGGTGTAGTCGTCGTCGGCGTCGAAGGCCGGGATGGCGAGGGTCGGGCAGAGCAGCACGTCGTGGCGGTCGAGCAGGCCGCCGAGCGTGGCCTGCACCTCGGCCTCGACCTCCAGGCCCGCCAGGAAGCTGCCCGGTTCGGCGACGTACCGCGCGGTGTCCTCGGCGAAGGCGAGGGCGTACGGGGTGAGCAGCTCGCGGTGTTCGGCGGCGACCGAGGCCACGTAGGGGCCGAAGACCGAACCGAAGTGGATCATCGCGGCCTTGCGCACCTGGGCCCGGGTGATCGGGACCGCCACCTCCTCGACGAGCGCTCCGGCCGTGCGCAGCGCGTCGGCGACCGCCCGGGTGTTCGCCTCGACCTCGGGGTCCACCGGCCAGTCGCCGAGTCCGACCGAGAGCGCGACCCGCAGCCCGGCGACGCCCTCGAATCGCTCGGGCAGCACCAGCTTGGGCCGCAGCGAGACCGCGTCGAGCGGATGCGGTCCCGCGATGACGTTCTGCAGCAGCGCGCAGTCGGCGACCGTGCGGGCCATCGGGCCGTCGTGGCAGTAGGTGTCGAGGTTGAACGGGGCCATGGCCGGCACCCGCCCGTACGGGGGCTTGTAGCCGACGGTGCCGGTACAGGAGGCGGGAAGGCGGATCGAGCCGCCGATGTCGGAGCCGGTCGCGAGGGTGGTCTCCCCCGCCGCCAGGGCCGCTCCGGCGCCGCCCGAGGAGCCGCCCGGCGAGTAGGCCGGGTTCCACGGGTTGCGGGTGACGCCCCACAGGCGCGACCGGGTGAAGGCCGCGCTGCTGAACTCCGGTGTGGTGGTGCGGCAGTGGACGATTCCGCCGGCGGCGAGGACCCGTTCGACGACCGGGTGGGTCTCGTCCGCGACCTCGTCCTTGAAGGCGAGGGAGCCGTCGGTGGCCAGGCGTCCCGCTATCGGCTGCTCCTCCTTGGTGGCGACGGCCAGCCCCTCCAGGGGCCGCGGCGCCTCGCCCTTCCCGGCGTAGCGCGCCTCGGCCTCCCGCGCGGCGGCCATCGCCTCGTCGAAGGTCCGCTCGGCCAGCGCGTTGACGACCGGCTCCGCGGCCTCGGCGCGCGCGACGACGGCGCCCATCAGCTCGACGGGCGAGAGCGTGCGGTCGCGGAACCGGCGCAGGGCCTCGGTGGCGGGAAGGTAGGCGAGCTCGGTGGTGTCGGTCATGGGGGCAGCTAAGCGGCGGGCCGCGGCACAGGTCAATGGTGTTGTCGTAAGGCGGCGGCGTCCCGCCGACGGCGGGCCGTGCCACGCCCGCGGTCAGGGAGACGTCGCCGACACCACGTACACGCGCGGGAACGCCGGGTCCGTCAGATCGACGGTGATGTCGCTGGTCGGGCGCGGCTTCTCGCGGGTGACGGTGGTGCCGTGCCAGTCCTGCCCGGGGACGAAGTCCCAGCCGACGATGCCGGCGTCGTGGTCGCCCACGGTGACGCCGGGGGCCAGTGCGGCGCGGCTGGTTCCGCTGTCGCGGAGGTAGCCGTCGAGTCCGTTCGCGGTGGTCGTGAACTGCACGTACAGACGGCTGGTCTTCCAGTTGCTCGTCTCGTAGTAGCTGACGTCCCAGGCGCCGGTGGGGATCGGGATCTCGAAGATCCGGCGCTTCATCTGCGAGGGCCAGTTGTCCTGCAGGCCGACGGCGGAGGACTCGCGCTCCTTGTCGCGGCCGCTGTCGCGGCTCTGGCCGGCGGAGATGACGAGGTAGCCGGCGGGGATGCCGACCAGCAGCACGATGGTGATGGCGGTGAGCCAGCGACGGCGCAGCATGTGCCGCCGGTCCTCGGGGAGCTTGCCTTCTCCGGGGGCCGGCGGGTGGGGCAGGGTCATGAACGCGGGTCCTGGGGGGTGCGGGGGTCCCGGTCCGTCGCGGGCACCTTGCGCAGGGCCTGGGCGTAGCGCCCGTAGCGCTCGTAGCGCTCGACGCGGCGGCGGTTGGCGCGGCGGAAGCGGCGGGCGACGAGCCGGGCGAGGTCGGCGGCGCCGACCATGCCGGCCTCGGGGCCGAGCTGGGCGCGGGCGATCCGGGCCTCGGGGCGGTAGCCGCGGCCGGTGAGATGGCGCCGGAAGGCGTCCCGGGCGGGGCCGATGAGCAGGTCGTCGGCGGCGGAGACGCCTCCGCCGATGACGAAGCAGGAGGGGTCGAGGGCGGCGGCCAGGTTGGCGATGCCGACGCCGAGCCACTGGCCGATGTCCTGGAGCAGCTCGACGCACATGGCGTCGCCCTCGCGGGCCAGCTCGGTGATGAGGGGGCCGGTGATGTCGGGGACGTTGCCCTTGACCCGCTCGATGATGTTGTACGCGACCGGGGAGTCGGCGGCGGCCAGCTCACGGGCCTCGCGGACCAGGGCGTTGCCCGAGCTGTACTGCTCCCAGCAGCCGCGGTTGCCGCAGGGGCAGCGGTGGCCGCCGGGGACGACCTGCATATGGCCGAACTCGCCGGCCACCCCGTACTTGCCGCGCTTGACCTGGCCGTCCTCCAGGATCGCGCCGCCGATGCCGGTGCCGAGGGTGATCATGACGAGGTGGTCCTCGCCGCGGCCGGCGCCGAAGCGCCATTCGGCCCAGGCGGCGGTGTTGGCGTCGTTGTCCACCATGACGGGGACGGCGAGCCGGTCCTGGAGGGCGTCGCGCAGCGGCTCGTTGCGCCAGGCGAGGTGGGGGGCGAAGAGCACCCTGGCCCGGTCGGCGTCGACCCAGCCGGCCGCGCCGATGCCGACGGCGTGCACGTCGTGCCGGTCGGAGAGGTCCAGGACGAGCTCGACGATGGTGTCCTCGACGACCTTGGGGCTCTTGGACTTGTCGGGGGTCTCGGTGCGGACCTTCTCCAGGATGTTGCCGTCCGCGTCGACGACGCCGGCCATCACCTTCGTACCGCCGATGTCGATGCCGACGGTCGGCACCCGGGGCGCCGTCAGGTGCGAGCGCCGCTCCCGGGTGCCGACGGTCCGCAGCACGGTGCCCCGGGCGGAGCCGCGGTGGGTGAGATCGCGGTAGGTACTCATCGGCTCGATTCTGCCAGCTGTGGTGTGTGGGGCGCGTTACGAAGCGGAGGACGTCCCCGACGGCCCCGAGGGGCGTTCCAGCTCGTGGCGCAGGTCCTCCAGCTCGCTGCCGCCGGCCATCTGGCGGGTCAACTCGTCGAGGGTGATGGAGCCCTTGGTGTGGCTGCCCGCCATGACACCGCGCTTCAGGAGCACGAAACGATCACCCACGAGATAGGCGTGGTGCGGGTTGTGGGTGATGAGGACCACGCCGAGGCCCTGGTCACGTGCGGCGGCCACGTATTTCAGGACCACCCCGGACTGCTTGACGCCGAGCGCCGCGGTCGGCTCGTCGAGGACGAGGACCTTGGCGCCGAAGTGGACGGCGCGGGCGATGGCCACGCACTGCCGCTCACCGCCGGACAGGGTGCCGATGGGCTGGTCGACGTCCCGCAGGTCGATGCCCATGCGCAGCAGCTCGGTGCGGGTCGTCTCGCGCATCAGCTCGACGTCGAGGCGCTTGAAGGGGCCCTTGCCCTTCGTGGGCTCGGAGCCGAGGAAGAAGTTGCGCCAGACCGGCATCAGCGGGACGACCGCGAGGTCCTGGTAGACGGTGGCGATGCCCCGGTCCAGGGCGTCGCGCGGGTTGGCGAGCTCGACGTCCTCGCCCTCGATGCGGAAGGTGCCGCCGTCGTGCCGGTGCAGACCGGCGACGATCTTGATGAGGGTGGACTTGCCGGCGCCGTTGTCGCCGAGGACGCAGGAGATCTCGCCCGCGCGGACCTCCAGGGAGACGCCTTCGAGGGCGCGGATGTTGCCGTAGTACTTGCTGACGTCGTCGAGCTCGACGAGGGCGGCGGAGTCGGTCGTCACTTGGTGGCCTCCACGCGCTTGCGGATCCAGGCGTTCAGGAGGGTCGCGAGCAGCAGCATGGCGCCCAGGAAGAACTTGAACCAGTCGGGGTTCCACTCGGCGTACACGATGCCCTTGCCGGTCATGCCGAAGATGAAGGCGCCGACCGCCGAGCCGATGGCGGAGCCGTAGCCTCCGGTGATCAGACAGCCGCCGATGACGGCCGCGATGATGTAGATCAGCTCGTTGCCGACCCCTTCGCCCGACTGGACGACGTCGAAGGAGAAGAGCAGGTGCTGGCCGGAGATCCAGGCGCAGAAGGCCACGCCCATGTAGAGGCCGATCTTGGTCTTGTAGACCGGGACGCCGACCGCGCGGGCCGCGTCGGCGCCGCCGCCGACCGCGAAGATCCAGTTGCCGAAGCGGGTGCGCAGCAGGATCCAGGTGGCGACGGCGACCAGGGCGATCCACCACAGGATGGTGACCTTGAGCTCGACGCCGCCGACGGTCCAGGTGGAGGCGAAGAGCTTCCTGGCGGAGGGGAAGCCCTCCATGTCGGCGATCGACTTGGTGGAGACCGTGCCGCTGATCAGCTTGGTGAAGCCGAGGTTGAGGCCGGTCAGCATGAGGAAGGTGCCGAGCGTGATGATGAAGCTCGGGAGTTTGGTGCGGGTCAGCATGAAGCCGTTGAACACGCCGATGGCGAGGGTGACGAGCAGCGAGACGCCGACGCCGACCCAGACGTTCGCGGTCATCTGGTAGCTGAACATCGAGGAGATCAGCGCGGAGCTGGTCACCAGCACACCGGCGGAGAGGTCGAACTCGCCGCCGATCATCAGCAGCGCCACCGGCACGGCCATGATGCCGATGGTGGAGGCCGCGTACAGCACGGTGCCGAGGCTGGAGGCGCGCAGGAAGCTGTCCGCGACGATCGAGAAGAAGACGAAGACGGCGATCGCGCCGACGACCGAGCCGAGCTCGGGGCGGGCGAGCAGCTTCTTCGCAGGGGAGGTGCGCAGCAGTCGCTCGTCGACGTGGTCGAGGCCGTCGGCGGGCGCCGGGGGCGGGGCGGCGGCACTCATCGGGTACCCCGCTCGGTGTAGCCCTTCAGCGCCGCGGCCTGGTCCTTGGTGATGATCTGCGGGCCGGTCAGGACCGGCTTGCCGCCACCGAGGACGTCGGCGTTGTAGCGGTAGAGCCAGAGCAGGTCGACGGCCTCGTAGCCCTGGAGGTAGGGCTGCTGGTCGACGGCGAAGCCCAGGGTGCCCGCGGTGAGCGCGTCGGCGACCTTGGCGTTGAGGTCGAAGGTGTCGACCTCGGCCTTGCTGCCCGCGCTCCGCTTCGCCTGGACGGCGGCGTCGGCGAACGGCGCGCCGAGGGTGACGACGGCGTCGATGGACGGGTCGGACTGGAGCTTGGCGAGGATGGAGGCCTGGACGTCGGGCATGTTGGTGCCGTCGACGTAGAGGTTCTGCAGATCGCCGCCGAAGGTCTTCTTCGCGCCGGCGCAGCGCTGCTCGTGGCCGACGTTGCCCTGCTCGTGCAGGACGCACAGCGCCTTCTTGCGGCCGCGCTTGTCCAGCTCGTCGCCGACGGCCTCGCCGGCGACGGTCTCGTCCTGGCCGATGTGGGTGAGGGCGCCGAAGGCCTTGGAGGCCTCGGCGCCGGAGTTCACCGTGATCACCGGGATGCCGGCCTTCACCGCCTTCTCCACGGCCGTCTTCATGGCGTCCGGCTTGGCGAGGGTGACGATGAGGCCGTCGACGCCCTTGGCGACGTACGAGTCGATCAGCTGCGCCTGCTGCTGCGCCTCGTCGCTGTGGGCGTACAGGAAGTTGATGTTGTCCTTGACGGCGGCCTGCTTGGCGCCGTTCTGGACGATGTCCCAGAAGGTGTCGCCGTCGCCCGAGTGGGTGACCATGGCGAAGGTCCAGCGGGGGGTGTTCACCGCTGCCCGTCCCTGGGCCGCGGCCGCCTTGCGGGCGTCCTCCGCGCGCTTGCCGCCGGTGCTGCTGCATCCCGCGAGCGCGGCGGTCAGCGCCACCGCGAGCACGGCGCCGACGGCCGCGCGTACCCCTCCATTAGGAACCCTGGTCACGAGGCCGTGCCCTCCTTTGTGTCCTTCTGCGTGCATTGCAGTATCGGTCATGGGGGTCGCGCCGATCTCAGGGGGCCTACCCGCGAGTCAACAACTGGAACTCGAAGGAGTAACGCGAGGCCCGGTAGAGGTGGGCCGCGTACTCCACCGGACGCCCCGTCGCGTCGAACGTGGTGCGCTCCATCGTGAGCACCGGGGCGCCCGCGCGCTCGCCGAGCAGCTCCGCCTCGGCGGGCTCCGCGGCCCGCGCCCCGATGGCCTGGCGGGCGCTGTGCAGGGTGAGCCCGCCGGCGCGCAGCAGCCGGTAGAGGCCGGTGCCCTCCAGCGGGACGCCGGGGTCGAGCAGGGACGCGGGGAGGTGGTTGCGCAGATACGCGAGGGGCTCGCCGTGCGCGGTGCGCAGCCGCTCCAGATAGCGCACCTGCGTGCCCTCGGGCAGCCCGAGCGCCGCGGCGACCTCGGGGCCCGCCGCTTCGAGCCGGTCGGTCAGGACGCGGGTGGCGGGCTGCTGCCCGGACGCCTCCAGGTCGTCGTAGAGGCTGCTGAGCTCCAGCGGGCGGCGGACGGTGGAGTGCACCACCTGGGTCCCCACTCCCCTGCGGCGCACCAGGAGGCCCTTGTCGACGAGCGACTGGATGGCCTGGCGGACGGTGGGCCGGGACAGCCCGAGACTGCCGGCCAGGTCGATCTCGTTGCCGAGCAGGGTGCCCGGGGTCAGCGCGCCGCCCTCGATCGCCGCCTGGAGCCGCTGGGCGAGCTGGAAGTAGAGCGGCACCGGGCTGGAACGGTCCACGGAGAGCTCCGGGACGAGCGGGGAGGGCGGGGCTGGCGTGGCAGACGGTGAGGGCGGCGGCTGGGGAAGCACGTCCGGGAGCGTAGCCCCGGGCCACGGCCGCGGGAAGGCGTGGCGTCCTGTTGTCCTGACATTTCCTTGACAGCGGGTCCGTTCCGCACCACCTTGGGGCCATGCGTATCGGACTGGTCGGCACGGGTCGGATCGGGGCGTTCCACGCGGGGGTGCTGGCCCGGCATCCGGAGGTCGAGGCGCTGGTCCTCGCGGACGCCGACGCGGTGCGGGCGGCGCGGGTGGCGGGGGCGCTCGGGGCCGAGGCGGCGCCGACGGTCGAGGCGCTGTTCGGGCACGCGCTGGACGCGGTGGTGATCGCCTCGGCGACCGCCGCGCACGCGGAGCTCATCGGGCGCGCCGCGGCGGCGGGCCTGCCGGCCTTCTGCGAGAAGCCGATCGCGCTGGACGTGCCCGGGACGCTGAGCGCGCTGCGCGCGGTGTCGGAGGCGGGCACGGAACTCCAACTGGGCTTCATGCGCCGCTTCGACGCCGGCTACCGGGCGGCGCGCGAGGCCGTGGCGGACGGCCGCCTCGGCCGTCTGCACACCGTCCGCGCGACCACCTCCGACCCGGCCCCGCCGCCGGCCGCGTACCTTCCCCTCTCGGGCGGCCTCTTCCGGGACTGCCTGGTGCACGACTTCGACATCGTCCGCTGGGTGACCGGCCGCGAGGTCGTCGAGGTGTACGCGACCGGCTCGGACGCGGGCCCGCCCGTCTTCCGCGAGGCCGGTGACGTGGACACGGCCGCCGCCCTGCTCACCCTGGACGACGGCACCCTGGTCACGGCGACCGCCACGCGCTGCAACGGTGCCGGATACGACGTCCGCATGGAACTGGCGGGCGAACTCGACCAGATCGCGGTCGGCTGGGACGACCGCACCCCGGTCGAGTCCGTCGAACCCCTGGGCCCCCGCCCGCCCGCCAAGCCGTGGAGCGGCTTCCTGGAGCGCTTCGCGCCGGCGTACGAGGCCGAGCTGGACGCCTTCGTCCACCTGGTCCGCGGCGAACGCGACAACCCCTGCGACGGCCACGAGGCCCTCGCCGCCCTCCGCGTCGCGGAGGCGTGCGCGCTGTCACGGCGGGAACGGCGGGTGGTCCGCCTGGCGGAGGTGGCGGGGGCGGGGGCCTCCTAGGCGCGGGGCGGTCGGGCCGTGGCGAGGTCGAGGACCACGGGCGTCACCAGACGACCGGGAGGCGGCGGGTGCCGCGGATGAGCATGCCGGGGAGCCACTCCAGCGAGCCCGCGTCGGGGTCGAGTTCGAGCCGGGGGAAGCGTTCGAGGAGTGTCCGGATCGCCGTCTTGCCTTCGAGGCGGGCGAGCGGGGCGCCCAGGCAGAAGTGGATGCCGTGGCCGAAGGCGAGGTGGCCGCGCGGGTCGCGGCGGATGTCGAAGCGTTCCGGCTCGGGGAAGCGGGCCGGGTCGTGGGCGCCGGCGGCGAGGCTGATGAGGACGATCGCGCCGGCCGGGATCTCGGTGCCGCCGATCGTGACGGCCTCCGGGGCGAAGCGCAGGGTGGCGTTCTCCACCGGACCGTCGTAGCGCAGGCCCTCCTCGATCGTGGCGTCGAGCAGGGTGGGGTCCGCGCGGAGGGCGGCGAGTTGGTCCGGGTGGGTCAACAGGGCGCGGACCGTGTTGGAGATGAGGTTGACCGTCGTCTCGTGCCCCGCGATCAGCAGCAGGTAGGCGAGGGCCCGCAGTTCGGGGAGGGACAGCCGGTCGCCGTCCTCGGCGCGGGTGGTGATGAGGGCGGAGAGCAGGTCGTCGGAAGGGCCCGCGGCCCGCTTGTCCTCGATGAGTTCGTCGAGGTAGCCCCCGAAGCCCTCGACGGCCTCCCGGTCGGTCATCGCCCCGGTCGGGGCGACCAGTTCGTTGGACCAGGCGCGGAACGAGTCGCGGTCGGCCGCCGGGACGCCGAGGAGCTCGCAGATGACGGTGATGGGCAGCGGGAAGGCGAAGGAGTCGACGAGGTCGGCCCGTCCGGCCGGCTCCATCGCGTCGAGGAGTTCGTCGGTGAGCTGCTGGATGCGCGGCCGCAGCGCCTCGACGCGGCGGCCGGTGAACTCGCCCGCGACGAGCTTGCGCAGCCGCGTGTGGTCCGGCGGGTCGACGATGAGCAGATTGGGCCCGACGACCTCTTCCTCGGGGAGCGGCATGCCGAAGGCGGAGAAGGACTTGGACAGGCGCTGGTCGGCGAGGGCGGCGCGGGCCTCCTCGTAACCGACGACCAGCCAGGCCGGCATGCCGTCCGGTGTCAGGACCTCGTGGACGGGGCCCTGCGCGCGGAGCTTGGCGTAATACGGGTACGGGTTCGCGGTGAAGTCCGCGCCGTACTCCCCCAGATCGATGACGGACATCGGCCAAGCCTATGCGTCGTGCCCGCCTTCGTGAAGATCGACGAGTCCGGCGTCGTGGACGAGCAGCGCGATCTGGACACGGTTGTTGAGGCCGAGTTTGGCCAGGATGCGCGAGACGTGGGTCTTGACGGTGGGGACGCTCATATAGAGGGCGGTGGCGATCTCGGCGTTGGAGCGGCCCTGTCCGACGGCGACGGCGACCTCCCTCTCCCGGTCGGCGAGCAGGGCCAGGCGTTCGGTGGCGGTGGCGCGGCGGGGCGGTTCCTGCGGCCGGCCGGCGACATGGCTCATCAGCTGGCGGGTGACGGCCGGCGAGAGCACGGGGTCGCCGGCGGCGACCCGGCGGACGGCGGTGACGATCTCCGCGGGCGGGGTGTCCTTGAGGACGAATCCGGCGGCGCCGGCCCGCAGCGCGCGGAGCACCTGTTCGTCGGCGTGGAAGGTGGTGAGGACGACGACCTCGGGGGCACCGGACCCGGCGCGCAGCCGCTCGGTGGCGGTGAGGCCGTCCACCCGCGGCATCCTGATGTCCATGAGGACGACGTCGGGGGCGTGGCGCTCGACGAGCGCGGGCACCTCGGCTCCGTCGGCGCCCTCGCCGACGATCTCGATGTCCTCGGCCCCGCCGAGCATCAGGGCGAGGCCCGCACGGACCAGGGGGTCGTCGTCGACGATGAGCAGCCGGATGGTCATGCGGGCCACGGTAGCCATGCGCGCAGGGCGAACCCGCCGTCGGGGGCGGGTCCGTGCTCCAGCCGGCCACCGGCGAGGGTGGCGCGCTCGGTGAGGCCGATGAGGCCCTGCCCGGAGCCGGGCACGGCCGGGACGGGCCCGGTGGGCGGGGGGTTGCGGACCTCGACGGTCAGTCCCTCGCCGGGGCGGCCGCGCAGGGTGAGGGTGACCTCAGTGCCGGGGGCGTGCTTGCGGGCGTTGGTCAGGGCCTCCTGGGCGATGCGGTAGACCGTGCGCCCGGTGGAGGCGGGGACGGAGCCGGGGTCGGTGACGGTGGTGTCGAAGACGACGTCCATCCCGGCCTCGCGGACCTCGGCGACCAGGGTGTCGAGGGTCGCGAGGGTGGGCTGGGGCCGGTCGGCGGCCTCCTCCCCCGGGGCGCGCAGCACGCCGATGATCTCGCGCAGGTCCTGGAGGGCCTCGTGGGCGCTGTCGCGGATCACCCCGGCCGCGCGGGCGATCTGCTCGGGCGGGGCGTCGGGGCGGAACTCCAGGGCCCCGGCGTGCACGCTCAGCAGCGTGAGCCGGTGCGCGAGGACGTCGTGCATCTCGCGGGCGATGGCCTCCCGGGCGAGCCGCTGGGCCTGTTCGGCGCGGAGTTCGGCCTCGGCCTCGGCGCGCTCGGCCCGGTCGCGCAGCGCCTCGACGAGCCGGCGGCGGGAGCGGACGAGCATGCCCCAGGCGGTGACGAGGAGCACCAGGGCGACGCCGAGGGCCGCGTTGAGGCCGGCGTTGAGGGTGGGGTCGGGGCGGACGAAGACCTGGACGACGGAGGCGGCCATGGCGAGCGCGCCGATCCAGGCGATCTCGCGGAAGGGCCGGCGCACGGCGACGCTGAACAGGCTCGCGAGGACGGCGCCCGCGGCGGTCGGGGCGAAGACGCTGACCACGGAGAGGGTGACGGCGAGGGCGACGGGCCGGCGTCGGCGCAGCCAGACCGAGCAGACCGCGAGGCCGCCGACGATCTGGTCGGTGAGGGCGACGGCCTCGCTGCTGTACCTGGCGCTGGTCTCGGCCGCGAGCAGCCCGACGAACGCGGCGAGGAGGAACAGCGTGGTGTCGACGACCCAGTCCCGTACGGTGCGCCGCGGCCGGCCCGGCCGGCCGGCCGGCTCGGTCCCGGCGGCCTCGGCGAGGTGGGACGGGAGCAGCCAGCTGAGCCGCTCCGGGCGTGCCGTGCGTGTCATACCGGAAATGTACGCAGCCGGGGCGGGGACCCGCGGTGCGAGCGGCGGGTCGGATACCAAAGTCGCACCACCGGATACTTCGGTCGTACGGAGGGGATACCGGCGGCCGACGCGGGCCCGGCCGGCCGCGGATCATGCTCGGGCCATGAAGCGATTTCTCGAGGTCACGGGTTTTCTGTTGCTGGTCTTCGGTGTCTGCGGGGTGATCCGCGAGCTGACGGGGGGCTGGTTCCGGCTGATGGGGGTGACCCGCTTCCTGACGGACCACGTGGGGTTCCTCCAGGGCCGTGAGGTGTTCGCGAACATCGTGATCGCGGCCCTGGGGCTGGTGGTCCTGATCGTCTCGGACCGGGTGCCGAAGTCCTGACGCGGCCGGCTCCGCTAGCCGGCGTCCCGGTCGGCGGCCTTGCGGCCCCAGCTGGTGCCCGCGAGGACGAGGACGGCGCCCGCGAGGCCCAGGGCGCCGGGGCGGTCACCGGCCAGGGCGATGCCCGCGGCGGCGGCCCACAGGGGCTCGGTGCCGAGCAGCAGGCTGACGCGGGACGGGGAGGTGCGGCGCACCGCCCACATCTGCACGAAGAAGGCGAAGAGGGTGCACAGGACGGAGAGGAAGAGCAGTCCGGCCCACTCGCGGGGTCCGAAGCCGAGCGCGACGGTCCACGGCGCGGCGCCGGTGCCGGGGAGCGCGGCCAGGGCGGCGAAGACGGCGACGGCGGAGCCGAGCTGGACCGTGGTCAGGGAGAGCGAGTCGGCGCTCTGCACGGCCTTGATGCGGGCCATCGCGAGGACGTGCACGGTCCGGGCCACCGCGGCGAGCAGCATCAGCAGGTCGCCGAGGGAGGGCGCGGTGAAGCCGCCGCCCTGGGTGAGCAGCACGACGCCCGCGACGGAGAGCGCGGCGGCGGCGAGGAAGGCGCGGGGCGGCCTGGTGCCGCTGACGCCCGCTTCGGCCAGCGGGGTGAGGATCATGGTGAGGCTGATGATCAGGCCCGCGTTGGTGGCGGAGGTGTGGACGACTCCGTAGGTCTCCAGGAGGAAGATCCCCGAGAGGATCAGCCCGAGGGTCGCCGCCCCGCGCCACTGGGCGGCGCTCAGGGCCCGCAGGCGGCGCCATCCGGCGGCGACGAGCACGGGCAGCACCACCGCGAAGCGCAGGACGAGCACCGCGACGACGGTGTGGGTGGTGGTGATGCCCTTGGCGGCGAGGTAGCTGGCGCCCCAGACGACGGCGACCAGGAGGACCGGCAGGTCGGTGAGCCAGGCGCGGCGCGGAGCGCCGAGGGGCACGGGTACGGCGAACGAGGACACGGAGCCTGCTCCAACTCGATGCACGGGGTGGAGACTTCGGCGGCTCACACGCGGGACGCCCACCGTACCCGGGCGGGCCGGTGGTGGCTACACCTTTCGGCGGCGGCCGGCCGCTCAGTAGCTGCCGAACGTGGGGCGCCCCGCCTGCGCGTACGTCTGGATGACGACCCCGGCGGCCGTGGTGCGGGAGTCGGTGAGCCGGAAGGCGCTGGGGGTGGCGCCCTCGGCGAAGAGGCGCCGGCCCTTGCCGAGGACGGCCGGGAAGACGGCCAGGTGGAGGGTGTCGATGAGGTCGAACTCCCCTGTCGACCCCGCCGCCGGGGGGAACTCATCGCTGGCGGCGGGTGGGCCGCCGTGGGTGTCGCCGCTGTCGCGGCTTGCCGTCCGATTCCCGCCAGCACCGGGTCCGCGCCTCGCGTTTTATTGAACTCGCAACGGAAAATGGCTACTTCGAAGGAGTTCGAGATGTCCACCATGAGCGGCAAGGCGGTCCTGGTCACCGGCGGCAGCAGGGGCGTGGGCGCGGCGACGGCCGTCCGGCTGGCCCGGGAGGGCGCGGACGTGGCCTTCACCTACGTCCAGAGCGAGGAGCGGGCCCGCGAGGTCGCCGCGCGGATCGAGGCCGAGGGACGCAAGGCGCTCGCGCTGCGGGCGGACGCCGGGAGCGCGGGGGACGCGGCGGGTGCGGTGGAGTGGGCGGCGGACGCCCTCGGGCGGCTCGACGTGCTCGTCAACAACGCCGGGGTCGGGGTCGTCGGTCCGCTGGAGTCGCTGACCCTGGCCGATGTGGACCGGGTCCTCGCGGTGAACGTCCGTGCCGCCTTCCTGGCCTCGCAGGCGGCCGCGGCGCTGTTGGCGCCCGGCGGGCGGATCGTCACCATCGGCACGTGCATGACGCAGCGCGTCCCCGGGCCCGGCGGCACGCTGTACGCGATGAGCAAGACGGCGCTGATCGGCCTGACGAAGGCGCTGGCCCGGGAGCTGGGCGGCCGCGGCATCACCGCGAACCTCGTCCACCCCGGCCCCACGGACACCGACATGAACCCGGCCGACGGCCCGTACGCGCAGGGCCAGGCCGAGATGACGGCCCTCGGCCGCTACGGCACCGTCGAGGAGGTCGCCTCGATGGTCGCCTTCCTGGCCGGCCCGGAAGCGGCGTACGTGACGGGCGCCGAGTTCTCGGTGGACGGGGGGCACGCGGCCTAGCGGCACCCCGCAGAGCTCGAACGGTCCCGGAGCGGGAGAAGGGGGCGAGGGCGCACCGTTGCTGTCGGTCGGTGCGCCCTCGGGTGCCGGGCGGGGTGTCGTGCCCGCCCAGTTCGTGGTGTCCGGGTGGCGTCAGCCGCCCAGTTCCTGGTGGCGCGCGGTCAGCCGCGCCGTGCCCGCCTCGGTGAGCGAGCCGAAGAGACGGAGGCGCGAGATGCCGCCGTCCGGGAAGATGTCGATCCGCACCCGGGAGCCGACCGCCGGCGTGTCGAGCACGAAGCGGTGGTTGGTGTCGGGCTGGAGGCGGGTCCGGGGCAGGATCTCGGTCCACTCCTCGGAGCCCTCGGCGGCGACGGAGAGCGCGGCCCAGCCGGCGCTGTTGCCCTTGAGGTACGCGGTGTCGATCTCGACGGCGCGGATCTCGGACTCGGCGGCGAGGCTGTAGCGGATCCAGTCGTTGCCCTTGTCGCGGCGGCGGCGGGTCTCCCAGCCGTCGTCCATCTTGCGCGAGCGGCCGGGCTGGATGGTGTTGGTGGCCGGGGAGTAGAAGCGGTCGGAGGCGTCCTCGACCTGGCCGCCGTTCTCCAGGGCCGCGAGGTCGAAGGTGCCGAGCACGCCGAGCCACTTCGGGTCGGGGGCGACCTCGCCGTACACGCGCAGGCGGGCGATGCCGCCGTCGGGGTGCTGGTTGACCCGCAGGTGGGTGAAGCGCTGCTCGACGTCGACGGCGAAGCCGTTGGCGGCGTGGCCGCCGATGGCGGTGCGCGGGACGAGCGTCGTCCACTTCACGTCCTCGGCGAGCAGCTCCTCGGGCGAGGGCGAGCCGGCGACGGAGGTGGCCTCGACGGAGACGGCCTGCGGGTAGTTGCCGCGGAAGTGGGCGGTGTCGACGACGATGCCGCGGATCACGCCGGGGGCGCCGAGGCGTACGAGCGCCCAGTCGTGGTCGTCCTCGGTGGGGTGCGGGACCTCGGCGGAGACACCGCGGCGGCGGCGGGTCTCCCAGCCGTCCATGATCTTGCCCTTGTGGCCGAAGTGCTCGGGGTCGAACTCGGCGGCCTCGGGCTTGAGCAGGTTCTCGCGCTCGGCGAAGAACTCGTCGTTGGCCGCGATCACGCCCGCGCCGAGGCGGCGGTCGGCGAGGTCGGCGTACTGGGTGAAGGGGAAGTCCGCCGTGCGGTAGTCGGCGTACGGGTCGCCGCCGCCGTAGGGGCTCGCGTCACCGGTGAAGCTGGGTATGGACGACACGTCAGTTGTTCCTTTCGAGGAGGCGGCCGGAGGGCTCGGCGAGGGTGCCGCGGTCGGCGATCCGCTCTCCGCGCAGCCAGGTGGAGGTGACGACGCCGTACAGGGTGCGGCCCGCGTAGGCGGTGACCCGGTTGCGGTGCTGGAGCTCCGCCGGGTCGACGGTGAAGGTGGCGTCCGGGTCGACCACGGCGAAGTCGGCGTCGCGGCCGGCCTCGATGGCGCCCTTCCGGCTGAGGCCGGCGAGCCGGGCCGGTCCCTCGGACATCCAGCGGGCGACGTCGGTCAGGTCGTGGCCGCGGCGGCGCGCCTCGGTCCAGATGGCCGGCAGGCCGAGCTGGAGGGAGGAGATTCCGCCCCAGGCGGAGGCGAAGTCGGGGGTCTTGAGGTCGGCGGTGGACGGCGAGTGGTCCGAGACGATGCAGTCGATGGTGCCGTCGGCGAGGCCCTGCCAGAGCAGGTCCTGGTTGGCCTCCTCGCGGATCGGCGGGCAGCACTTGAACTCGGTGGCGCCGTCCGGGACCTCCTCGGCGGTGAGGGTGAGGAAGTGCGGGCAGGACTCGACGGTGACGCGTACGCCCTCGGCCTTGGCGGCGGCGATCAGCGGCAGCGCGTCGGAGGAGGACAGGTGCAGGACGTGCACGCGGGCGCCGAGGCGACGGGCCTGGTTGATCAGGTTCTCGATCGCGGTGTTCTCCGCGACGCGCGGCCGGGAGGCGAGGAAGTCGGCGTACTTCTCACCGGACTTCTGGGGCGCGGCGGCCAGCTCGTGCGGGTCCTCGGCGTGGACGATCATCAGTCCGTCGAAGCCGGCGATCTCGGCGAGCGAGGCGGCCAGCTGGTCCTGGTCGAGCTGCGGGAACTCGTCGACGCCGGAGGGCGAGAGGAAGCACTTGAAGCCGAAGACGCCCGCGTCGTGCAGGGGGCGCAGGTCCTTGACGTTGTCGGGGAGCGCGCCGCCCCAGAAGCCGACGTCGATGTGAGCCTTGCTTCGGGCGACGTCCTGCTTGACGCGCAGGTGCTCGACGGTGGTGGTGGGCGGCAGCGAGTTGAGCGGCATGTCGAGCAGCGTGGTGATGCCGCCGGCGGCCGCGGCGCGGGTGGCGGTCCAGAAGCCCTCCCACTCGGTGCGGCCGGGGTCGTTCACGTGCACGTGGGTGTCGACGAGTCCGGGCAGGACGACGTCGTCGCCGACGTCCTCGAGCCGGGCGCCGGCCGGTACCTCGGCGTCGTACGGCAGCACGGCCGCGATCGTCCCGCCGGCGACGGCGATCGACGCCGCGCGGGTCCCCTCGGGAGTGATGACGCGCGTCGAGCGCAGGACCAGGTTGACGTCCACCCGTACCCCTTCTTCCACGAAATTCAACGAACTGTTGAAGGAGTCTTCACGCGAGACGACATGTCGTCAAGGGCACACTTCCAGCATGGGCCGCCCCCGAACCCACCTTGGACGTTTCCATGAAGTGGAATGGAAATTTCGTACAGTAGAACGTAGCTCCGCACATGCGGGGTGGACCCGGACCCCTCCGGGCGGCGCCCGACACCGGACAAACACCCCTCTGACCGGCGCGGACGCCGGAACCGGGCCGTGTGCCCGGGCCGCCCGCCCGGTAGGCTGCTGCCTTGCCCGCCTGCCCCGAAAGGACCGTTGCCGTGCCGACGTCCAGCGCCAGCACCACCGACGCCGCGAAGCCCGCCGCCGCGAGCGGTGGCGTCCAGTCCCTCGAGCGTGCCTTCGACCTCCTGGAGCGGATGGCAGACGCCGGCGGCGAAGTCGGGCTGAGTGAGCTCTCCGCCAGCAGCGGACTGCCGCTGCCCACCATCCACCGCCTCATGCGCACCCTCGTGGCCTGCGGTTACGTCCGCCAGCAGCCCAACCGCCGGTACGCCCTCGGCCCCCGCCTGATCCGCCTCGGCGAGTCGGCCTCCCGGCTGCTCGGCACCTGGGCCCGCCCCTACCTGGCGCGGCTGGTCGAGGAGACCGGCGAGACGGCGAACATGGCGCTGCTCGACGGCGACGAGATCGTGTACGTCGCCCAGGTGCCCTCGAAGCACTCGATGCGCATGTTCACCGAGGTCGGACGCCGGGTGCTGCCGCACTCCACGGGCGTGGGCAAGGCGCTGCTCGCCTACACCCCGGCGGACGAGGTGCGCGCGCTGCTCGCCCGTACCGGCATGCCGGCCGCCACCGAGAAGACCATCACCACGCCCGAGGGCTTCCTCGACGCGCTCGCGGCGGTCCGGGAGACCGGGTACGCGGTCGACGACAACGAGCAGGAGATAGGGGTCCGCTGCCTCGCGGTCTCCGTCCCCGACTCCCCCACCGCGGCGGCCATCTCGATCTCCGGGCCGGCGGGACGGGTGACGGAGGCGGCGACCGAGAAGATCGTCCCGATCCTCCAGCAGGTCGCCGAGGAACTCTCGGCGGCGCTCGCGAACACGGCGGGCAACGGGCAGGGCTGAGCCCCGTACACGCCGAAGGGGCGTCCGGAACCAGAGGGTTCCGGACGCCCCTTCGCCGTGGCCGCCCCACCGCCGTCAGACCGCCACGTCCTCCGTCAGACGCCCGTCCCGCACGGTCACCGTCCGGTCCGCCCGCCCCAGATGGGTGCGGTCGTGGGTGACCAGGACGGTCGCCGTGCCGCGTTCCCGGGTGAGGCCGGCGAGCAGTTCCATGACCGCCGCGCCCCGCTCGTGGTCCAGCGCGCTGGTCGGCTCGTCCACCAGGAGGACCGAGGGCTGGTTCATCAGGGCCCGCGCGATGTTCACCCGCTGGCGCTGACCGCCGGAGAGCTGGTGCGGGCGCTTGTGGGCCTGGTCGGCGAGGCCGACGGCGTCGAGGAGGCCCATGGCCCGCTCCCGCACCGCCCGGGACGTCCCGCCGGACAGGTGGGCCATCACCTCCAGCTGCTCCAGCGCGTTGAGGGAGGGCAGCAGATTGGGCTGCTGGAAGACGATGCCGATCTTCTCCCGCCGCAGCTCCGCCTTGGCCGCCCGGGTCAGCGTGCCGACGTCGACGCCCGCCACCACCACCCGCCCGCTGTCCGGGGTCACCAGCGTCGCGGCCACCGCGAGGAGGCTGGACTTGCCGGAGCCCGAGGGGCCGACGACGGCGGTCAGCGAGCCCGCGGGGACGTCCAGGGAGACCGCGTCGAGGGCGGTGAGGCGCCCGTCGCCGTCGGGGTAGGTCAGGGTCACGTCGTCGAGGACGAGGTTGTTCGTGGTCACCGCGCGCTCCCGAGGGCGGTCAGGGGGTCGACGGCGGTGATCCGCCGGATGGACAGCGCCGCGCCGAGCACACCGAGCACGATGATCACGGCGGCCGGGCCCAGCACGGTCATCGGCTGGAGGACGAAGGGCACGTCCCCGCCGCTGATCAGGGCGCCGATGCCGGAGGCGAGGGCGGTGCCGGTCAGGGTGCCGATGCCGAGCATGACCACGGCCTGGCCGAGCGCGTCCCGCAGGAGGTACGGGGTGGAGGCGCCCAGCGCCTTGAGGACGGCCACGTCACCGCTGCGCTGGATCGTCCAGACGGTGAAGAAGGCCCCTATGACCAGCGCGGAGATGGCGAAGAGAAAGCCGCGCATCATCTGCAGCGAGCCGTTCTCGGCCTGGTAGGACCCTATGGCGGTGAGCGCCTCGTCGGGCGTCTTCGACGAGGTCCTCGCGGCCGCGTCCCCGCCCGTCCAGTCCACGCCGGAGCCGCTGAGCGCGATCACCGTGGCCTGCTGCTGCGCCGTCGCACCGCTGTGGCCGAGCTTCTGCCAGTCGTCCAGGGAGGTCCACACGACGGGCGTGTGGCTGTACGAGGCGTCGCCGGAGACCGCGGCCACCGTGGCGTTCACGGGGCCGAGGTCCACGGCGTCGCCCACCGTGACGTCCAGCTCCTCGGCCGCCGACTCCGAGAGCACCGCCCTGCCCGGGCCGAGCTTGCCGCTCTCCGGCGCGAGGGCCGTGCCGGGCTCCGTACCGAAGGCGGAGAGCGCGGCCGTGCGGTCGCCGGCGGTGGCGTTGAGGGTGCGGATGCCGAGCGGCTCCGCGCTCGCCACCCCCGGCCGGCCGGCCCAGTCGCGCCACTGGCTCTCGGTGACGGTCGAGTTGGTGAAGGAGACCGACTGCCCCGAGGGCGGGGCCGCGAAGGCCAGCCGGTCCGCGGGCAGACCGGTGATCGCGGAGATGTTCTCCCGCGCAAGCCCGGCCGTCAGGCCCGACAGCAGTCCCACCAGCAAGGTGATCAGCACGATCACCGTGCCCATCAAGGTGAATCGCCCCTTGGCGAATCTCAGGTCTCTCCATGCCACGAACATGGGGCCAAGCCTGCTCGGCGGGGGCGCCCGCGGGCATCGCGCCACGGATGGCTCCGCAATCAAACTTTCGGTTGACCCGCGCGGCCGCCACGCCCGCCTTCCCGCCACCCGCTACTTGATCAGCGCGTTGGCCACGGCGATCGCCAGGCCGATCGCCGCGTCCGCGAGGCCCACGAGCACGGCCGAGCGGCGTCGGTAGCCGGACTTCAGCGCGGCGAAGGTCCCCCAGGCGCCCAGCAGGAGCGTGTTGAGGCCCAGACCGACCGTCGTGACCGGGCCTTCGCTCCAGTCCGCGGCCCCGGCCAGGAGCAGCAGCGCCACGGTGGGCAGGACGGCGACCACCAACGGCCACTCCTCCCCCAGCGCGGTGACCAGGCGTCGCCAGCGCACGACGGCGCTGCCGGTGTGGTGCGTGGTCATGTGGTGCGCGTACCCGTGCACGAGGCCGGCGGCGACCGCCGTGACCAGGATCCACAGCGCGTCGTAGACCGGTGTGAAGCGTTCGCCCTCGCTCTGCAGCGCCGCGAGCAGCGCGCTCGCCAGCACGGTGCCGTAGATTCCGCCGAACATCCAATTTCGCATGATTTCTCACCGTACGGGAGATCCGTCCGGACCCCGAACCGGCCCGTTACCCCCGCCTTATGCGGACCGTCGGTGCGGGCGGTCGGCGCGGACGATCAAACTTTCGGTTGAGTCCGGATTGTCCCGACCGGTCTCGCGGCCCGCCTACCCTGGACGGGTCATGGATCCCCGTTCGCTCACCCCCGCCCTGCGCGCGCTGCGCCTCTGCCTTCATCTGCTGATGGCGGGGCTGCTCGTGCTCGCCGCGCTGCGCTCGCACACGGTGGCGGGAGTCGCCGCCGCGGGCGTCACGGGTGCCGTCTACGCGGCGGGGTCGCTCCTGCCGGCCGTGCGGCGCTCGCAGCGGGCCGCCGCGGTCTGGCTCGGACTGCTGTGCCTGAGCTGGCTGGTGCTGCTGTGGGTGACGCCCGAGGGGCTGTGGATCGCCTTCCCGCTCTACTTCCTCCAGCTGCACCTGCTGCCGGTGCGCTGGTCGCTGCCTGCCGTGGCGCTGACGGCGGGCGCGGCGATCCTGTCGTACGTGCGGCACGGCGCCCAGCTGAACCCGGGCGTCTTCATCGGGCCGCTGCTCGGCGCGGCGGTGGCCGTGGCCACGGTGCTGGGCTACCAGGCGCTGTACCGGGAGAGCGAGCGGCGACGGCGCCTGATCGAGGAGCTGATCTCCACCCGGGCCGAGCTCGCGGCGGCCGAGCGGCACGCGGGGACGCTCGCCGAGCGCGAGCGGCTCGCCCGGGAGATCCACGACACGCTGGCCCAGGGGCTGTCGTCGATCCAGCTGCTGCTGCGGGCCGCCGAGCGGGCGCTGCCGGCGGGCTCACCCGCTGCCGGGCACATCGACGAGGCCCGGCGCGCCGCGCAGGACAACCTGGCGGAGGCGCGTCGCTTCGTCCGCGCGCTCACCCCGCCCGACCTGGAGCACGGCTCGCTCGCCGGGGCCCTGGAGCGCCTGTGCGGGACGGCCGGGCCCGACGGGCCCCGGGTGCGGTTCTCGCTCAGCGGCACGCCCGCCGAGCTGCCCACCCCGTACGAGGTGGCGCTGCTGCGGATCGCGCAGTCGGCGCTCGCCAACACCGTCCGGCACGCCTCGGCCTCGCGGGCGGAGATCACGCTGTCGTTCATGGGCGGCTCGGTCGCGCTGGACGTCGTCGACGACGGCAAGGGCTTCGACCCCGGCTCCGTGCGGCCCTCCTCCGAGGGCGGTTTCGGGCTGCCCGCGATGCGCTCGCGGGCGGAATCGCTCGGCGGCGCCTTCACCGTGGAGTCCGCGCCCGGCCAGGGCACCGCCGTCGCCGTGACCCTTCCCCTGCCCGCGCTGCCCGCTGGAGCCGACGCATGACCATCCGACTGCTGCTCGCCGACGACCACCCGGTGGTACGGGCCGGGCTCCGGGCCGTCCTGGACACCGAGCCCGACTTCGCCGTGGTCGCGGAGGCGGCGACGGCCGAGCGCGCGGTGGAGCTGGCCGCCGCCGGGGGCGTGGACGTGGTCCTGATGGACCTGCAGTTCGGCGCCGGGATGCACGGCTCGGAGGCGACGGCGGCGATCACGGCGCTGCCGGACGGGCCGCGGGTGCTGGTGCTGACCACGTACGACACGGACGCGGACATCCTGGCGGCGGTCGAGGCCGGGGCCTCGGGCTATCTCCTGAAGGACGCCCCGCCGGAGGAACTCGCGGCGGCGGTGCGGACGGCCGCGGCCGGCCAGTCGGCGCTCGCCCCCGCGGTGGCGCACCGGCTGATGGACCGGATGCGGACGCCGGCGGAGGCGCTGACCAAGCGGGAGCTCGAGGTGCTCCAGCTGGTGGGCGAGGGCCTGTCGAACCAGCAGATCAGCAAGGCGCTGTTCCTGAGCCAGGCGACGGTCAAGTCCCATCTCGTGCACATCTTCGCCAAGCTGGGCGTCGACTCGCGCACTGCCGCGGTGGCGGCGGCGACGGCCCGGCGGCTGATCAGGCGCTAGGGGCCGGAGACTCAGCGGGCCGGGGGCTCGGCGGGCGGCCCGAAGAGGTCGACGGCGCGGCGCAGGGCGGCGAGGCCCTCGGCGAGGGCGCTGACGGAGCCGACCGAGCCGGCGACGAGCAGCAGGGAGCGGCGCAGCCGCCGTACCTCGGGGGCGCCGCCCGCGGCCATGGCGTCGAGTGCGGCGAGTTCGTCCTCGGCGATGCCCCGGTCGGCGAAGTCGGCGCGCAGAGCGGCCAGTTCGCGCCTGAGCCGGGACACCGCGGCCCGCAGCCCGTCCACCCTGGGGTCCACGCCCTCGCCGGTCACTCGCCTCTGCCCCACGCTTCGCAACATGGTTCTCCCCCTCGCGCACGTCCTTGTGCCGACCCGTCGGGCGGTGGTCGGGCGTCCGGGGCCGCGGGTCAGTTAACTCCTTCGCGCGCCCGGCGCGCCAGCGGGCGGACGTGATTCAGGCTTCCGTGTGGTGCGGGCCTGATGCGGTATGCAGTCCTCATGACTGGTGAGACTCGGGAACCGACTGGTGAGACGCGTGAACCCCTCGTGGCGGGCCTGCTGCTGGCCGCCGGCGGCGGCCGGCGGCTGGGCGGCCGGCCGAAGGCCCTGCTGCGCCACCGGGGGCGCCCGCTCGTCGAGAACGCGGTGCGCGTGCTGCGCGAGGGCGGCTGCGAGACGGTCCACGTGGTGCTCGGCGCGGCGGCGGACCGGGTGCGGGCGGAGGCGGTGCTGCCGGGCTGCGTGCTGGTGGACAACCCGGAGTGGGCCGAGGGCATGGGGTCCTCGCTGCGGGTGGGGCTCGCCTCGCTGAGGGCGGCGGCGCTGCCGGTGGACGCGGCGGTGGTGTCGCTGGTGGACCAGCCGGGGATCGGGGCGGCCGCGGTGGCCCGGGTGCGGGCCGCGTACCGCACCCCGGGGACGCTCGCCGCGGCCTCGTACGACGGGAAGCGGGGGCATCCGGTGCTGTTCGGCGCGGACCGCTGGGCGGGGATCGCGGCGGGGGCGGTCGGGGACCAGGGGGCCCGGGACTACCTGAAGGCGCACCGGGATGCGATCACGCTCGTGGACTGTTCGGATGTGGCCGAGCCCTACGACATCGACACGGAGGCGGATCTGGTGCACCTGGAGTGAAGGCGGTGGCACCCAGCGCCACGTTGTGTCGACCCGAAGAATCTCGACATCAACAAACCATTGAACTTCCACTATGAGGAAACTAGTATCCACTGTTCAGAAGCGCCTGATCTCCGAGACGGCGCTCGCGGCCGTATCCCGGCGCCTGTGGCACTCCGTGCCGTATCGCGACGCCCGGCGGCCGCCTGGCACCGCCCGTGAAGCCCGCTGAAGGAAGTGACAGTTCATGTCCGCACCAGCGCCGTCCTCCCTGGTCGTCGTCGAAGCCGAGCCCCTGCCGCGCCAGGAGGAGGTGCTCACCGACGCGGCGCTCGCCTTCGTGGCCGAACTGCACCGCCGGTTCACCCCGCGCCGCGACGAACTGCTCGCCCGCCGCGCCGAGCGCCGCGCCGAGATCGCCCGCACCTCCACGCTGGGCTTCCTTCCCGAGACCGCGGCGGTCCGCGCCGACGACTCCTGGAAGGTCGCGCCCGCCCCGGCGGCCCTGAACGACCGGCGGGTGGAGATCACCGGCCCGACCGACCGCAAGATGACGATCAACGCGCTGAACTCGGGCGCGAAGGTCTGGCTCGCGGACTTCGAGGACGCCTCGGCGCCCACCTGGGAGAACGTGGTCCTCGGCCAGGTCAACCTGATCGACGCGTACACCCGGAACATCGACTTCACGGACCCGCGCTCGGGCAAGTCCTACGCCCTGAAGCCGGCCGACCAGCTCGCCACGGTCGTCATGCGCCCGCGCGGCTGGCACCTGGAGGAGCGCCACCTGACCGTCGACGGGCGCCCGGTCCCCGGCGCGCTGGTCGACTTCGGCCTCTACTTCTTCCACAACGCGCAGCGCCTGATCGACCTCGGCAAGGGCCCGTACTTCTACCTGCCGAAGACCGAGTCGCACCTGGAGGCCCGCCTCTGGAACGAGATCTTCGTCTTCGCGCAGGACTACGTCGGCATCCCGCAGGGCACCGTCCGCGCCACGGTCCTCATCGAGACCATCACGGCCGCGTACGAGATGGAGGAGATCCTCTACGAGCTCCGCGACCACGCCGCCGGGCTCAACGCGGGCCGCTGGGACTACCTGTTCTCCATCGTCAAGAACTTCCGTGACGGCGGCGCCAAGTTCGTCCTGCCGGACCGCAACGCGGTCACCATGACGGCCCCGTTCATGCGCGCGTACACCGAACTCCTCGTCCGCACCTGCCACAAGCGCGGGGCGCACGCGATCGGCGGCATGGCCGCGTTCATCCCCTCCCGCAAGGACGCCGAGGTCAACAAGGTCGCCTTCGAGAAGGTCAAGGCCGACAAGGACCGCGAGGCCGGCGACGGCTTCGACGGCTCCTGGGTCGCCCACCCCGACCTGGTCCCGATCGCCATGGCCTCCTTCGACGCGGTGCTCGGCGACAAGCCGAACCAGAAGGACCGGCTGCGCGAGGACGTGCACGTCGAGGGTCCCGAGCTCATCGACATCGCCTCCCTGGACGCCCACCCGACCTACGAGGGCCTGCGCAACGCGGTCCAGGTCGGCATCCGCTACATCGAGGCCTGGCTGCGCGGCCTGGGCGCCGTCGCCATCTTCAACCTGATGGAGGACGCGGCGACCGCCGAGATCTCCCGCTCGCAGATCTGGCAGTGGATCAACGCCGAGGTGGTCTTCGAGAACGGCGAGCAGGCCACGCCCGAGCTGGCCCGCAAGGTCGCCGCCGAGGAGCTGGCCGCGATCCGCGCGGAGATCGGCGACGAGGCGTTCGCGGCCGGGAAGTGGCAGCAGGCGCACGACCTCCTGCTGCACGTCTCCCTGGACGCCGACTACGCGGACTTCCTCACCCTCCCCGCGTACGAACAGCTGGTCGGCTGACCGCACAGCGGCCGAACAGCTCGCAGGACCCGGCTCCGCCCCCGATGCCCCGGCATCGGGGGCGGAGCCCTTTTCGCGCGTTCGCGCCTTTGCCCGGCTTTTCGATCCATGGCGTTTCACAAGTCACGTAACGCAACCGCAATACGCAGCTACCTAGCGGTAACAAGTCGGCGCGTGCCAGATTCCGCATGCCACCGGCCGGCGGCTGTCCCCCACTCACTGCGCACCGCATACCGCAGGAGCACAGCCATGTCTTCGTCCCCCCACCGCGTACTGCGCGGACTGCTCACCCTGTGCGTCGCCGCCGGACTCGTCTCCCTGGCCCCCTCCCCCGCCGCGGCCGCGCCCGGCTCGGGGCCGACCGCCGTGGTCTCCATGGGCGACAGCTACATCTCCGGCGAGGCCGGCCGCTGGCAGGGCAACAGCCTGACCACCGGCGGCAGCCGCAACGGCACCGACCGGGCCTGGACCGGAAGCCTCTACGACCCGAGCCGGGTCTACGGCACGTCGGAGGCCAACGGCTGCCACCGCTCGGACTCCGCGGAGGTCAGGAGCGCGGGGGCCCTCGCCACCGAGCTGATCAACCTCGCCTGCTCCGGGGCGACGACCGACAACGTCTTCCGCGCCGCCAACGGCGGTGTGGCCTACAAGGGCGAGGCCCCGCAGGCGGACCAGCTGGCGGCCGTCGCCGCCACCCGTGACGTGAAGCTGATCGCGCTGTCGATCGGCGGCAACGACCTCGGCTTCGCCGACGTCATCACGACCTGCGCGACCGACTACATCGTCTGGTACTCCTACTGCCACGACGACCAGCAGGCCGCCGTCGACGCGAAGATCGACGGGGTGATGGCGGACGTCGGCAAGGCGATCGACGAGATCAGGGCCGTGATGAGCGGCGCCGGTTACTCCTCCGCCGACTACCGCGTCGTCCTCCAGTCGTATCCCTCCCCCATCCCGCGCTCCTCGGAGAACCGTTACGGCGAGAGCGGCTGGACCCGCACCAACACCGGCGGCTGTCCCTTCTGGAACCTCGACTCCGACTGGGCCCGCGACTCCCTCGTCCCGCAGATCGCCAACCGGCTGAAGGCGGTCGCGACGGCCAAGGGCGCCCAGTTCATGGATCTGCGCGACATGCTCCAGGGCCGCGAGGTCTGCGCGAAGGCCAGCAAGCAGGTCAGCTCCACCGTCCCGGCCTCGGCGGCGACCAGCGAGTGGGCCCGCTGGATCGACCAGAACGAGACCCAGGGGCCGCTCCAGGAGGACATGCACCCCAACTACTACGGGCAGTTGGCGCTCGGCCGCTGCCTGGCCCTGATCAACGCCCGGACGACCGGCAACTACAGCTGCCGCAACACGGCCGGCGCGGGCGCCTCCGGGATGTACCTCACGGCAGGCTGATGCCGAGGGGGCCGAGGACCCGCGCGGTCTCGTGCGGGTCGGCGGCCGCCATCGCGGCGACCAGCGCGGCCGAACCGCCGGGCCAGCTCCCGGCGGCCGCGTCGAAGGCGGCACGGCGCGACTCCAGCGGGCCCTTCTTGCCGGGCAGCGAGTCGAGCACGGCCAGCGCCCGGGCGGAGGCCGGCACCCGACCCGGATCGGCCTCCTCGCCGCGGGCCCGCAGGGCCTCCTCCGCGCGAGCGCCGCTCACCGGGTCGGCGAGCGCGTGGCGCAGGGCGCCGACCGGGGCGGCGGCCAGGTCGAGGACGGCGAGCAGCCCGCGGGTGGCGGCGGCCTCGGAGGTCCCGGCGTTCACCCGGCCGACGGCGTCGAGCAGCTCGGTCCAGGACCCTTCGTCGGCGTCGCCGGGGACCGCCTCCCGGGCGCGCAGCCACTCCCCGATGACCCGTCCGGCGACGGCCGGGGGCCAGCCCGCCGCCGCGGCCACCAGCGTGGGCGCGTCCCAGGCGGCGGTGGCGGCGGCGTCGGGCACGGCGACACCGCGGACGCCGAGCAGATAGCGCACGGCGGAGCAGCCGCGCGGGGCGAGGCCGAAGGCGTCGCCCCGGCGGAAGACGAGCCCGGTGCCGGCCAGCCGGTCGACGACGGCGGCCAGCTCGTGGGCGGGCCGGTCGAGCCGGGCCCGGTCGGTGTCGTTGATCCCGGGCGCGCCGAGCAGCCGGGCGAGCTCGCCTGCCGTCGGGGTCGTGTACCCGGGCGAGGCCGGCGGGGGTACGCGGACGGGGGCGTCCTCCAGGGACGGGTCGACCGGCCAGTCCTCGAACTCGGCGGCGCGGCGGGCGACGGACTCGGCGGAGCAGCCCCGCTGGTAGAGGGTGTAGAGCAGGTGGGCGGCCTCGCCGCCGTAGGGCCCCTCCTCCGCGAGCGCCTCGACGGCGGCGGCGAGCAGGTCGGCGTCGGCCTCCGGGTCGGGCGACGCGGCCGCCTCCTCGGGCGGGGGCAGCGGCTCGGCGGGGTCGCCGTAGTAGTCGAGGTGTTCGTCGAGCAGGGCGTCGGCGAGGACGAGGTGGGGGAAGGCGTCGGGACCCGGCGCGAGGTGCGCGTACTCCCCCGCGAGGCCCTCGGCGAGGCCGGCCGCGGTCCAGCGGTCGAGCAGGGCGGCGGCGACGGTCCCGATGCCCTGGGCCACGTCGTGGTCGGTCAGGACCGGGCCGGCGGCCGGGGGTGCCTCGGCGTCGCGCACATAGGCGCGGGTCAGCGCCTCGGCCAGCAGCACGTCGGCGAGGGCGGTGCGCGCCATCAGGTCCGCCCGGCGGGCCCCGTCGGGCACCGGCGGCCCGTCGAGCCGGGCGAGCCAGGCCCGTACGGCCGCGGGGTCGTCGGGGTCGGTGCCGTCGGCCCGCAGGAGCTGGGCGTACCAGCGGGGCCAGGTGAGGTTGCCGGGGTCGCCCATGGCCCGCTCGAAGTCGGCGGCGGCCTCGGCGATCACGCCCTCGACCCGGTCGAGCCGGTCGCCGTCGAAGCGACCGGCCAGCGCCCGCAGCACGGCGGGATAGGCGGCCAGCTCCTCGGGGGCGGCGCAGACGAACGTGGGCAGGTCCTCGACGAGCAGCCGGCGGACCAGCACGGGCGTGGGCTCCGGCACCCCCGTCTCCCGGTCCGCCCCGCGCAGCGCGAGCAGACTCAGCACGGCGTCGGCGGCCCTGCGCGATCCAGGGTCCCGGAACTCGGGGCTCTCGTCGAGGAACGCGGCGAGCCCGGTGTTGGTGAGGACGATCTCGGCCACGCTTCCCAGCGTAGTTCCGACGCGGGTCGCGCGCCGTCAACGGCTCACCACGGTGCGCGGTGCGGAGAAGTCGCCCCAGGTGCCGTCGGGGAGCCGGGCGCGGAGGGTGAGGGTGAGGCGGGTGCCGGGGGCGCCGGGGTCGGTGAGGGTGTAGGTCACGGGTCCGGGTGGGGGCTGGGCGCCCCAGACGATGGTGGTGGCGAATCGGCCGTTCAGGTAGAGCTGGTGCTCCTTGACCGGCGCGCTGGTGCGGGGCGGGGTCCAGGTGAGGGTGACGGCGCCGGTGGTGGCGCGGGCGGTCACGCCGGTGGGGGCGGTGTTGGGCGGGGCGCCGGGGGCGGGGGCGGTGGTGAGGTCGGCGGGTTCGCTGTCCGGGGAGGAGTTCTCGGCGGCGTCGCGGGCCCGGACGGTGAAGGCGTAGGCGGTGCCGGGGCGCAGTCCGGTGAGCCGGGCGCCGGTCTCGGTGCCGGCGACGGTGTGGATGCGGGCGTCGGCCTGGTAGACGTCGTACGCGGTGACGCGGGTGTCGTCGCGGGCGGGGCGCCAGCTGAGGGTGGCGCCGCCGGGCCCGGCGGGGACGGCGCGCAGGGCGGTGGGGCGGGTGGGGGGCGTGCGGTCCTCGGCGGTGGCGGCGAGGGTGGTGGCGGTGACGGTGGCGCTGTCCGGGGAGAGGTTTCCGGCGGCGTCGCGGGCGCGGACGGTGAAGGTCTGCGCGGTGGCGGGGGCGAGGCCGGTGACGTCGGTCATCAGGGTGTCGGCGGGGAGTTCCCTCACCGGGCGGCCCTCGCGGTAGACGGTGTAGCCGGTGACGGCCCGGTCGTCGGTGGCGGCGCTCCACATGACGTGGACCGTGCTCGCGCTGCCCGCGGCGGCGGTGACTCCGGTGGGGGCCGTGGGGGCGCGGGTGTCCTGGGCCGGGGCGGCCGAGCAGGCGGCGAGCGCGAGGAGGGCGGCGGTCGACAGGCTTGCGGCGAGCGGGCGTTGCACGGGACGCCTCCGTCCGGCCGGGAGATCCGGGAAAGGTCTGGACCTGTATGACACAGGGGCGGGCGGGCGGGCAAGGGGCGGGCGGGGAGGAGTGTGCCGGGGCGTTGTCAGTGGGGTGCGCTTCACTGGTTCCATCACTCTCCGTAATCAAGGTCTGGGGGAATCGTGACGGACCGTACGACCTATGTGACCGCCGCCGGGCTGCGCGAGCGCGGCTGGAGCGACGCGATGATCGGCGAGCTGCTCGGCCAGGCCGATGTGCAGGGCCGGGACCCGAGGCGCTGGTCGCCCGCCCCGGTGCGGCTCTATCTCCTCGCCCGCGTCGAGGCGGTGGAGCGCACCCCGGAGTTCCTGCCCGCCGCGGCCGCCGCGGGACGGGGCTCGGCGGCCTCCGGGGCGGGGGCCGAGCGGCGGCGCAGGGCGGTGCTCGCGGCGATCCGGGCCGAGCCCATCGTGGTGCCCCGGCTGCCCGCCGCCGAGCTGGAGCGCCGCGCCGTGCGCCACCGGCATCTGCTGGGGGCTCGGGGGCCGGGCGGCATCACCGCGGGCGCGCTGGCGCGGTGGCAGGTCGGCTATCTGCGCCAGGCGCTCGCGCGGTACGAGACGCTGCTCGACGGCCTGTACGGCGACATCGGCCGCGCCGACGCCGAACGCCTGCTGCGCCGCCGTCTGTACGAGGCGATCGCGGCGGCCTACCCGGGGCTCGCGCACGAGTGCCGGCGGCGGATGGAGGTGGAGCGGTGACGGGGACGTGGGGTCAGGCGCCGGATCGGCCCGCGCCCAGGAGCCGGGCCGCCCGGCGGCAGGCGGCGGGGATCGGGGCGATCACCGGGAGGGCCGTACGGGTGCGCAGGGCGTCCGCCGCGTCGCCCAGCGGACCGCCGCCGATGACGACGGCCTCGGCGCCGTCCCGCAGGGCGCAGGCGCGGACGGCGGCCTCCAGGGCGGCGAGCAGCGACGCGGGGCGGGCGGCGAGCCGTTCGGGGTCGCCCGCCGTGAAGCGGGCGCCGGTGTACCCCGCGCCCAGACCGAGCCGTTCGACGTGGGCGGCGATCGTGCCGGCGAGGAGCGGGGTGGTGGTGGCGATCCCGAAGCGCCGGCCGCCGGCCGCGGCCTCGGTGAGCGCGGCCTCGCCGAGACCGACGACGGGGACGGCCTGCGGGACGGCGGCCCGCAGTTCCTCGATGCCCGGGTCGCCGAAGGCGCCGACGATCAGTGCCGCGCAGTCCCCCGCGGCCGTGGCCGCCAGCGCCGCGGCGAGGACTTCGGGGGCGGCGGCGCGCAGCGCCTCGGGGTCGGTCAGCATCGCCGGGCCGCGCGCGGCGGTCACGCCGCGGACGCGCAGACCGGTGCCCGCCAGGGCGCGGCGGGCGAGGGTGGTCATCATCCGGGTGGTCGTCGGGGACGTGTTGGGGTTGACGAGCACCACCGCCCCGGTCACCGCGGCGTGCGCGGGGACCGGGGCGGGCGGGGTCGGGGGCCGGTGGCTCAGTGGACGTGCGCCGCCTTGGCCGTGGCGGTGCCGGAGATCTCGTCGCCGGGCTCCATCGGCGCGGTCACCGTGTCGTCGTCCTTGCGCCGCCCGAGGTGGTTGAAGACCACGTTGAGCAGGACGGCCGCGACACAGCCGGTGGAGATGCCCGAGTCCAGGATGATCTTCGCGGTCTCCGGGAAGGCGTGGTAGAACTCCGGCTTGGTGATCGGGATGATGCCGACCGCCAGCGAGACGGCGACGATCAGCACGTTGTTGTCCTTCTCCAGGCCGGCCTTGGCCAGGGTCTGGATGCCGCTCGCGGCGACCGAGCCGAAGAGGACGACGCCGGCACCGCCGAGGACCGGCCGGGGCACGACCGAGATCAGCGAGGCGGCCACCGGCGACAGGCCCATCAGGACCAGGAAGCCACCTCCGCAGGCGACCACGAAGCGGCTGCGGATCCGGGTCATGGCGACCAGGCCGATGTTCTGGGCGAAGGCGCTGCACATGAAGCCGTTGAAGAGCGGGCTGAGTGCGGAACCGAGGGTGTCGGCGCGCAGTCCGGCGGCGATGGTCTTCTCGTCGGCGGGCCGCTCGACGATCTCGCCGAGCGCCAGCATGTCGGCGGTCGACTCGGTCATGGAGACCAGCATGACCACGCACATGGAGATCATCGCGGCGAGGGCGAACTGCGGGGCGCCGAAGTGGAACGGCGTCGGGAAGCCGACCACGTCCGCCTCGGTGACCGGCGTGAAGTCGGTGACGCCGAACGGTATGGCGATCAGGGTGCCGATGACGAGACCGACCAGGACGGCGACCTGCTTGAGGAAGCCGCGGGTGAAGCGGCGCAGCAGCAGGACCACGACGAGGGTGATGCCCGCGAGCGAGAGATAGGTGGTCGAACCGTAGTCGTCGGCCTTGGGGTTGGGCCCCTGGGCCCAGCCGAAGGCGACGGGCAGGAGGGAGACTCCGATGAGGGTGATCACGGAGCCGGTGACGACCGGCGGGAAGAACCGGACGAGGCGGGAGAAGAAGGGGGCGGCGAGGAAGCCGAGCAGTCCGGCGACGATGATCGCGCCGAAGATGACGGGAAGGGCGTCGGCCTTGTCCTTCGTCGTGTCGACGATCGCGAGCATCGGGGCGACGCCGGCGAAGGTGACGCCGTTGACGAACGGCAGCCGGGCACCGATCTTCCAGACACCGAGGGTCTGCAGGAAGGTGGCGAGTCCGGCGGTGAAGAGACTCGCTCCGGTGAGGAACGTCAGTTCGGTGCCGGAGAGGCCCACGGCCGCTCCGACGATCAGGGGCGGGGCGACGACCCCGGCGTACATGGCGGCCACGTGCTGCAGACCGCTGGTGAGCATCTTCAGTGGGGGCAGGACCTCGTCGACCGGGTGTCTGTCCGGGTCGGCGGCGGAGCCTGCGTCGTGTGCATTGCGAACCTGGGGCTTGGCGGCCACGGCGGTTCCTCCGGTCGGGTACACGTCGGCGGCGACGCGGGTGTCAGGGAGGTGGTGCGATGCGGTGCGAAGTGCGGAGGTGCGGCTCGGTGCGGGGTGTTGCGGTCGCGCCGGTGGAGGGGTGCGGCGCGGTGACGGGGTGTCCGGTGGGGAAGTCCGGGGCAGGACCGGGCACGGTTCACGCGTTCACCGTCCCGGGGCGCGCCGTACGACTGGGCGTACGGCGCACCCCGGTCGGGCTGCCGCGGACCCCGCTCGGGTCCGCGGCGACCGGTCGAGGGCCGTCCCCCTCGACCGGACTCCTGGGGGAGGGTCAGGCCTGGGCCGCGATGCGGGCCAGGCGCTGCGCCTCCGTGCGCGCGTCGCGCGCGATCTCGTCCTCGTCGGCGGTCAGCAGTCGGTTGTTCTCGACGATCTGCCGGCCGTTGACGAAGGACGCGGTGACCGGGGCGGCCGCACCGAAGACGATGGCGGTGACCGGGTCGGCGATCGACGAGTGGCCGAGGCCGTCGATCTTCCAGAGCACGAAGTCGGCGAGCTTGCCGGCCTCGAGGGAGCCGATGCTGTCGGCGCGGCCGAGGACCTGCGCACCGCCGTAGGTGCCGAGGCGCAGGGCCTGGCGGGCGTTGAGCGCGGCCTCGCGGTGGGCGCCGAGGCGGTTGATCAGCAGGGCGTTGCGCAGCTCGGTGTGGAGCTCGCCCGACTCGTTGGAGGCGGTGCCGTCGACGCCGAGGCCGACCGGCACGCCCGCCTTGAGCATGTCCGGTACGCGGGCGATGCCGGCGGCGAGGCGCGCGTTGGAGGAGGGGCAGTGCGCCACACCGGTCTTGGTGCGGGCGAAGGCGGCGATGTCGGAGTCGTTCATGTGGACGCAGTGCGCCATCCACACGTCCTCGCCGAGGAAGCCGGTGGACTCGAAGTAGTCCGTCGGGCCCATGCCGAACAGCTCGTGGCAGAACTTCTCCTCCTCCACGGTCTCCGAGCCGTGGGTGTGCATCCGCACGCCCAGGCGGCGGCCGAGCGCGGCGCCCTCCCGGAGCAGTTCGGTGGAGATGGAGAAGGGGGAACAGGGGGCGACGGCGACCTGGGTCATCGCGTCGAAGGAGGCGTCGTGGAACTTCTTGACGGTCTCCTCGGTCGCGGCGAGCGCGCCCTCGGTGGTCTCGACGGCGAAGTCCGGCGGCAGACCGCCGTCCTTCTCGCTGCGGTCCATGGAGCCGCGGGCGAGGGTGAAGCGGACGCCCATGTCACGGGCGGCGTCGATGATGGCGCCGGACAGGTCGCCGGAGCCCTGCGGGTAGACGTAGTGGTGGTCCATCGCCGTGGTGACACCGCCGCGGGCCATCATCGCCAGCGATCCCTGGGCGGCGACGCGCACCATCTGCTCGTCGATGCGGGCCCAGGTCGGGTAGAGCGCGACCAGCCAGTTGAAGAGGTTGTGGTCGGTCGCGAGACCCCGGGTGATCCACTGGTAGAAGTGGTGGTGGGTGTTGACGAGTCCCGGCGTGATCAGATGGCCGGTGGCGTCGATCCGCCGGACCACGTTCTCCAGGCCCTCGGGGGCCTTGCCGGCACCGATGGACTCGATCTTGTTGTCGGCGACGACGAGGTAGCCGGTGGCGTACTCGGTGTCGTTCGCGTCCACGGTCGCGATCGCCGCGTTCTCGATGACGATGCGCTGGGCTGCCGAAGGTGCTGCCATGGCGGTGCTTCCTTCATTCCAGGGGGGATGGTTGGGCACGGCAGGACCCTAGGAGGATTTGAGTGCCGGAGCCGCGTGACGGCTCCGGGTGCCGAGATGGTGGAAGAACAGATTGAGCAGGACGGCGACGAGCGCTCCCGCGCTGATGCCGGAGCCGAGCACGGTCTGCGCCCAGGCGGGGAATCCGGCGTAGAAGGTGGGGGCGGCGAGCGGGATGATGCCCGCTCCGAGCGCGACGGCCACCAGGATGATGTTGGAGCTGTCGTCGAGCCCGGCCTCGGCCAGGGTGCGGATGCCGCTGACGGCGATCGAGCCGAAGAGCACGATGCCCGCTCCGCCGAGGACCGGCATCGGCACGAGGGAGACGACCGCGCCGAGGACGGGGAAGGCGCCGAGGACCAGCAGGGCGCCGCCGGCGACGGCGACCACATAGCGGCTGCGCACCCGGGTCAGCGAGACCACGCCGACGTTCTGGGCGAAGGCCGAGGTGGGGAAGCCGCCGAAGACGGGGCCGAGCAGGGTGGCGATGCCGTCGGTGCGCAGTCCCCGGGTGATGGTCCGGCCGTCGCTGCGGCGCTCGCAGATCTCGCCGAGGGCGAGCATGCCGGCGCTGGACTCGGTCATCAGGACGAGCATCACGATGCACAGGGAGAGGATCGCGGCGGGCTGGAACTCGGGGGCGCCGAAGGCGAAGGGCGCGGGCAGCGCGGCGACCGGGGCCTGTCGCAGGGAGGTGAAGTCGGCCATGCCGAAGGGGATGGCCGCGAGGGTGCCGATGAACAGGCCGAGCAGCAGGGCGATCTGCTTGACGAAGCCCTTGCCGAAGCGCTGGAAGAGCAGGACGACGACGAGGGTGAAGCCGGCGAGCGCGAGGTACTTCATGGCGCCGAAGTCGGCGGCGTTCTTGTCGCCGCCCTGGGCCCAGCCGACCGGCACGGGCATCAGGGTGACCCCGATGAGGGTGATGACGACGCCGGTGACGAGCGGCGGGAAGAAGCGCAGGAGCCGTCCGAAGAAGGGACCGACGGCGAGGCAGAAGACTCCGGCGACCATCACCGCGCCGTAGATGGCGGGGAGCTGGTGTCCGGGGGCGGTGTTCTCGGCGATGGCGAGCATCGGGGTGATGCCGGCGGAGGAGGCCGCGTTGACGAACGGGAGCCGGTTGCCGGCGAAGCGGCCGAGACCGAGGGTCTGCAGGATGGTGGCGAAGCCGGCGATGAGCAGGCCGGCCGCGATGAGCCGGGTCATCGCGGCGGTGTCCAGGCCGACCGCCTGGCCGATGATGAGCGGAGGGGTGACCACGCCCGCGTACATGGCGGCGATGTGCTGGAGAGCCGCGGGGACGAGCCGCGAGGCGGGGAGTTTCTCGTCCACCGGGTGACAGGCGGACGGGGTGGAACACGGGCCTTCGGCTGTTGCCGGCCCCTTTGCAGGCTGTGCCATGGGGGTTCCCTCCGGTGCGGGCGCCCCCGCCCGGCTGCGGGACGGGCGGGGGCGGCCACGGTGTGCCGCTTAGAGGTTGGTCATGTCGACCGGGATCTGCGCCGTGGCGCCGTCCCGCAGGACCGTGGCCTCGATGAGGCCGTACATGCGGTCGGCCGCGTAGTAGACCTCGTTGTCGTTCTTCAGGCCGAAGGGCTCGAGGTCGACGAGGAAGTGGTGCTTGTTCGGGAGCGAGAAGCGGACCTCGTCGATCTCCGAACGGTGGTTGATGATCCGCGTGGCCATCTGGTACAGCGTCTGCTGCAGGGAGTACGAGTACGTCTCCGAGAAGGCTTCGAGCATGTGCTTCTTGGTCTGCTCGTAGGACCGCTCCCAGTTGGGCATCCGCTGGTCGTCGTCGGTCCAGTTGAAGCGCCACCGGCCGGACACCTGCGTGGCCAGGATGCGGTCGTACGCCTCCTGGAGCGTCGTGTACTGGTCCTTGATGTAGCCCCAGAACTCCGAGTTGGTGGAGTTCATCACGACGAGGTCCTTGAGGCCGGAGATGACCTCCCACTTCTCGCCGTCGTAGGTGATCTGCGAGACGCGGGTCTCCTGGCCCTTGCGGACGAAGGAGTGGTTGACCTCGTCCGAGCCGATGAACTTGGAGTTGGCGTCGGAGCTGGCGATCCGCTCCCAGGCGTACTCCTCGATCCGGATCCGGGCCCGCTTGATGGGCTCCTGGCTGGTCACGAAGTGACGGGCCAGGTGGATGCCGAACTGCTCGGCGGACTCGATGCCGTACTCCTTGGCGAACGCGAAGACGGTGTTCTTCGTCGTGTCGGTGGGGAGGCAGTTGGCGTTGGAGCCGGTGAGGTGGACGTCGTCGAGGTCGCCGGAGAGGGCGACGGAGACGTTCAGGTCCTTGATGTGGTGCGTTCCGCCGTCGCGCGTGATCTTGACGACGCGGTTCTCTGCTTTGCCGTACTGGTTCTGGCCGAGAATCGTGGGCATCTGCTAGCTCCCTCGGTAAACGGAGTAGCCGAACGGGTTGAGCAGCAGCGGTACGTGGTAGTGCTCGCCCGGCACGACGGCGAACGTGATCGCCACCTCCGGGAAGAACGCTCCGGTCGTACCACTGTCCCGATTCGCGGGGGCGTCCTGCTGCGCCTCGGCTTGCTTGTTCTGCTTGCTCAGGAAGTACGCCTCGGTCTGGAAGTCGAGCCGTACGTGGGTCGTGCCCTCCGGCAGCGCCGGGAGGTCCTTGCAACGCCCGTCCGCGTCGGTGGCGGAGCCGCCCAGGGCGGTCCACTCGGCGTCGGAGCCGGAGCGGGCCGCGAGCGTGATGGCCACGCCCTCGGCCGGCCGGCCGACGCTGGTGTCCAGGATGTGGGTGGACACCGAAGCGGTGGTGTCGGTGCTCATGCGTTCTCTTCCTCGGTCTCGACGAGACGGGTCAGACGGATGCGGTTGATCTTGCCCAGTTCGGTGCGGACGATCTCCCGCTCCTGTTCGGGCGAGTTTCCGATCCGCTCGCGGATCGCGTCGCGCATCTGCTCGCCGGTCCTGCCGGTGGCGCAGATGAGGAAGACATGGCCGAACTTGTCCTGGTAGGCCAGGTTGAGTTCGAGCATCTCGGCCTTGAGCTCCGCGGAGGCGCCGGCCATCCCGCTCTGCTCGCGGGAGGAGGTCGGGTCCCCTGCCTTCGGACGACCGATCGGCGGGTGGCCCGCCATCGCGTCGGCCAGGTCCTCGGCGGTCAGTTCGGCCATGGCGGCGTCACTGGCGAGGAAGAGGGCTTCGGCGGTGGCGTACGGGCGCTGGGCGAGGATCTTGCTCCCCCACGCCGAACTGGAGCACACCTCGTGGAGTGCGGCGACGGCGTCGCCGTCCGCCGAGGTGTTGAACCGGGTGAGGCCCGGTGTCGTACCTGAAGTCACGGGAAGCCTCCGTGGCTGTTTTTCGCTGTGCGTCGGACGGGCTGCGGATAGCTAACGCCCTCCGCAACACCACGTCAACACTTTGTTGAAAACTCGGCCACACAAAAGCCGTCGTCCCGACATCCGGACGACGGCTTGTGGTCACTCATGATCAACTACCCGTTCTTGGGCGCCTTTTCCCTGTTCAGGGCGGTCTCCCTGTTCAGGTAGTTGTACACGGTGAAGCGGCTGACTCCCAGCGCGCCGGCCACCGTCTCCACTCCGTGGCGGACGGAGAAGGCACCCCGTGCCTCCAGGATCCGCACGACCTCCTGCTTGCTCTTGCGGTCCAGCTCGGCCAGCGGCATCCCGTGCCGCCGCTCCATCGCGGCCAGAATGTGGTCCAGCGATTCGGACAGCTGCGGCAGCCGCACCGCGAGCACCTCCTCGCCCTCCCAGGCGAGCACGACGTCGTCCGCCCCGGCCTGCTCGGGTACGAGCAGCTCGGCGCCCATCGCGTCGACCAGCGGCTTCACCGCCGCCACCAGGGGGTGCTCGGTCACTTCTCCCCCTCACCGATCACGTTGACCTGGAGCGAGACCCGGGTCGCCCCGGCCGCCAGGGACTTGCGCAGCAGCGCGTCCACCGCGGTGAGCACCGCGTCGGCACCGCCTTCCGCCGTATTGCCGAAGGGCCCCACGTCGACCGCGTCCAGCTCGGCCGACTGGATGACCTCACGGGCCACGACCGCGTGTGCCGGCGCCTCGTCCAGGTCGAACGGCTCGGTCGTGAACTCCACTCTCAAACGCACCATGCCCCCACGCTACGGCCCGCTCGCGGCGCACGGGAGCCCCGGACCTGCGGGGACCTCTTGACAAGTCGCCCGGTCCGCTTGCAACATTCCGTCAGACAGAAAGTTACTTCCGCAATACGGAAGGAGCGCCGACCCCTCATGGGATACACGGACCAGCGCTTCGATGTGAACCTGTCGATCCTCTTCACGGAACTCCCGCTCCTGGAGCGCCCCGCGGCCGCCGCCGCGGCGGGCTTCACGGCGGTCGAGCTGTGGTGGCCCTGGATCGACACCGCCACCCCCGAGCAGAGCGAGCTCGACGCCCTCAAGAAGGCTCTCGAGGACGCCGGCACCCAGCTGGTGGGCCTGAACTTCTACGCCGGACAGCTCCCCGGCCCGGACCGCGGCGCGGTCTCGGTGCCCGGTGAGGAGTCGGACCGCTTCCGGGCCAACATCGACGTCGCCGCGGACTTCGCGGCCTCGGTGGGCTGCAAGGCGCTCAACGCGCTCTACGGCAACCGCGTCGAGGGCGTGGACCCGGCCGTCCAGGACGAGCTCGCCCTGGAGAACCTGGTGGTGGCCGCCCGCGCCGCCGACCGGGTCGGCGCGATCCTGCTGATCGAGACCCTCAACAAGCCGGAGTCGCCGCTCTACCCGCTGGTGAGCGCGCCCTCCGCGATCGAGATCGTCGACAAGGTGAACGCGGCGACCGGCCTCGGCAACGCCAAGTTCCTCCTGGACATCTACCACCTGGCCATGAACGGCGAGGACGTCAGCCAGGTCATCGCGCAGTACGCGGACAAGACCGGTCACGTCCAGATCGCCGACAAGCCGGGCCGTGGCGCCCCGGGCACCGGAGAGCTCCCGCTGGAGCAGTTCCTCGACGAGCTGAGGAAGGCCGGTTACGACGGCTGGGTGGGCCTGGAGTACAAGGCCGCCGACGCCGCCGCCTCCTTCGAGTGGCTCGCCCCCGAGGCCCGCCCCGCCCGCTGACGCGGGCCCCCTCCCCGTACCACCTTGTCTTGAAGGGCACCCTCATGAGCAACAACCTTCCCAAGATCGCATGGATCGGCCTCGGCATCATGGGCTCCCCCATGTCCGAGAACCTGATCAAGGCCGGCTACTCGGTCACCGGCTTCACCCTGGAGCAGGACAAGCTGGACCGCCTCGCCGCGGCGGGCGGCACCGCCGCCGGCTCGATCGCCGAGGCCGTCAAGGACGCCGACGTGGTCATCACGATGGTGCCGGCCTCCCCGCAGGTCGAGGCGATCTCCTACGGGCCGGACGGCATCCTGGAGAACGCCAAGTCGGGCGCGCTGATCATCGACATGTCGTCGATCACCCCGCAGACCTCCGTCGACCTGGCCAAGAACGCCAAGGAGAAGGGCATCCGCGTCATCGACGCGCCCGTCTCCGGCGGCGAGGCCGGCGCCATCGAGGCCGTCCTGTCGATCATGGTGGGTGGCGAGCAGGCCGACTTCGACGAGGCCCTCCCGATCCTCGAGGCCCTCGGCAAGGTCATCGTCCTGTGCGGTCCGCACGGCTCCGGCCAGACGGTGAAGGCCGCCAACCAGCTGATCGTGGCGGTCAACATCCAGGCGTGCGCCGAGGCCGTGGTCTTCCTGGAGAAGTCCGGCGTGAACCTCCAGGCGGCCCTGGACGTCCTCAACGGCGGTCTGGCCGGCTCCACGGTGCTGACCCGCAAGAAGGACAACTTCCTGAACCGGGACTTCAAGCCCGGCTTCCGGATCGACCTGCACCACAAGGACATGGGCATCGTCACCGACGCCGCCCGCAACGTCGGTGCCGCCCTCCCGGTCGGCGCCGTGGTCGCCCAGCTGGTCGCGTCCCTGCGCGCCCAGGGCGACGGCGGCCTGGACCACTCGGCCCTGCTGCGCGCCGTCGAGCGCCTCTCCGGCAGCCAGGTCTGATCCGCCCCCCGTTCCGACGGGGCCCAGATTTCCGGGCGGCGGCGGCGCTGACACCTGTCCTGTCGCGCCCAGGCGTCGCCGCCGCCCGGAACACCACACTTCAGTTTCAACAAACTGTTGACGTTGTTCGAGGAGCGTACCTACGCTCCAGAGCACCCCATCTCAGCAGTGCAGCTCCCGTACGGAAGGTCCACGATGTCGAAGCGCGTGCTTACGACCGAGTCCGGCGCCCCTGTCGCCGACAACCAGAACTCCGCCACCGCCGGCGTCGGTGGCCCCATCCTGCTGCAGGACCAGCACCTGCTGGAGAAGCTCGCGCGCTTCAACCGTGAGCGGATCCCGGAGCGCGTGGTGCACGCCCGTGGTTCCGGCGCGTACGGCTACTTCGAGGTGACCGACGACGTCACCGCCTACACCAAGGCGGCCTTCCTCTCCGAGGTCGGCAAGAAGACCGAGCTGTTCCTCCGCTTCTCCACCGTGGCCGACTCGCTCGGCGGCGCGGACGCGGTCCGCGACCCGCGCGGCTTCGCGGTGAAGTTCTACACCGAGGAGGGCAACTACGACCTCGTCGGCAACAACACCCCGGTGTTCTTCATCAAGGACCCGATCAAGTTCCCCGACTTCATCCACTCCCAGAAGCGCGACCCCTTCACGGGCAAGCAGGAGCCGGACAACGTCTGGGACTTCTGGGCCCACGCCCCCGAGGCGACCCACCAGGTGACCTGGCTCATGGGCGACCGCGGCATCCCCGCCTCGTACCGCCACATGAACGGCTACGGCTCGCACACCTACCAGTGGACCAACGAGGCGGGCGAGGCCTTCTTCGTCAAGTACCACTTCAAGACGAACCAGGGCATCCGCTCCCTCTCCGCCGAGCAGGCCGCCGAGCTCGTCGGCAAGGACGCCAACTCGCACCAGACGGACCTGCTCCAGTCGATCGAGCGCGGCGTCAACCCCTCCTGGACCCTGTACGTCCAGGTGATGCCGGCCGCCGAGGCCGCGGAATACCGCTTCAACCCCTTCGACCTCACCAAGGTGTGGCCGCACGCGGACTACCCGCTGCAGCGCGTGGGCCGTCTGGTCCTCGACCGCAACCCCGACAACGTCTTCGCCGAGGTCGAGCAGGCCGCGTTCTCCCCGAACAACTTCGTTCCGGGCATCGGCCCCTCGCCCGACAAGATGCTCCAGGGCCGTCTCTTCGCCTACGCGGACGCCCACCGCTACCGCCTCGGCGTCAACCACACCCAGCTGCCGGTCAACGCCCCCAAGGCGACCACGGCCGACAACTACGGCCGCGACGGCTTCATGGCCACCCGCAACGGCTCGCGCCACGACAAGAACTACGAGCCCAACTCGTACTCCGGTCCGACGCAGACCGACGCCGCGCTCTCCGCGCCGCTCGCCATCCACGGCTGGACCGGCACCCACGCGGCCCCGCAGCACGTCAAGGACGACGACTTCTTCCAGGCCGGCGAGCTCTACCGCCTGATGTCCGAGGACGAGAAGGCCCGCCTGATCGCCAACATCGCCGGCGGCCTCTCCCAGGTCTCCCGCGAGGACATCATCGAGAAGAACATCGCCCACTTCGCCGCCGCCGACCCCGAGTACGGCAAGCGCGTCGAGGAGGCCGTCCACGCCCTGCGCGAGGACTGATCCTCCGAACCCCCATACTGCGTACGGTGCCTGACGGGAGGTCAGCACTGTACGCGGTCCGGAACACCGGCCCGGATGAGGGGTGGTCGGTGAACCGGACAGCGTGAGGACCGCGGCGGCGCCGAGCCAGTGCGGTGGTAAGGACGCCCGGCCCCCTTCTTGACCTGAAGGGAGGGGAACAGCCGGTGCGCCCGTCGGCACCGCCGCGGTCCCAACGCCCCTCCCCCGGCCGTGACTCCATGGCCGGGGAAGGACACACGGACTCCGCCCGGCGGCGCGAACGTCCTGTCGCGCCAGCCTCGCACCGTCGGGCGGGCATCACGTGCGCAGTGCGGTTTACGGTCCCGCACCGCGCGCTCCCAGGCCGAGGCCTGACCCACGCACAGGGGTCGGGCCTCGGCCCTTTTCCGTCCTACCCGCGGTAGACGTAACCGGGCCGGTCACCCTCGGCGTCCGCCACGGCCGCCCGCACCAGACCGTGGTCGGGCGAGTGCCGGCAGGCCGGATCGGTGCGGGCGGCGTCGCCCGTGAACGCGTACGCCTGACAGCGGCAGCCGCCGAAGTCCTCCTCGCGCCGGCTGCAGGTGCGGCACGGCTCGCGGAGCCAGTCGGTGCCCCGGTAGCGCGCGAAGGCCACCGAGTGCTCCCAGATCCAGGCGAGCGACCGGTCCAGCACGCTGGGCGCGTCCAGACCCGGCAGCATCGCCGCCGCCGGACACGGCAGCACGGTGCCGTCGGGGGCGACGGTGAGCGAGACCGCCCCCCAGCCGCCCATGCAGGGCTTCGGCACTCCCCCGAAGTGATCGGCCGCCACCCACACCAGTTCGGTGCGCCCGGCGAGGCGCGACCGCCACCACCGCACCCGCTCGGCCGCCCGTTCGAGCTGGGCGGCGCTCGGCAGCAGCGCGGCACGGTTGCGCAGCGCCCAGCCGTGGTACTGCGCGTTGGCCAGCTCGATCCGCTGGGCGCCCCAGCCGGTCCCCAGCTCCACCAGGGCGTCCACGGCGTCGATGCTGTCCCGGTGCAGGACCACGTTGAGCCCCAGCGGCAGGCCCGCCTCCCGCACCAGCGCGGCGGCCCGCTCCTTCGCCGCGTACGAGCGGCGCCCGGCGATCCGGTCGGAGACCCGCGCGTCGGCGTGCTGCACCGACAGCTGCACGCTGCGCAGCCCCGCGGCCACCAGGCCGGCCAGCCGGTCCGCGTCCAGGCCGAGGCCGCTGGTGACGAGCTGGGTGTGCACGCCCGCCGACTCGGCCGCCCCGACGATCTCCGCCAGGTCCGCGCGCAGCAGCGGCTCCCCGCCGGACAGGTGGGTCTGCACGACGCCCAGCTCCCCGGCCTGCCGCATGACGTCCTGCCACCGGGCCGTGTCGAGCTCAGCCGAACGGCGGGTCATCTCCAGCGGGTTGGAGCAGTACGGGCAGCGCAGCGGGCACAGGTGGGTCAGCTCGGCGAGCAGGGCCCAGGGCCGCGGGACGCCCTCCGGCACCGTCACCGCAGCCAGCCCTCGGCACGCAGCCGGTCCAGGAAGTGCGGGACCTCCTCGGCCACCGGGGCGCCGGGGAAGCGGGCCGCGAGCTCGGCGAGGATCCCGGGCACCGTGCGCCGGCCGTCGCACAGCCCGAGGACGCCGGCGGCCGTGCCGTGCAGCACCGCCACGCGTTCGGGCATGACGAGGAGATCGGTACCGCGCACCCGGTCGGGCCGGAGCACGACCGCCGGGGCGAGCACGGGACGCCAGCTCATCGCTGCTCCGTCCGGGACGCGTGGTCGACGGCGTCGAGCAGCGACCAGAGGACCTCGCACTTGAAGGTGAGCGCGGCGACCGCCCGCTCCTGCTCGGCGCGCTCGCGCGCCCGGTCCAGGACCAGGCGCAGTGCCTCGCCGCCGTCCCGCCGGCCCTGCCGGATCCGGCTGCGGAAGTAGGCGAGCCCGTCGCTCTCGACCCAGGGGTAGTACCGCTCGAAGACCTCCGTGCGGCGCCGCATGAGGTCCGGCGCGGACAGTTCGGTGAGCGAGGCGGCGACGGCCTCCAGGACCGGGCGCAGGCGGCAGAAGTTGACGTAGGCGTCCACCGCGAACCGCACCCCCGGCAGCACCTCCCGACCGGAGAGCAGGCCGTCCCGGTCGAGGCCGGCGGCCTCGCCGAGCCGCAGCCAGCGCTCGATGCCGCCCTCGTCCGCCGCGCGTCCGTCCTGCTCCTCGATCCGGCGCGCCCACCCGCGGCGCAGCTCGGGGGTGTCGAGCTTGGACATGATCAGCGCGTCCTTGACGGGGATGTGCCGCTGGTAGTGGAAGCGGTTGACGATCCACCGCCTCACCTCCTCGGGGCTCAACGCGCCCTCGTGCATGCGCACGTTGAAGGGATGGCGGTCGTGGTAGCGCCGTTCCGCGACCTCGCGGAGCCGCTGTTCGAACTCGGTCCTGGACCACGGGGGCGCCGCGTCGGCTCCGGTGTCCCCGGGGGCCTCCACGAGTGTCACAGCGCGATCTCCGTTCCGTCGGCGGCCACTTCCACTCCCAGTCGGACGAGCTCCTTGTGCTGCGGCGCACCGGGGTCGACCAGGGGGTTGGTGTTGTTCAGATGGGTGTAGAGCCGGCGGCCCGGCAGCGCGGCGAGCCGGTGGGCGGTGCCGTTCGGTCCGGCGATCGGCAGGTGTCCCATGGCCGTCGCGGTACGCCGGGAGAAGCCCGCCGTGCGCGGTTCCTCGTCGTCCCAGAAGGTGCCGTCGACGATCACGCAGTCGGCGTCGGCGACGGCGTCCTGGAAGGCGTCCGGCCAGGCGCCCAGCGCGGGCGCGTAGACGAGGGTCCGCCCGGTGGCCCGGTCGGTGAGGCGCAGCGCCGCCACCCAGGGAGCGCCGCCGGGTGCGGGTTCCGGGGCGGCGGAGGCGTAGCGGGGGCGTTTGCCGGAGACGGGTACGGCGGCGACGTGCACGGTGGAGCCCGGGGCGAGTGGCTCGTCCGGGCCGTCGGGCGCGGGGAGCCGGCGCCACGTCACATCGGCGTAGGGGGCGAGGAGCGCGCCGAGCCCTTGGCCGTCGCGTACCGCGTCCCGTACGGGATCGGTGGCGATCACCTCGAACCGGTCGGCCTCGCGGAGCCGGGCGAGACCGAGGGTGTGGTCGAGTTCGGCGTCGGTCAGGACCACTCCGGCGAGCGGCGTGCGCCGCGGATCGGTGCCCGGGGCCGGGCGCAGCTCGGGGCACTGCTCGATCTGCTCCGCGATGTCGGGCGTCGCGTTGATCACGTACCAGCGCCCCGGGACCGCCTCGACGGCGAGGGAGGCGTGCCGGCGGCGCCGCTCGGGGTGGGCGCGTGCGCCGGCGCAGCTCCGGCAGGCGCAGTTCCACTGCGGTACGCCGCCGCCGGCCGCGGTGCCGAGCACCTCGAGGAGCATGGCGGGGGCGCCGTCAGCGGGTGGCCTGGGCGTAGCCGGTCACTTCGAGCGCGGTCTCGACGACGGTGTGTCCGGGGGTCTGCCAGGACTCCTCGGCAGCGGCGGCGGGCTCCGCGCCCGGGGTGACGGCCCGTTCCGCCTCCGCCTGCTGGTGGTCTCCGGCTTCCGTCCGCGATCTGTTCGCCATGAGCACGTCCTGCCTTCGCTGAGGAGCGGGTCCTTGTCCCAGCGTCGACAGCGGCCTGCGGCCGGGCAAGCGGGGACGGCCGGTGGGGTGAGCGCCGGCCGGGCGGGTTCAGGGCGTTCGCCGAGGGGCCCCGCGCGCGGCCCGGCGGGGTGCGCGGGAGGGTTTCCCGACGAGCACGAGGGCCAGGGTGACGCCCAGCGATCCGACGGCCAGCAGGCTCATCGCCGCGGCGGGCGAGGCGAGTTGGGCGAGGGCGCCGGCGAGGGCGGCGCCGAGGCCCTGGAGGGCGAGCATGCCGGAGGCGTGCAGGCCGAGCGCGTGTCCGCTGAGCTCCTCGGGGACCAGCGCCACGAGGCGCTCCTGGTAGAGCAGGCTCGCGCTGTAGCCGACGGCCGAGACCGTGATCGCGGCGACGGCGTACGGGAGGCCCGGGTCGAGCGCGAAGAGGAGGTACGGGGCGGCGAGCAGGGCCTGGAGCGGAGCCGCCGCCCGGCCCCTCCGGCCCGCCGGCAGGAGGCGTCCCACCACGGCGTCCCCGGCCAGCATCCCGGCGGCGGCGCAGGCGAAGAGCAGACCGGCGCGCTCGGGCGCGTACGGCACGAAGAGCGACTCACAGCCCACGATCAGGCCGTTCGGCACCCAGAGCGCCAGGTAGAGGCGCCGGCGGGGCGGCGAGGACCACAGCCGGGCGTTGGTGCGCCGGGTCTCGGCGACCGAGCCCCGCCCGGAGGCGCGCGGGGCGCGCGGGGACAGGCCGAGGCGGGCGGTGGCGGCGGCCGCGAGGTAGAGCAGGGCACCGGTGAGGAGCGTGCCGCGGGGCGAGAGCAGCGCGAGCAGCAGACCGCCCGTGGCGAATCCGGCGATCTGGCAGACGCCGACCGACATGTTGAGGACGGAGCGGCCGAGCAGGAACGCCCCGCGGGGCAGGACCTCGCGCAGCAGGCCGTAGCGCACGCCTCCGCCCAGGCTGCCCACGACGCCTTGGAGGAGGAGGATCGCGAAGGCGGCCCCGAGGGGGAGGCCGGGGAGCGACTGGGCCGCCGTTCCGGCCGCGAAGACCAGGGCGACGGCCGTGAGGGCCGCGCGGGGCGGCAGCCGGTCGGCGGCCGACAGGAGGGTGGTGGCGCCGACCAGCTGGGCGAGCGCCGGGCCGAACATGGCGAGGGAGGAGAGCAGCGGGGAGCCCGTCGACCGGTAGACGAGGGTGGCGAGCCCGAGGCCCGACACGGTCTGGGCGGCGACCTGGGTGGCGCCGCCGAGGAAGAGCGGGGTGAATTCGGGGGTACGGAACAGAGCGCGGTATCCGGGCATGCGCCGGAGTCTGCGGGAGCCCCGCGGCCGCCGATATCGTTTCGCGGGGAGGCGAAAGGTCGGGGGTGCGGGCGCGTGGGCTGGTGGCGGATCGGGACGGACTCCCTGGCGGGGAGCCGGTTCGTCATCTCCCCGCTGGCCGAGGCGGTCGCCGCGCTCAAGACCCTGCACACGGCGACCGCCGCGCACCCGGGCGAGCGGGCCTGGCTGGCCGGCCACCTGCCGGCGTACCGGGCCCGCCTGGCGGCGGAGCCCCTGGACGCCCTGCTCGTACGGGCGGCCTTCGGGCCGACGTGGAACGCGGACTTCCTGACGCCGACGCCGTTGGGCGAGGGCGAGCAGGGCTTCGAGGAGGAGCTGTCGGCGGTCCGCGACACCGAACCGGGTGCCGTCGTGCCGCAGTTGGAGGTCGCCGTGGGCGGCCCCGTACCGGAGCCGCTGCGTTCGGCGCGCGATCTGCCCCGGCGGATGGCAGGGGTCCTCACGTGGGTGTGGCGGGAGTCGGTGCTGCCCGACTGGCCGCGCCGCCGCCGGGTCCTGGAGGCCGATGTGGTGGCGAGGACCGCGCGGTTGGGCCGGGCCGGCTGGGCGGCGGCGCTCGACGAGCTGCGCCCCGGCGCGACGCGCTGGCTGGGCGACGGCCGCCTCCAGGTCAACCCCCGGGCGTATCCGCCGAGATGGGTCGACGGCGGCCGGCTCCTGTTCGTGCCGGTGACGCCGAGCACGGGCTGGGTGTCCTGGGAGGGCACGGAGCGGTACGCGATCGTGTACCCCTGCTCCGGGACCCTGGCGGACACGGCGGGGCCCGCCGTGCCCGAGGCCCTGGGCGCCCTGCTCGGCGGGGCCAGGGCCGGCGTCCTCGTCCGCCTGGACACCCCGAAGTCGACCAGCCAGCTGGTGGCGCTGACGGGGCAGGGCCTCGGCTCGGTCGGGCGGCACCTGAAGGTGCTCCTGGAGGCCGGGCTCGTACGGCGCAGAAGGGCGGGGCGATCGGTGCTGTACGACTGGACGGAGGCGGGCGCCGTCCTCGTACGGGCACAGGAGGGCCCCCGCCCCGGTGCTCGTCGGGACGGGGGCCCAGGCGGGGCTCCCTGATCGGGCCTCGGAGGGTCGGACCCGTCGGCTCCTCAGGGGGTCGGCCGGGTCGGCCCTTGAGGAGCCGGCCGGTCGGACCCGCAAGGGGTCGGGCGGGTCAGACCTTGAGGGCCTTGATCGCGGTGGGCGCGTGGCCGGGCTCGGTGGCCAGGTCCTCGAACTCGGTGACGTCGCTCATGTCGACCGTCTTGCTCATCGCGATGTTGGTGATGCGCTCCAGGATCGCCTCGACGACGACGGGGACCTGGAACTCCACGGCCATCTTCTTGGCCTGCTCCAGCGCCTCGCCCAGCTTCGACGGGTCCTCGACGCGGATCGCCTTGACGCCGAGGCCCTCGGCGACCTTGACGTGGTCGACGCCGTAGACGCCGATCTCCGGGGTGTTGATGTTCTCGAACTCGAGGTTGACCTCGAAGTTGATGCCGAGGCCGCCCTGCGCCTGCCGGATGAGACCCAGGTAGGCGTTGTTCACGAGGACGTGGACGTAGGGGACCTTGTGCTGGGCGGCGACCGCCAGCTCCTCGATCATGAACTGGAAGTCGTAGTCGCCGGAGAGGGCGACGACCGGGGTCTCCGGGTCGGCGGTGGCGGCGCCGATCGCGGCCGGGATGGTCCAGCCGAGCGGGCCGGCCTGGCCGCAGTTGATCCAGTGGCGCGGCTTGTAGACGTGCAGGAACTGCGCGGCCGCGATCTGGGAGAGACCGATGGTGGTGACGTAGCGGGTCTCCGGGCCGAACGCCTTGTTCATCTCCTCGTAGACGCGCTGCGGCTTCATGGGGATGTTGTCGAAGTGCGTACGGCGCTGCAGCGTGGCCTTGCGCTCCTGCGCGGAGGCGGCCCAGGCGGAGAAGTCGGGCAGCTTCCCGGCGGCCTTCAGCTCCTTGGCGATCTCGACGAAGAGCTCCAGGGCGACCTTGGCGTCGGAGGCGATGCCGTAGTCCGGCGCGAAGATCTTGCCGAGCTGGGTGGGCTCGATGTCGACGTGGACGAACGTGCGGCCCTTGGTGTACGCCTCCAGGTTGTAGCCCGTGTGGCGGTTGGCCCAGCGGTTGCCGATGCCGAGGACGAAGTCCGACTCCAGGAAGGTCGCGTTGCCGTAGCGGTGCGCGGTCTGGACGCCGACCATGCCGGCCGCCAGCTCGTGGTCGTCCGGGATGGTGCCCCAGCCCATGAGGGTGGAGATGACCGGGATGTTGGTCAGCTCGGCGAACTCGACCAGCAGGTCGGAGGCGTCGGCGTTGATGATGCCTCCGCCGGCGACGATCAGCGGGCGCTCGGACTCCAGGAGGAAGCTCAGGGCCTTCTCGGCCTGGGCGCGGGTCGCGGACGGCTTGTAGACCGGCAGCGGCTCGTAGGTCTCCGGGTCGAACTCGATCTCGGTCAGCTGGACGTCGATCGGCAGGTCGATGAGGACCGGGCCGGGGCGGCCGGAGCGCATCAGGTGGAAGGCCTGCTGGAAGACGCCGGGGACCTGCGCGGCCTCCAGGACGGTCGTCGCGGCCTTGGTGACGGGCTTGGCGATCGTGGCGATGTCGACGGCCTGGAAGTCCTCCTTGTGGAGCTTCGAGACCGGGGCCTGGCCGGTGATGCAGAGGATCGGGATCGAGTCCGCGATGGCCGAGTACAGGCCGGTGATCATGTCGGTGCCGGCGGGGCCGGACGTGCCGATGCAGACGCCGATGTTGCCGGCCTTGGCACGGGTGTAGCCCTCCGCCATGTGCGAGGCGCCCTCGACGTGCCGGGCGAGGGTGTGGGCGATCCCGCCCACGTTCTTGAGCTCCCGGTAGAAGGGGTTGATCGCCGCGCCGGGCACACCGAACGCGTTGGTGACGCCTTCGCGCTTGAGGATCTCAACGGCCGCTGCGGCGGCGGTCATACGAGGCATGGGAGTGCTCCTGCTTCGGCCAGGGGGACACAAGAGCGCCGCGGGTCCTTGCGGGGCCGACGACGGCTTGTTTCCATAATGCGGAAGTACTGTTCTGCTATACGGAAGCAATGTAGGTGGGGCGGAGGAGAGGCGTCAAGAGACGACCTGAAGGTCCGGCGCGCGAGGTGGCCGAAGTCGTTCCCCAGGACGGCCGGATTGGTGGACGATGGGTGCGCGAGCAGAGGGGGTTCGGTGTGGGTGAGTCGGTACAGGTGCGCTGCCCGGAATGCCTCCGTACGCAGAGATACGCGGCGCCCGCCTTCCCCTGCCTGTGCGGCGTCCCGATCGCGCCCCCACTCGCCCCGGACGCGACCGCCGAGCCCGTCACCCACCGCAACGGCGCCGACGAGTGGGTCACCGTCCGCTGCCCCGTCTGCGCCCGCACCTCGGACTGGCCGCACCCGGAGCTGGGCTGCGCGTGCGGGACGGTGCTCCGGGTGCCGGTGAGGGGCGCCGGGACCGAGGGACTGCCGGGACCCGACGAGCCGCCGGCGGGGCCGGGGCACGGGGCGGGCGCGCGTGCCGGCGCGGGCGGGGCCGCGGGTGCGGGCTCCGGTGCCGCGCCGGAGGTGCTGCCCGATGCCGAAGCGGAGCGGGGCGCGAGCGGGGACCCGGACCGGGACGCGGAGAGGGACAGGGACAGGGAGGCGGGCTGGGGCACGGGCGTGGAGATGGGGTGGGGCGCGGACCTGGAGAGGGGCCTCGCCACCGGCCTCCACACCGCCCCGGCCCCCGACGGCCTCCCCCGGATCGACCGCGGCATCGACCGCGATCTCGACCCCGACGGGTACCCCAGCTTCACCCAGCGTCACCCCTCGCCTCCCCCTCCCCGGCTCCCCGCCCCGCCCCACTCCTCCCGCGCCCACACGTCCGCCCGCCCCTCCTTCCGGCCGGTGACCATCCGGACGGCACGGGACGCGGTCGCGGCCTCCGCCGGGTATCTGCGGTGGCTCGGGTTCCGGGACGTCGTGCAGCCGGAGGAGCGGTCCGCGGTGGCCGTGGACCTGCGGGGGCCCGGACTCGTCGCACAGGTGGATCCGAGCACCCGGCCGACGGGGCTGCGGGCGGTGGAGTGCCTCTGGCTCAACGGGCTCAGCAGCGGTTCGACCAGCGTCTGCTTCTCCCTCGCGGGCTACACGCCGGAGGCGCACGAGCGGGCCGAGGGCCTCGGCATCCCGCTCTTCGTGCTCGACCTCACCGGCACCCCGCAACCCGTGAACGCCCCCGCCGACGCCCTCATCGACACCGGAGCTCCCTAGCATTTCCGGCCATTCGCGGGTGACGATCATCCCTCCCCCGGGCACAACACACTCGGGGGGTGAACACCATGACGACGGGGACGTGGTGGTTCTTCGGAGTGACGCTCGCTCAACTGGCCTTCGCGGTGGCGTTGTTGCGTACCCGCAGCGAGGACAGGCCCGAACTGCCGCCGCAGGCCCTCGCGCTGTTGCGCGGCGGCCCGCGGGCAGCCGTCACCGTGGCGCTGGTCGCCCTGCACCAGCGCGGTGCCGTCGCCGCCGGGCGCCGGGGCACGATTCGCGCCAACGGCGGGGCCGGGCGCACCCTCGACCCGCTCCAGCTCGGAGTGCACCGCTCGCTCCAGCGGGCGCTGGCGCTGCGGGTGCTGGCGACCCGGCCGAAGGCCCGGCAGGCACTCGACGCGCTGCGCGCGGAGCTCGGCAGGACGGGGCTGCTGCGCCCGCCCGGGCGCCTGCTGGCGGCGCGGTCCCTGCTGGTGTGCGTGCCGGTCACGGTGGGCGCCGGCCTGCTCGCCACGGAGGTCACGGCTCCGGCCCTGACCCTGGGCGCGCTGCTGGTGCTCGCCGCCGCGGCCCTGTTCTGCGTACCGCCGACCACCCGCACCGCCCGCCACCTGCTCGCGGGCCTGCGCGAACGGCACCCGCTGCCGAGGCACCGGGACGAGGTGACGGACGGCAGGGACGTGCTGCTGTACGTCGCGCTGTACGGCGACCCGGCGCTGGCGCTGTTCCTGCCCCACTTCTCCCGCGACGGCGGCCTCCTCGGCCGCCGCGGCGACCGCGCGGACGGCTTTGCGACCGGTCGCGGCTGGAACCCGGACCACGGAACCACCTGCCCGGGCGGGACGCCGGACTGACCGACCCCGGGAGGCGGCCCTCAGCCGTCCTTCCGCAGCTCCAGCAGATATCCGGCCGTGAGCGCGACCGCGCGGTCCTCGTCCTGGCTGAGCTGCGCGAGGGCACGGGTCGTCGTGGGTCCCGGGATGTCCGCGAGGGCCTGGGTGAGCCGGCGGCGCGCGGTCGGGCCGGCCGTGGGGTGGGCGAGCCGGTCGAGCAGCAGGGCGGCGATCCGGTCCGCGAGTCCGTGACGGGCCGCCAGGACACCGAGCGCGTCGGCCGCGTCGACGTCGTTCACCGCCCCGACGACCATGTCGACGAGCGTCGGGACCGCCTCGGGTGCCCCCCGGGCGCCCAGCGCGAGCGCCGCGTGCCCGCGGACCGACAGCTCCGGGTCGTCGAGGGCGCCGTGCAGCAGCGCGCTCGCCGCGGCCTCCGGCAGCTCGGCGAGACACTGCACGGAGCGCCCGCGCACCTCGGCGTCCGGCGAGGCGAGGCCCTCCGCGAGGAACGGCAGGGCGCCGTCGCCCGCCTGCGCGAGCGCCCACCGCAGGGCCCCGGCCACGATCGGGTCCGTCTCGCCCAGCACCGCCTCGGCCAGCGCCTCCACCGGTGCCGGGCCCTCGTCGACCGAGGACAGGGCGGCCCGCTGACGCGTCCGGGCGCTCTTGGACCCCAGGGCCTGGAGCAGGGCGACGGTCCGGAGGACGTCCTCCCAGGCGGCGGGCTCGGCGGCGCCGATCCGGCGCAGCCGCGTGAGCAGCTCCGTCTCCGCCGCGATCCGTTCGCGGGTCTGCCGGATCAGGTCCTCGACCAGCTCCGAGGGCGTGAAGGCCGGGTCGTCGAGCGCCCGCCCGACGTCCCGCAGCGAGAGCCCCAGGGACCGCAGGCTCTCGATGTGGAAGATCCGACGGATGTCCGCCTCCGCGTACTCCCGGTATCCCACGTCGGAGCGGCCGGTCGGCCGCACCAGGCCCAGCGACTCGTAGTGCCTGAGCATCCGGGAACTGACCCCCGACAGCCGTGCCACCTCGCCGATCAGCATCCGCACCTCACCCCTCCTGGCCGTCCTCCCGGCCGTCCGCGCCGAGGGCAACGATGCGCTTCGCCTCCTCGATCGCAAACTCGAATCCGGCATCCGGGTCACGCAGCAGCCGTTCCGTGGCGATCGCGTGCCGCCGTACGTGCGGGACGGCGTCCGACATCGCCGTGTGCAGGACCGGCAGCATCGCCTCGCCGAGCGCGATCAGCGCCCTGCTGAGGCTCAGCTGCGTCTCGCGCCCGCCCCGTCCGAGCTGGCTGGCGAGGACCCCGGCCAGCGCCGGCTTCCCGCCCTCGGGCACCAGGACGACCGCCGCCCGCCACGCGCTGCGCGCCACCTCGTCGTCGGCGTCGGTCAGCAGCGCCCGGGTGAGCGCCGGCCAGGCCGTCGGGTCCCCGATCTTGGACAGGGTGTGCAGGGCCTGGCTCCGTGCCTGCGCCCGCTCCGAACGCAGCTCGTCGAGCAGCCGCGGCACCGTCGCCGCCGCCGCGTGGCGGGTGAGCGCCCAGGTCAGCATCTCGCGCACCTGGAACTCGGGCTCGACGGCGCAGCGTTCGACGAGCGTGCCGACGGCCCGCGGGTCGGGCGCGGTGCCGACGGCGAGGGCCGCCCGCAGCCGCACCGACGAGCTGCCGTCCTCCAGCGCCCGCAGTATCCGGGGCGTGTGCGTGTCCTCGTACGGCCTGGTCATGGGGACCACCTCCTGGCCGCACAGTGAAGACCTTGCCAACGTGTCAAGGTCAAGCGCGCCCCTCTCCGGGCTGCCGGGGGCCGCACGACTGACGCGTTCTTCACGCGGCCCGCGCCATACTGGCGTATGCGCATCCGAGTGGCCGCACCGGCCGAACTCCCCTTGCTCCAGGACATCGAACGCGCCGCGGGCGAGGCCTTCCGCCCCCTGGGCATGGATGACATCGCCGACGACGAGCCCCTTCCGCTGGACGTCCTGGAGGGCTATCGCCGCGCCGGCAGGGCCTGGGTGGCGGTGGACGCGGCGGATCGCCCCGTCGCGTATCTGCTCAGCGACACCGTCGACGGCGCCGCCCACATCGAGCAGGTCTCGGTCCACCCGGACGCCGCCCGCCGGGGCGTCGGCCGGGCGTTGATCGAGCACCTGGCGGCGGCCGCCCGGGAGCAGGGCCTGACGGCACTGACCCTGACGACCTTCACCGAGGTCCCGTGGAACGCCCCGTACTACACCCGCCTCGGCTTCCGGCGCCTGGCCGAGGGCGATCCGGAGTTCGGCGAGGGCCTGCGGGCGATCAGCCGGGCGGAGGCGGCGCACGGACTGGCCGCCTGGCCCCGGGTCTGCATGCGCCGCGAGGTGGCACGGGCGGAACCACCGGCCCAGGCCCGGCCGCGCGAGCGGACGGCCGGCTCGCCCGCACCGTGACACGACGGACGGAACCGGCCGCGCGAGCGGGCGCAGGGTGCGCGCCCACCGTTGACCGGGCACCGGCGCGCCCACTCGGTGAGGCGGACGGCCGGAGCGCCACCACTGCGACCGCGCACCGTCGCGCCCCTCGGTGAGCGGACGCCCGTCGCTCCACCACCGTGACGGGGCAGCCGGCCCACGGGCCGCAAGCCGCCCGCCCCGGCGCGCCCACTCGGTGAGCAGACGCCCGTCGCCCCCACCGTGACCGGGCAGCCGGGTCACCGGCCGCAGGCCGCCCGCCCCGGCGCGCCCACTCGGCGAGCAGACGACCGTCGCGCCACCACCATGACCGGGCAGCCGGCCCACGGGCCGCAAGCCGCCCGCCCCGGCGCGCCCACTCGGCGAGCGGACACCCGTCGCGCCACCACCATGACCGGGCAGCCGGGTCACCGGCCGCAAGCCGCCCGCCCCGGCGCGCCCGCGCCCGCGCCCATGCGCCCGCCGATCAGCCCTCCCCGTACCGCTCCCGCAGTTCCACCTTCCGGACCTTCCCGCTCACCGTCATCGGGAACTCGCCCAGGATCTCCACCCTGCGCGGGATCTTGTAGTGCGCGAGGCGGTCGCGGCAGAAGGCGGTGATGTCGTCCAGGGTGGGCGGGTCGGCCGGGTCGCGCGGGATCACGCAGGCCAGGATCTCCTCGCCGTAGCGCGCGTCGGGGACGCCGACGACCTGGACGTCGGCGATCTTCTCGTGGGTGTAGAGGAACTCCTCGATCTCGCGCGGGTACACGTTCTCGCCGCCACGGATGATCATGTCCTTGATCCGGCCGACGATCTGGACGTACCCGTCCTCGCGCATCACGGCGAGGTCGCCGGTGTGCATCCAGCGGCCCGGGTCGATCGCCTCCGCGGTCTTCTCCGGCTCGTCCCAGTAGCCGAGCATCACGCTGTAGCCGCGGGTGCACAGCTCGCCGGACTCCCCGCGCGGGACGGTGAGGCCGGTCGCCGGGTCGACGATCTTCACCTCGACGTGCGGCATGACCCGCCCGACGGTGCCGGTGCGCCGCTCCAGGTCGTCGTCGCGACGGGTCTGGGTGGAGACGGGCGAGGTCTCCGTCATGCCGTAACAGATGGACACCTCGGCCATGTTCATCTCGGCGACCACCCGCTTCATCACCTCCACCGGACACGGCGAGCCCGCCATGATCCCGGTGCGGAGACTGGACAGGTCGTACGAGGCGAAGTCGGGCAGGCCCAGCTCCGCGATGAACATGGTCGGCACGCCGTACAGGGAGGTACAGCGCTCGTCCTGCACGGCCCGCAGGGTGGCGGCCGGGTCGAAGGACGGGGCCGGGATCACCATGCAGGCGCCGTGCGAGGTGGCGGCGAGATTGCCCATCACCATGCCGAAGCAGTGGTAGAAGGGCACGGGGATGCAGATCCGGTCCTGCTCCGTGTACGCGATCATCTCGCCCACGAAGTAGCCGTTGTTGAGGATGTTGTGGTGGGAGAGCGTGGCTCCCTTCGGGAAGCCGGTGGTCCCCGAGGTGTACTGGATGTTGACCGGCTCGTCGGGGGACAGCGCGGCCGGCTCGACGCCCTCCGGGGCCGTGCGCGCGAGGAGTTCGTCCCAGCTCGCGTCACCGAAGTGGACGGCCTCCCGCAACTCCGGGCATCGGTCCCGCACTTCCTCGACCATCGCCCGGTAGTCGCTCGTCTTGTGGGCGCGGGAGGCGAAGAGCAGCGAGACGCCCGCCTGGTTGAGCACGTACTCCAACTCGTGGGAGCGGTAGGCCGGGTTGATGTTGACCATGACGGCGCCGATGCGGGCGGTGGCGTACTGCACGAGCACCCACTCGGCGCAGTTGACCGCCCAGACGCCGACCCGGTCGCCCTTGCGGACCCCGCTGCCGAGCAGCGCGTACGCCAGGTCGACGTCCGCGCCGAACGCGGCGTACGTCCAGCGGCGTCCGGTCGGCACGTCGACGAGCGCCTCCCGGTCGGGCCAGGTGGCGACCGCCCGGTCGAGGTTGGCGCCGATGGTGTCGCCGAGCAGGGGGGTGGGGTCGGCGCCGTGCGCGTAGGAGAGGTGCGTGCTCATGCGAGGTCGCCCTCCGCGTACTCCGTGCCGCCGCCCTCCGCCGTGAGCCGGCGCAGCTCCACGCGGCGGATCTTCCCGGAGACGGTCTTGGGCAGCTCGGCGAACTCGATGCGGCGCACGCGCTTGTACGGGGCGAGGACCGCGCGCGAGTGCGCGAACAGGGCCTTCGCGGTCTCCTCGCCCGGCTCCCAGCCCGCCGCGAGGACCACGTACGCCTTGGGGACGGCGAGCCGCAGCGGATCGGGGGCGGGGACGACGGCGGCCTCGGCGACGGCCTCGTGTTCGAGCAGGGCGCTCTCCAGCTCGAACGGGGAGATCTTGTAGTCGCTCGCCTTGAAGACGTCGTCGGCGCGCCCGACGTACGTGATGTATCCGTCGGCGTCGCGGGAGCCGATGTCGCCGGTGCGGTAGTAGCCGCCGGCCATCGCCTCGTCCGTGCGCTCCGGGTCTCCGTGGTAGCCGGTCATCAGGCCCACCGGCTCGGCCGACAGGTCGAGGCAGATCTCGCCCTCCTCGACGTCCGGGAGCCCGCTGACCGGGTCGACGAGGGTGACCCGGAAGCCGGGGCTCGGCCGCCCCATCGAGCCCTCCTTCAGCCGCTGGCCGGGGCTGTTGGAGACCTGCACGGCGGTCTCGGTCTGGCCGAAGCCGTCCCGGATGGTCACCCCCCAGGCGCGCCGGACGGTCTCGATGACCTCGGGGTTGAGCGGTTCGCCGGCGGCGACGACCTCGCGGGGCGGGGTGGCCAGCTGCCTGAGGTCGGCCTGGATGAGCATGCGCCACACGGTGGGCGGGGCGCAGAAGCTGGTGACGCCGTGCTTGTCCATCTCGGCCATCAGGCGGGCCGGGTCGAACCGGCTGTAGTTGTGGATGAAGACGGTCGCCTCGGCGTTCCACGGGGCGAAGAGGTTGGACCAGGCGTGCTTGGCCCAGCCGGGCGAGGAGATGTTGAGGTGGACGTCGCCGGGCTGCAGGCCGATCCAGTACATGGTGGCCAGGTGCCCGACGGGGTACGAGGTGTGGGTGTGCTCGACGAGCTTGGGGCGGGCGGTGGTGCCGGAGGTGAAGTACAGCATCAGGGTGTCGTCGGCGAGGGTGACGCCGTCCGGGGTGAAGTCGGCCGACTCGCGGTAGGCGTGCTCGTAGCCGAGCCAGCTCACGCCGTCGCCGCCGACCGCGATCCGGGTGTAGTCGCCGGGCACGTCGTCGAACTTGGCGGTGTCCTCGGCCCGCACCAGGACGTGCCGGGCGCGTCCGCGGTCGACCCGGTCGCGCAGGTCGGCGGGGCCGAGCAGCGGGGTGGCGGGGATGACGACGGCGCGCAGCTTCATCGCGGCGAGCATGGTCTCCCACAGCTCGGCCTGGTTGCCGAGCATGACGATGATCCGGTCGCCTGGGCGGACGCCCTGGGCGCGCAGCCAGTTGGCGACCTGGTTGGAGCGGGCGGACATCTCGGCGAAGCTCAGCCTCGTCTCGGTGCCGTCCTCCTCGACGATGTGGAGGGCGGTCCGGTCGTTGTCCGCGGCGATGACGTCGAACCATTCGAGCGCCCAGTTGAAACGGTCGGGACGGGGCCAGACGAAGCCCTCGTACGCCGTCTCGTAGTCCTCGCGGTGCCGGAGCAGGAAGTCCCGGGCCGCCCGGAACCTCCCGGTCGCTTCCGTCGCGCTCGCTGCCGTCATGTGCCCTCCTCGTTGCGGGACCGGTCCCGGACATCGTGTAATCGGTGACCCAGGTCTCACTACCCCCGTTCGGGGGTGAAGGAGAGGTTCCGTGCCGGAGATGGTGGAAGCGGTGGAGCTGCGTACGGCGCTGCTGCGGCTGAGGCGCGCCAGCGGGCTGCCCGTCGTCTTCGGCGGGCTGCTCCAGGAGGGCCGGGCGCTGCGGATCGCCGAGCTGAGCGGCTCCCTGACGCCGGCGCTGCGCGGCCTGGCGATCTCGGCGGGATCGGGCCTGGGCGGGAAGTGCCTGGCGCTGTCGCGGCCGTGCGCGGTGACGGACTACGCGTCGTCGCGGCACATCACCCACGAGTACGACGGCCCGGTCTCGGCGGAGGGCCTGCGCTCGGTGATCGCCGTCCCCGTGGTCGTACGGCGCAAGGTGCGCGGCGTCCTCTACGGGGCGCTGCGCGAGTCCCTGCCGATCGGCGAGCGCGTCTTCGACGCGGCGATGGCGGCGGCCCGCGACCTGGAGCAGGCCCTGGCGGTCCGGGACGAGGTCCGGCAACTGCTCGCGCCCCCGGCCCCCGGCCCGTCCTGGGAGGAGGTCCGGCAGGCCTACGGGGAGCTGCGCGAACTGGCCCCGAAGGTCGTCGACCCGGCCCTGCGCGACCGGCTCCTCGCCGTCTGCGGCCGCCTCGAATCGGCCTCGGGCCCGGCCCCGGCCGCCCCGGGAGTCTCCCTGACCGCGCGTGAGACGGACGTCCTCGCGGCGGTGGCCTCGGGCGCGACGAACGCGGCGGCGGCGCAACGCCTCGGGCTGCGCCCGGAGACGGTGAAGGGCTACCTGCGCTCGGCGATGCGCAAGCTGGGGGCGCACACGCGCATGGAGGCGGTGGTGGCGGCGCGGCGAGCGGGGGCGTTGCCGTAGGGAGGGCGGGGGTCGGCGATGTCGGGTTCGTGGGACTCGGTGGGGACCCGCGGGACTCGGTGGGGATCCGTGGGGACGGTGGGGACCCGTGGGACTCGGTGGGGACCCGCGGGGACGGTGGGGACCCGCCGGGGGGGCAGTGGGACTCCGCGGCACTCGGTGAAACACAGCGGGCCGCGTGGCACTCCGTGAGACTCGGTGGGACTCAGCGGGCCGCGTGACACTCCGTGGGACTCAGCGAGGGAGGACGATGTCGTACGGCACGTCCGGCGGCGCGAGGAGCCGCAGTGTGCGCTCGGCCTCGGCGGTGAGCTCGCCGCGCAGGCCCCTGGTCACCCGACCGAACGGCTCGATCGTCATCGTCGTCCGCTCCTTGCCCTCCTCAAGGCGCCAGAGCCCGGCCAGGAACCCGTCGAGGAGGAAGACGCTGTGGGCCTGGTTGCCGGTCCAGGTGCGGCCCCGGAGCTCGGCGGGCACGACGCGGGTGCGGTCGGCGTGGGAGAGCAGCAGGTTGTCGAACTCGGGCAGGAAGCGGGCGGGGGCGGGGGTGTCCTCGTCGGGACGGGGCGCGTCGGGCATGTCGAAGAGCTCGGTGCCGTGCTCGTCCCGGAAGACGAGGAGCCGGGGCCGCAGCCGCTCGAAGGCGGGACGCAGTCGGGTGAGTCCGCACCAGGTCTGCATGTCCTTGACGGAGGCGGGCCCGAAGGCGCCGAGGTAGCGCAGGACGGTGTCGTCGAGGTCGGCGGCGTAGCCGTCGACGCCGTCCACTCCCCCGATGCCGTCGACACCGTCGAACCAGGCGGCGGCGGTGGTGAGGGCGACCTGGCCGCTGCGCCGCCACAGCCCGCGCGGGGTCACCTGCACCATCAGGAGCAGGCAGCGGGCGGCGATGGTGAGCGCCTGGGGGTCGGCGTCGGGCCACTCGCGGAGCAGGTGCTCTCGGAGCTGCTTCGGGGTGCGGGGCTCCTCCTCGACGTAGGCGGTCGCGAGGGTGGTGAGCCGTTCGAGGTCGACGCCGTCGAGCCCCTTCCGGAACATCTTCAGCTCCCGGTCGATCGCCCCGGCCTGCACGAGCCGGCGCAGTCCGACGGCGTCGCGGGCGGTGTGGGTGTGGACGGTGGAGCGGAGGGAGACGATCCGGGCGACCCGGCGGGACTCCATGAGCCCGGACAGCTCCTCGGGCCGGAACCCGTCGAGCCGGGCCGCGAGCGCGTAGTACGGCGGCTTGGTGTTCTGCGCCTGGAGCCCGACGAGGTGGGCCACGGCCTCCTCGGCGCCGAGGGCGGAGGGCCGCAGCAGCAGCTGCCGGTCGAGGGTGGCGCGGTTGAGCGCGCGGGGGCCGAGCACGGGAGGGGTCGTCTTCGGAGCCATGGAGGGCACGCTAACGCCGAACGAGGACGGATCCCGTCCTCATGACGCCAGGAAGCCACCACCCCCTTCGGACATTCCCCCATATATCCTGCTGAGAAAAGACAGACACGGCACCACCCACACCACGCCCCCACGCCCCCACGCCCCCACGCCCACCCCTCCCCCCGACCCGCAGGCCCCGCAGGAGGCGAACGCACATGTCCGACCGCCGCGCCCGCCCGGCCTGGCGCCGCCGGCCGGAACAGCCGACCGCAGACCACGGACCGCTGTCGCCGGAGCAGCGGCGGAGCGTGGTCCAGGCGGTCCTCTACCGCGACGGACGGCACGTCTCCTCCCCCGCCTCGCTGGCGGAGACCTTCCGCCAGTTGCGCGAGCATCCCGACGGCATGGCCTGGATCGGCCTGCACCGCCCGACGGAGGAGGAACTCCACTCACTGGCGGCCGAGTTCGACCTGCACGAACTGGCCGTGGAGGACGCGATGGAGGCCCACCAGCGCCCCAAGCTGGAACGGTACGGCGACACGCTCTTCGTGGTCCTGCGGGCCGCCCGCTACCTGGACGCCCAGGAGGAGGTGGACTTCGGCGAGCTCCACGTCTTCGTCGGCCCGGACTTCGTCATCACCGTCCGCCACGGCGCCGCCCCGGACCTCTCGGCGGTCCGCCGCCGCATGGAGGAGGACCCCGACCTCCTCGCCCTCGGCCCGGAGGCGGTCCTGTACGCGATCCTGGACGCGGTCGTCGACGGCTACGCGCCGGTGGTGGCGGGCGTCCAGAACGACATCGACGAGATCGAGACCGAGGTCTTCGGCGGCGACCCGGCGGTCTCCCGCCGCATCTACGAACTCTCCCGCGAGATGGTCGAGTTCCAGCGCGCCACCCGCCCCCTGGTGGGCATGCTCCACGGCCTGATGGCCGGCTTCGCCAAGTACGGCACCGACGAGGAACTCCAGCGCTACCTCCGCGACGTCGCCGACCACGTCACCCACACCAGCGAGCGCGTCGACGGCTTCCGCCAGGCCCTGACGGAGATCCTGACGGTGAACGCGACCCTGGTCACCCAGCAACAGAACGCGGAGATGCGCGCGTTGGCGGAGGCGGGCTTCGAGCAGAACGAGGAGATCAAGAAGATCTCCTCGTGGGCGGCCATCCTCTTCGCGCCCACACTGGTCGGCACGATCTACGGCATGAACTTCGACAACATGCCGGAGCTGCACTGGGCGGGCGGGTATCCGTTCGCGGTGGTGCTGATGGCGGCGGTGCGCACGAGCCTGTACGTGGTCTTCAAGCGGAAGGACTGGCTGTAGCGGAGCGAGCCCGCGAGGGGACCCCGTTCGTAAGGCTGGCGCGCATAACCAGCTCTTGCATTAGCCAGCGTCTGCAAGTAATGTGCCAGACGTACGGCGCGCCTGTATGTGGGCGCCGGGCCAGTACGGGCTCCCGCCCGATCCCCCCCCACCTCTCGCAAAGGCACCTCCCCATGTCGCTCAAGACCATCCTTCCCGGCCGTCTCGGCTTCGGCACCGCACCGCTCGGCAACATGTTCCGCGCGATCCCCGACGACGAGGCCCGCGCCACCGTCGAGGCCGCCTGGGAGCACGGCGTGCGGTTCTTCGACACCGCGCCCTTCTACGGTGCGGGGCTCGCGGAGGAGCGGCTCGGCGAGGTGCTCGCCGGGAAGGCGCGCGACGCGTACGTGCTCTCGACGAAGGTCGGGCGGGTGGTTCTCGACGAGCACGAGACCGACGTGCCGGACTTCGGCGAGAAGGGCGGCCTCTTCGAGCACGGCAACCCGAACAAGATCCTCCACGAGTGGACCGCCGACGCCACCGAACGCTCCATCGAGGGCAGCCTCAAGCGCCTGGGCACCGACCGCCTCGACATCGTCTGGGTCCACGACATCGCGCAGGACTTCCACGGCGACGCCTGGCTGCAGAAGTTCGAGGAGGCCCGCACCGGCGCCTTCCGCGTCCTGTCCCGGCTGCGCGACGAGGGCGTCATCAAGGCGTGGGGCCTGGGCGTCAACAAGACCGAGCCCATCGAGCTCACCCTCGCCCTCGACGAGCCCCGGCCCGACGGCTTCCTGCTCGCCGGCCGCTACACCCTCCTCGACCACGAGCACGCCCTGACCCGGCTGCTGCCCATGGCCCAGGAGCAGGGCGTCGACATGGTCGTCGGCGGCCCCTACAGCTCCGGCATCCTCGCCGGCGGCACCCACTTCGAGTACCAGCAGGCCCCGGCCGAGATCGTCGAGCGCGTCGGGCGACTCAAGGCGCTGGCCGTGAAGCACGGCGTCGGCATCAAGGCCGCCGCCCTGCAGTTCTCCCTCGCCCACCCGGCCACCGCCGCCGTCATCCCCGGCGCCACCCGGCCCAGCCGGATCGCCGAGGACACCGCGGCCCTGAACGAGAACATCCCGGCCGCCTTCTGGACCGACCTGCGCGCCGCCGGCCTGGTCAGCCCGGCCGCCCCGCTCCCGAACGACGCCTGACCTCCCACGCCCCCCGCACAGCACCAGGAGCGCCGCCATGGCTTCCACGTCCGTCTCCCGCGTCGTCCCCGCCCCCCCTCAGCGGGTCTGGAACCTCATCGGCGGCTTCGACGCCCTTCCGGACTGGCTCCCCTACATCCCCGAGAGCACCGCTCTCGAAGGCGGCCGGGTCCGCCGCCTCACCAACCCCGACGGCGACGTCATCATCGAGCGACTGCTCGGCTTCAACGAGGCGGAGCGCCACTACAGCTACGCCATCCTCGAAGCGCCGTTCCCCGTCGACGGCTACGTCTCCACCCTCCGCGTCCACGCGGTCCCCGGCCGCGACGACGTCGCCGAGGTCCAGTGGTCCGGTCGCTTCAACCCCACGGGCGCCACCGAGCAGGAGGTCGTCGCGCTGTTCACCGGCATCTACACCGACGGCCTCGACGCCCTGCACCGGACCCTCGCCACCTGACCCCGACGGCCCCGGTTGCGGAGGGTGGAAGGACCTCGTCCTCGGTCTTCACCCGAGTCCGCCCGCCCGCCGACTTCCCTGCCGTAAGCTGATCGGGCAGCTGGTTCGCCCCGTCCGCCAGGCGGGATGCGTCGTAAGAGGGAACCCGGTGGGAATCCGGGACTGCCCCGCAGCGGTGAGCGGGAACGACCGCCGTCACACAGCACTGGGTCCGATGCACCGGGCCTGGGAAGCGACGGCCAGTAGGAGTCTCGTACGTCGAGAAGCGTCGGGAACGTCGAAAGCGTCGGGAAGAACGCCGAGTTCGACGGGTACGACACGTACGACGAGACGTGCCCGCGAGTCCGAAGACCTGCCCGTTGCCCGCGCGCGGACGATTCCGTGCGCGGACATTCCGGTGACCTCGAGGGCGGGTCGGCGTACACACCAGGCGGACGGCCGTGTCTTCGCGGGCACGGGCGCGTGCCGTCGGGTGCGTCATCCTTCGCGCTCTCCTCCCGTCTCCGGGATCTCAGGGATTCATCTCGCGAAGGAGATCTCCGTGACCACCAAGTCCGCGACCGCGGCAGCACGGGCCACCGTGTACGGCCACCCCCGCCAGGGACGGAACCGCGAGCTCAAGAAGGCGACCGAGGGCTACTGGAAGGGCCGCGTCAGCGCCGACGCCCTCCAGGCCACCGCCGCAGGGCTGCGCCGGGCCACCTGGCTGTGCCTGGCCGACGCCGGCATCCATGAAGTGCCCACCGGTGACTTCTCGTTGTACGACCATGTCCTCGACACGACGGTCATGGTCGGCGCCGTCCCCGAGCGGCACCGTTCCGCGTTCGAAGCGGACGCCCTGGACGGCTACTTCGCGATGGCACGCGGCACGCAGGACGTCGCTCCGCTGGAGATGACGAAGTGGTTCGACACCAACTACCACTACCTGGTGCCCGAGCTCGGGCCCGACACCGTCTTCGGGGCCGACTCCCGCAAGCAGGTCGCCGAGCTCAGGGAAGCCCTCGCCCTGGGGCTGACACCCCGGCCCGTCCTCGTCGGGCCCGTCACCTACCTCCTGCTCGCCAAGGCCGCACCGGGCGCACCGGCCGGCTTCGAGCCGCTGGACCTGCTCGGCGGGCTGCTGCCCGTGTACGCCGAAGTCCTCGCCGATCTGCGGGCGGCGGGCGCCGAGTGGGTGCAGCTCGACGAGCCCGCGCTCGTCCAGGGCCGCACGCCCGCCGAACTCGACGCGGCGGCACGGGCATACGGAACGCTCGGTGGTCTCGCCGACCGGCCGAGGCTGCTCGTCGCCTCCTACTTCGAGCGCCTCGGCGAGGCGCTGCCCGTTCTCGCCAAGGCCCCGGTCGACGGGCTCGCGCTCGACTTCACCGGGCCTGCCGCCGCCAACCTGGAGGCACTGGCCGCCGTCGGCGGGCTGCCCGGCAAGCGGCTCGTCGCCGGAGTGGTCGACGGGCGCAACATCTGGGTCAACGACCTGGAGAAGTCTCTCGCCACGCTCGGCACCCTGCTCGGCCTCGCCGACCGGGTGGACGTCTCGGCCTCCTGCTCGCTGCTGCACGTACCGCTCGACGCCACGGCCGAGAAGGACATCGACCCCGGGATCGCGCGCTGGCTCGCCTTCGCCCGGCAGAAGACGGTCGAACTCGGCATCCTGGCCAAGGGCTTGTCGCACGGCACCGACGCCATCGCGGGCGAGCTCGCCGCCAACCGGGCCGCCCTCGCCTCCCGCGCCGGCTCCCCCCTCACCCACGACCCGGCCGTGCGCTCCCGCACCGCCGCCGTCACCGCGGCGGACGCCCGCCGCTCCCCGTCCTACGCCGAACGGGCCGCCGGCCAGCGCGCCCACCTCGGCCTGCCGCTCCTGCCGACCACCACCATCGGCTCCTTCCCGCAGACCGCCGAGCTGCGCACCGCCCGCGCCGATCTGCGGGCCGGGCGGATCGACGCCGACGGCTACGAGGAGCGGATCAGGGCGGAGATCCGGGAGGTGATCGCCTTCCAGGAGAAGACCGGGCTCGACGTCCTCGTGCACGGGGAACCCGAACGCAGCGACATGGTGCAGTACTTCGCCGAGCAGCTCAGCGGCTACCTGGCCACGCGGCACGGCTGGGTCCAGTCGTACGGCACCCGCTACGTGCGCCCGCCGATCCTCGCCGGCGACATCTCCCGGCCGAAGCCGATGACCGTGCGCTGGACGTCGTACGCCCAGTCACTGGCCGCAAAGCCGGTCAAGGGCATGCTCACCGGGCCCGTCACCATGCTCGCCTGGTCCTTCGTCCGCGACGACCAGCCGCTCGCCGACACCGCCCGGCAGCTCGCCCTCGCCCTGCGGGACGAGGTGAACGACCTGGAGGCCGCCGGCACGGGCGTCATCCAGGTCGACGAGCCCGCCCTGCGCGAGACGCTGCCGCTGCGCACCGCCGACCACGCCGCCTATCTGACCTGGGCGACGGAGGCGTTCCGGCTGACCACGAGCGGCGTGCGGCCGGACACCCAGATCCACACCCATATGTGCTACGCCGAGTTCGGGGACATCGTACGGGCCATCGACGACCTCGACGCCGACGTCATCAGCCTGGAGGCCGCGCGCTCCCATATGCAGGTCGCCCGCGAACTCGCCGCCCACGGCTATCCCCGTGAGGCCGGCCCCGGGGTGTGGGACATCCACTCGCCCCGGGTCCCGGACGCGGCGGAGATCGCCGTTCTGCTGCGGACGGGTCTGGGGGCCATCCCGCCCGGCCGCCTGTGGGTCAACCCCGACTGCGGCCTGAAGACCCGCGGCTGGCCGGAGACCCGTGCCTCCCTGGAGAACCTGGTCGCCGCCGCCCGTACCGTACGCGCGGAGCTCGACGCCTCCTGACACGGCCGTGGGCCGCACCGGCCCCCGGCGGCGCGCTCTGCGCCGCCGGGGGTGGACAACCCGCCCCGCGCCGCCCTAACCTCCGACACACCTAATCAACTATTTGAGTAAAGGTGACGTCGTGCATCCGTTCCGCCAGGCCGTGGAGAACCGCGACGGAGCCGCCATCGAGGCGCTCCTCGCCGAGGACGTCGTCTTCACCAGCCCCGTCGCCTTCAAGCCGTACGCCGGCAAGGCCATCACCGCCGCGATCCTGCGCGGGGTGATGCGCGTGTTCGAGGACTTCTCCTACGTCCGCGAGATCGCGGACGCCGACGGCCGCGACCACGCCCTCGTCTTCACCGCGACCGTCGACGGGCGGCGGATCGACGGGTGCGACTTCCTCCACTTCGACGAGGAGGGCCTGATCGACGACTTCATGGTCATGGTCCGCCCGCTCTCCGCCGCCCAGGCGCTGTCCGCCGCGATGGGCGCGCAGTTCGACCGGATCGCCCGCGAGGCCTCGGAGGCGGCGCGGGCCGGGTCCTGACCGGCGGTCAGCAGCGCGCGAGGCCACCGCTGTCCACCGTGGACTTGTCGCCGAAGATCCACCCCTCGGTCTGTGTGCCGGAGATCCGGGCATAGATCCACTTGTTGGCGTGGGCGTTGGTCACGTAGCACTCGTAGGAGACCTTCGTGCCGGTCCTGATCTCGGTCACATAGGTGCACTCCGCGTACGGCCCGGTGTAGAGGTGGGTGTTCCGGGAGGCGTGGCCGGTGCCGTCGCTGCGGTTCGAGTGGGCCCAGCCCGTGCACGCCGTCGGCACCGGGGTGGGCTCCTTCACCGTCGCGCTCGGCGTCGTCGCCTTCGGCGGCGGTGCCGACGTGGGGCCCGGCTCGGGAGACGGGTCCCTCGTGGGCGGGGTGTCGGAGGCGGACGCTCCGGGGCCGAGGGACGTGAGGTCCCCCGGGGAGGTCGGGCCGTCGGTGCCGCCGCCGGTGCCGGACATGTCGTCGTCGGCGGGACCGCTCACCGTGGGAGCCGCCGCATCCGCGCCCGCCCCGCCCTCGGCGCCCCGCATGTCCATGAGCGCGTAGGCGACTCCTCCGCAGGCGAGGACGGTGGCGGCCGCCACCGCGACGATCGCGCGGGTGCGGCCGCGCCGGGCACGGAGCGCCGTGGCACGGGTCTCGGCACGGCTGTGCTGCCCGGCGGGCACCCCGGACACCCCGGGCGCCATGCCCGGCTGCGCCGCGTACGGCCCGGCCGGCGAGGAGGGGACGGCGACGGGCTGGACTTGAGGGGGCGCGGCGAACGGCGTGGCGACGGGGGGACCGAAGCCGGGCACCGGGACGGGGGCGGGCTCCGCCACGCCGCCCCCAGGTGCCACGCCGCCCCCACGCGCCGCGCCGCCGGTGCCCACGCCACCCCCGGCCATCGCGCCACCCCCGCCCCCGGCGGCGACCGCCGCCAGCATCTCGCGCGCCTGGCCGGCGTCGGGGCGCTGCCGCGGGTCCTTGGCCATCAGCGCCCGCAGCACCGGGGCCAGCGGTCCGGCGCGCCGGGGCTCCGGGAGCGGTTCGCCGACGATCGCCGCGAGCGTGGACCACACCGACGTACGGCGGAAGGGCGCGGCGCCCTCCACCGCCGCGTACAGCGTCATGCCGAGCGCCCAGATGTCCGACGCGGCGCCGGGGACCTGGCCCTGGGCGCGCTCCGGCGGCAGGTAGTCGAGGGAGCCGACGATCTGGCCGCTCTGGGTCAGTTTGGCGAGGGCCTCGTCGCCGGCGGTCTCCATGCTGGCGATGCCGAAGTCGGTGAGCACGACCCGGCCGCTTCCGCGTTCGAGCAGGACGTTGCCGGGCTTGACGTCGCGGTGGAGGACGCCGGCCCGGTGGGCGGCGTCGAGCGCGTCGGTCAACTCGGCTCCGATCGCCGCCGCTTCGCGCGGGTCCAGCGAACCGCGCTCCGCCAGCACGTCGTCGAGGGACGGGCCGTCGACCAGCTCCATGACGATGACGGGCAGGCCGCGCTCCTCGACCACGTCGTGCACGGTGACCACGCCGCTGTGCCGGATGCGGGCCGCGGCCTGCGCCTCCCGCTGCATCCGGGCCCGCAGATCGGCGAGTTCGGCCGGGGAGGCGTCGGTGTGGGCCCGCAGGACCTTGACGGCGACCTCGCGGTTCAGCAGCTGGTCCACGGCCCGGGCGACGACGCCCATGCCCCCGCGGCCGATCGTCGCGGTCACGCGGTACCGTCCGCCCAGAACCGCACCGACCGGATCCGAGCCGTTCGCCCCCGTCACCTGTCACATCCCATCCGTCGCACTGTTCGAAATCCGCCACGCGCGGGCACCAGGGTAGGGGTTCGCTTGTGTGCGAGTGCGCACGGACCGGCCCTCGGACGGGGCGCCACACGGGCAACGTCGAGGGACCGGACAGCAGATGGGCCGTGCTGCGCCGGTCGCGGGTCTCCGGCGCCTCCTCGGCGCCCTTCCCCACTGCGATCATCGAGACGCTCGTCCGGACCGGATCCGGGGACGGCTCCTTGGGCCTGAAGGCCCTAGGCCATCCAGAAGAAGACGGCCGTCATCCGCTTGTCCTCCAGGGTGGTGCCCGTGTAACTCGTCGCGGTGTGGATGAGGTTGGCCGAGTACAGCAGCAGGCGGTTGTAGCGGGGCGGGACGCGCAGGTCCTCGGTGAAGGAGTCCTCCGGCACGAAGCGGGTGCCGAGCGCGTCGACCAGGTTGTCGTGCGGGGCGAGCACCTGGTTGCCGCCGAGCACCCCGCCCGGGAGCTGCTGGCGGTAGAAGCTGGTGCCGCAGTCCTTGGGCAGCTCGGGGCTGAGGTAGAGCACCGCCGCGTACCGGCACAGGCTGCGGGAGTCGGTGTGCGGGCGCGGTTCGCACTCGCCCGCTCCGACGACCTGGACGCAGTTGTGGTTGAAGGTGCCGCCGCGGGTGGGGTTCACGGCCCAGATCTCCGGGGCCCCGGTGGTCTTGCGCACGAGCCTCTCCACGTGGGCCAGCTCGTCCGGTTCGAGGCCGGGCATGGTGCGCAGCCCCGGCCACGGCTCGGGCTTGTGGGGGTAGCCCTCGACCCAGTCGTCCCGTTCGAGCATGCGGGCCCGTACCGCGTCGGGGTCGGGCAGGACGTCGTCGAGGATCCAGTAGTCCCGGCCGCGCGTCGGTTTGCGGTAGGGCAGGGCTCGGGGCGCGCCGGGGCGCGGGGAGGTGGGGGGCATGCCGCGAACGCTAGTGCGGGTCGGGGCACCCCTGGGTAAAGGGCCGCCAAGACTGCGGCAAGAGTTCCGCGGCTGGGCAAGGGACGGGTAAGGCGCGCCCCAGCGGACGGCAAAACGACTCCTTCCCCGGCCCCGCCGTCGGCGGCGGGGCCGGGGAAGCCGGGGGTGCCGTCAGCGGGCGGCGTACGGCAGGAGGGCCATCTCCCGGGCGTTCTTGACGGCCGTGGCGAGGGCCCGCTGCTGCTGGGCGGTCACGCGGGTGACGCGCCGGCTGCGGATCTTGCCCCGGTCGGAGAGGAACCTCCGCAGCAGGTCGGTGTCCTTGTAGTCGATGTACGTGATGCCGGCCGCGTCGAGGGGGTTGGGGCGGGGCTTGAGGGGCTTGCGGGGGTCGGGGCGTCGGGCCATGGCGGCTCTCCTGGTGGGGTGTCGCGGTCGCGGGGGGGGCGGGTCAGGCGGCGTCGAGGAGGCCGTCGAAGGAGGCGGGCAGCCGCTTCCAGGCCTCCCGGCCCGAGCTGTACTCCGCGTCCGTCAGGAGGCAGGAGTCGAGGAGCCGTTCGAGCCCGCTCCGGTCGAGACCGGGCGAGGTGAAGACGAGGTGCTGGCAGCGGTCGCCGTGCTCGGGGTGCCAGTCGAGCGCGGCGGCCGCGCGGCGCACCGGCGGGACCATCTCCCAGGCGGCGTCCGGCAGGGACGCCAGCCACGGGCCGGCCTGCTCGACGCACAGCGCTCCGCCGGCCGCGTCCCAGGCGAGCAGGGTGTCGGGCCGGTCGGCCAGCCAGAACCTGCCGCGGCTGCGCGCCGCCGCGCAGCACAGGTCCTCGAGCGCCTGGTAGAGGCGTTCGGGGTGGAAGGGGCGTCGGCTGTGCCAGACGAGGGTGGTGACGCCGGCCTCGTCGGCCTCCTGCGGCAGCAGGGCGCAGGCGGGGTGCTGGGCGGCCGCGGCGGCCTCGACGTCGAAGCCCGCGAGGGCGGCCCGGGCGAGTTCGGGCGAGGCGGCCGGGACGTGTCGGGCGGTCGGGTGGAGCTGCCGGAGCAGCGCCCGGTCCTCCTCGTCGGCCTCGTCGTTGTCGACGAGGGCGAGCACCGGCGCGTACTCCAGCTGACGGGCGAAGGTGTCGCCGACGGTGCGCCGGTCGGTGGGGGCGGCGGCGAGGCCGGCGTCGGCCAGGTCGTCGCCGTTGCCGAGGTACGGCAGGACGAGGGCGGGGTCGAGGGCGGTGATCACGGCGGTGAGGGCGAAGGCGTCACCGCCGTGGGCGGCGATGACCTCGGCCATGGTCTTGGGCTCGACCGAGTCCCACAGCTCGACCACGGCGAGCCGGGTCGCGCCGTCGTTCGCGAGGCGGGACAGCTCGGGTACGAGGTCCTCGCGCAGCGCGCAGCACGCGCAGCCGTCGACCAGGGGCGTCTCCCCGTGGGAGAGGGGGCCGGAGGCGTCGCGGACGGTGCGCAGCACGGTGCCGTGGGGTGCGTCGGTCAGGTCGTGGTGGAGCGCGACGCTGCCGGGGACGGCGTCCAGGAGCCGTTCGACGACCTCCTTGCGGGCCTCGGCGTGGAGCCCGGCGACGAGGGCGACGGGCAGTTGGTGCACGTGGGCCATCAGCGGGCTCCGTAGCGGCGCTGGAAGCGTTCGACGCGGCCGGCGGTGTCGAGGACGCGCTGGGTGCCGGTGTAGAAGGGGTGGCTGGCGGAGGAGATCTCCACGTCGACGACGGGGTAGGTGTTCCCGTCCTCCCACTCGACCGTCCGGTCGGAGGTCATCGTCGAGCGGGTGAGGAACGCGGTGCCGGAGGCGGTGTCGCGGAAGACGACGGGACCGTAGGCAGGGTGGATTCCGTGCTTCATGGGGCGGACCTTTCGGTGCTGGTGGCGGGGGGCTGCGGCTCAGCGCTCTTCGCGGAAGTCGACGTGCCGGCCGGCCACCGGGTCGTACTTGCGCAGCACCAGCCGGTCGGGGTCGTTGCGCCGGTTCTTGCGCGTGACGTAGGTGAAGCCGGTGCCGGCGGTGGAGCGCAGCTTGATGACAGGACGGAGCTCGTTGCGTGCCATGACGCCAGTATATGGGAATGGTTTTCATTACCGATAGAGGGTGCCGCCCGGGTCGGACGGCGGCCGCCCCACGGCGCCGTCCGACCCGTTCGCTCAGCCGGCCGTCGCCGCCGCGGCCGCCCTGCGGTGCCGGAGGTTGACGGCGGACGCCCTGGCCACCACCACGGGGTTCAGGAAGCGCAGCGGGCCGATCAGACGGGAGGCGAACAGGTACATGTGCCGGGCCAGCGAGGTGTCGCGCGCCGCCGCCGAGAAGATCAGCCGCTCCGCGGGGTTGAACGGGCGGGACGAGGCGAAGTCGACGGCCAGGGACTGGTGCGGGCGCAGCCGGCGCCCGTGCCGCCGGGCATAGGACGCGAGCGCCTTGTCGAGGTCGCCGCGCCCCGCCGCGGCCGGCGCGACCGCCTCCGCGAGCCACTTCGCGGACTGCAGGGCCCAACCGCAGCCCACGCCCCACAGGGGGTCGCCGGTCAGGGCGGCGTCGCCGATGAGCGCGAGACCGGGAGCCGTCGGCTTGCGGGTGTGCAGGGGGTAGTCGACCGTCCCGATGAACTTCGAGACGCGCCGGGCCGCGTCGACGGGCGGGGCCTCGGGCAGGGCGCGGACGAACGCGAGGAAGCTGCCCTCCAGGTCCTCCCGGAACTCCGGCAGGCGCTTCTTGTCCGGCAGGACGGCGAGGACGGTCACCCCGTCGTCGTTCGGGAACGCGTACGCCATGTCGGGTTCGAGGAACCAGGTCTGGCCCATGCCGCCGGGCAGCGGCAGGTCGCGGAAGTACGCGAGGTAGCCGAAGCGTTCGTTCCCGTGCACCTTCGCGGGCACCCCGGCGAACCCGGCCACCGCCGAGTCCTTGCCGTCGGCGCCGACCACGAGCCGGGCCCGGAACTCCCGCTCGCCCTCCGGCGTCGACGCGCGCACCCCGACGGTCCGCCCCGCCTCCCGCACGAGGCCGGTCACCCGGTGCCCGAGCAGCAGGTCGACGCCGGGGGTCTCGGCCGCCCGGGCCCTGATCATCGGATCGAGGGTGCTGCGCCGGACGTTGTACGCGTACGGGAGAGCGGGTCCGCCCCCGGCGGCGTGCGGTTCTATCCATCCCCAACGGGTCCACCAGCGCGCCTCGTTGCGGACGGCGCCCGCCTTCTCCAGCGCGGCCACGAGACCGAGCTCCTCCAGGACCGGATAGGCGTTGGCCGTGATGGAGTGGGTGCAGAGCACCTTGTACGCGCCGGGGTCCGAGCGCCGCTCCAGCAGGGCGACGCGGGCACCGCGCCGAGCGAGCAGGACGGCCGCCGCGCATCCGGCGAGACTGGCTCCGCTGATGACGACGTCGTAGTCGTCCCCCGCGCTCTCAGGGCTGGTCATGTGCTGATCGCTCCCTTCGGTGGGTGGTGCCGTTCAGGGGAGTACAGCGCCCCGACTGTCAGGCGCATGACCAACTATAGGGAGGCCGGCGGCCCGGCCCCCCGGGTGCTTCACACCTGTTCCCCGCTCCAGTACCGGGCGAGCGCGCCCTCGCGGTACGGCGCCGGGCTGACGCTGAGGTCGCCGGCGAAGGGGCGGTCGAGGACGAAGACCAGGAGCAGGCTGAAGCCGACCAGACCGGCGACCGCGGAGACGAACAGGAGCTGGATGCGCAGCCGGCGCATGCCGTACAGGAAGGTCAGCGGGATCAGGACGATCGCGCCGCCGAAGGCCAGGACCTGGAGCAGCCCGGGCAGTTCCTGCTCGGCCATGGTCAGGCGGGCCCGCCGCTGGCCGGCGACGTCGTTGAGGCGGGCGACGGCCTCCTCGTAGAAGACCTCCTCGCGGGCGGTGCGCGGCTCGTACGCCTGGAGCACGTCGAAGACGCCCTGGAGCTTCTCCGCGGTGACCCCGTGGCTCGGCTGCCCGGCGCGCATCCGGGGCCACTGGTCCTCGACGACCGCGTGGACGTAGCCGCTGAGCGCGGCGTCGACGTCGGCACGGACGGGCGGCGGGAAGGCGGCGGCGTCCCGGGCGATCAGCGCGACGTCGGTGGCCTCGGTGGCGACGATGGTCTGGGTGCTGTCCAGCTGCGTCCAGAGCGTGACGATGACGAAGGCGAGGATGATCCCGTAGATCGCGCCGAACATGCCCAGCGTCACCCCGACCATGTCGTTGTGCTCGCCCTCGGCCAGCGACGGGTACCTGCGGCGGGCCAGCACGCTGCCGGCCACCGCGAGGAGGACGGTCCCGCCGACGGTGACGACGGCCAGGGTGAAGGTGCTGAGGTGATTGAGCAGCCAGAGCGACATGTGCGGGAAGTCTAGGCACGGGGCGATCACCGTCGGCCCCGGGAAGAGCCACCGGGCGGGATACCACCCCATCGAGTGAGCAGGCCTTTCCGGGACCTTGGCACTTCCTCCGAGCATCCTCTTATTCGCGATGGAGGGTCCTCCACAGTTGTTGCAGATGAGAGCCAGACGGGCCTAACGTGACGCACATGCAGCCCCTGAGACTCACCCTCACGCGCCGCCGTGCGGCCGCCGCCGCACTGGTCGCGGCCCTGCTCGTCCCGCTCGCCGCCTGCTCGGAAGGGGCCGGCGACGGCAAGCCGGGCGCCGACGGCTCCACGGGCGCCGCACCCGGCGGCGCCGAGCTGACGGTGCTCGCCGCCGCGTCCCTGACGGACGTGTTCAAGACGGCCGGCGCCGCGTACGAGAAGTCCCACCCCGGCACGAAGATCACCTTCTCCTTCGCCGGCTCCCAGGAGCTGGTCTCCCAGGTCGCGCAGGGCTCCCCCGCCGACGTCCTGGTCACCGCCGACACCAAGAGCATGGACAAGGTGAAGGCCGACACGAGCACCCCGACGGTCATCGCGAGGAACCGGCTCGTCATCGCCACCGGCAAGGGCAACCCCTTCAAGGTCGACGAGCTCAAGGACCTCGCGGACACCAAACTCAAGGTCGTCCTGGCCGCGCCCGAGGTCCCGGCCGGCAAGTACAGCGAGAAGATCCTCGGCGCCCAGAAGATCACGGTGAAGCCCGTCTCCCAGGAGCCCAACGTGCGCGCCGTGCTCAGCAAGGTCGAACTCGGCGAGGCCGACGCCGGACTCGTCTACAGGACCGACGCCGCGAGCGCGAAGGACAAGGTCGACGCCGTCGACATCCCCGACGCGCAGAACGCCGTCGCCGCCTACCCGGCCGCCACCCTGAAGGACTCGAAGCACGCCGAGGCCGCCGCCGCGTTCGTCGCCTGGCTGAGCACGCCGGAAGCGCAGAAGATCCTCCGCGACGCCGGCTTCCAGCAGCCGTAGCCGCGAGGATCACCACGACCACGGGGGGCTGCCCGGTCCGGGGGGGGACGGGCAGCTCCTCCTCCGCTCTTCTCCGGGACCGACGATGAAACGATCAGGCGCAGCCGTACGCACCTCGGGCGGCCGCCCGCCCCTCGCCCTGGCGCTGCCCGCGCTGGCGGCGGTGGCGTTCCTGGCCCTGCCGCTGGTCGGCATCCTCGCGCGGACCGAGTGGAGCGAGCTCGCCGCCCACCTGGGCTCCCCCGGCACCGTCCAGGCGCTGAAGCTGTCGCTCCTCGTCTCCTTCTGGGCCCTCGGGCTCTCGCTGCTGCTGGGGGTGCCGCTCGCGTGGCTGCTGGCCCGGGTGTCCTTCCCCGGCAAGGCCATCGTCCGCTCACTGGTGCTGCTGCCGATGGTGCTGCCGCCGACCGTAGGCGGTGTGGCGCTGCTGCTCGCCTTCGGGCGGCGCGGACTGCTCGGGCCGTGGCTGGAGTCCGCCTTCGGGATCACGCTCCCCTTCCACACCTCGGGCGCGGTGCTCGCGGCGACCTTCGTGGCCATGCCGTTCCTGGTCATCAGCCTGGAGGGGGCGCTGGGCGGACTGCGGCCCCGGTACGAGGAGACCGCGGCCTCGCTCGGCGCCTCCCCGGTGCGGGTCTTCTTCACCGTCACGCTGCCGATGGTGGCGCCCGGGGTGATCGCGGGGGCGGCCCTCACCTGGGCGCGGGCACTCGGCGAGTTCGGCGCGACGATCACCTTCGCCGGGAACCTGCCGGGGACCACGCAGACCCTTCCGCTCCAGGTCTACCTGCTGCTCCAGGACGAGCCGGAGGCCGCCACCTCGGTCTCCCTGCTGCTGCTAGCCATCGCCATGGGCGTCCTGATCGCCCTGCGCGGCCGCTGGACGGGCACCCCGGCCGACCGGGCGGGCCGGAGGGGCCGGACGGACGGGACCGGTCCCACGGACGCGACCGAGCCCGCACCACGCGGGACGAAGACCGCCCCGAACGACACCGGGCCCGCACCGCGCGGGACGAAGACCGCCCCGAACGGCACAGGTCCCACGGACACGACCGAGACCGCCCCGGACGGCACCGATCCCGCACCGCACGGGACCGGACCGGCCCCGGGTGCCGGGTCGGATCCGGGTGCCGGGTCGGATCCCGGTGCCGGGTCGGCCCCGGGTGCCGGGTCGGGTCCGGTGCCGGCCGCTCCGGGCGCCGTGCCCGCGGACCCCGCCGCGGCCGGGCGCTGGGCCCTGCACGCCGAGGTCACCGGCTTCACCCGGCTCACCCTGGACGCCGACCCGGGCACCACCATCGCCGTCGTCGGCCCCAACGGGGCCGGTAAGACCACGCTCCTGCGCGCCCTGCTCGGCATCACCCCGCGCGCCCACGCCGAGCTCACCCTCGGTGGCACCGACGTGACCGCCCTGCCCCCGCACCGCCGCCGGGTGGCGTGGGTGCCGCAGGACGGCGCCCTCTTCCCCCACCTGACCGCCCTCGCCAACACCGCGTACGGGCTGCGCGCCCAGGGCGTCCCGCGCGCCGAGGCCCGCCGGGCGGCCGGGGAGTGGCTCGACCGGCTCGGTGTCGGGCACCTCGGGCACCGCCGGCCCGCCCAGCTCTCCGGCGGGCAGGCCCAACGGGTCGCGCTGGCGCGGGCGCTGGCCGCCCGGCCCCGGCTCCTCGTCCTCGACGAACCGCTGGCCGCGCTCGACCAGACGACGAGGGCGCACGTACGGCACACCCTGCGCGGCCATCTCGCCGGCTTCGGCGGGGTCTGCCTGATCGTCACCCACGATCCCGTCGAGGCCGTCTCGCTCGCCGACCGTGTGCTGGTCCTGGACGAGGGCCGGGCGATCCAGGACGCCTCCCCCTCGGACGTCACCCGGCACCCCCGCTCCCCGTGGGTCGCCCGGATGCTCGGCCGCAACGCCTGGCCGGGCACGGCGACGCCGGAGGGTCTCGCGCTGGACGGCGGCGGCACGCTGGTGGCGGCCGAGCCCGCGCCGAGCGGGGCGCCAGCGCTGGCGATCGTCGCGCCGGAGGCGGTGGCCGTGCACCGCGAGAAGCCGCTCGGCAGCCCCCGTAACGTCTGGCCGGGGACCGTACGGGAGATCACGGCGAGCGGCAGCAGGCTGCGGGTCCTGATCACCTCCGACCGGGCGCCCGACCTCGTCGCGGAGATCACGCCCCAGGCCGCCGCCGAACTCGGTCTCGCCGACGGGGTGTCCGTGTGGACGAGTGTGAAGGCGACCGAGGCGACGGTCGTGGCCCTGTAGGACCCCGCGGGGTGCGCTCAGGCGGAGGCGAGCGCGATCTCGGTGGCCTTGATCAGCGCGACGACGGGGCTGCCGGCGGCGAGACCCAGTTCGTCGACCGCTTCCCTGGTGATCGCGGCGGTCAGCTCGCCGCCCTCGACGGAGACCTTCACCGCGCCCATGGCGGCCCCGGTGGACACCGCGGTGACGGAGCCCGGGAGCTGGTTGCGGAGGGAGATGCCGTCGACGGGGCCGGTCGCGAGGGCGACCTCGGTGGACTTCACCAGGGCCCGGACGGCGCTGCCCTCGGCCAGGCCGAGCTCCCTGACCGCCTCGGCGGTGATCGCGGCGGTGATGTCCTGGCCGCCGGCCAGCCGCACCCGGACCGAGGCCATGGCCCCGCCGGTGGTGACGGCCGTGACGGTGCCGCGGAGCTGGTTGCGGAGGGAGAGGGTCATGGGGCCGCCTCGCTGAGCCGGATACGGGGGTTCCGACCGTATCGGCACGGCGCGGACCCGGGGGGCGAGGCCGGGCCCCGGCGCGTCGCCGGTCGCGCGGGGCCCGCTCGCAGGGACGCCCCGTCAGGAGGCGGTGGCCGCCGGGGCGATCGCGGCCGGGGCGTCGAGGACGCGGATCAGGCGGGCGACCTCGTGGGCCATCGCCGTCCGCCCGGCGCCCAGATAGCGGCGGGTGTCGGCCAGGTCCCGGTCCGCGTCGAGGACCTCGCGCGCGGCGCGGGTGAAGACCCGGTTGAGGTGGGTGGCGAGGTTGACCTTGGTCATGCCGTGTCCGACGGCGACGGCCAGGTCCTCGTCGCAGACCCCCGACGAGCCGTGCAGCACCAGCGGCACGGAGAGCCGGGCGCGCAGGGCGGCGATCAGGGCGAAGTCGAGGGAGGCGTCGCGGGTGGCCATCGCGTGCGAGGTGCCGACGGCCACCGCGAGGGCGTCCACGCCGGTGGCGGCGACGAACGCGGCCGCCTCGTCCGGGTCGGTGCGGGCGCCCGGGGCGTGGACGCCGTCCTTGCCGCCGACCTCGCCGAGCTCGGCCTCGACCCACACCCCGGAGGCGTGGCAGCGGGCCCGCACCTCGGCCGTGGCGCGGACGTTCTCCTCGTACGGGAGGGTGGAGGCGTCGAACATGACGGAGCCGAAGCCCAGTCCGACGGCCTGGAGGACGAGTTCGGCGGAGGTCGCGTGGTCGAGGTGGACGGCGACGGGGACGCGCGCGGCCCGGGCGACCGCGAGGGTCGCCGTGCCGATCGCGGCGAGGCCGCCGTGGTAGCGGGCGGTGTTCTCGCTGACCTGGAGGATCACCGGGGTCCCGGCGTCCTCCGCGCCGGCCACGATGGCCTGGGCGTGTTCGAGCTGGATGACGTTGAAGGCGCCGACACCGCGGCCGGCCGCCGCGGCCGGTCCGACGACGTCGCCCGTTCCTACGAGGGGCATGGCTGTTCTGCTCCTTGCTCGGCGGGGTGGCGGTGGGTCAGGAGTCGGCCAGGACGATGGAGCGGGTCAGGCCCTGCGGCCGGTCGGGGTCGAGGCCGCGGCGGCCGGCCAGGGCGACGGCCAGGCGCTGGGCGCGGATGAGGTCGGCGAGCGGGTCGGCGGCGGAGACGGAGACATGGGCTCCGGTCGGGGCGATCTGGTCGAGGAGGCCGGCCGGCGGCGCGCCGAAGAACCAGACGGTGCTGGTCGGGCCGGTGACGCTGATCGGGCCGTGGCGGTACTCCATCGCCGCGTACGACTCGGTCCAGGCCCCGGCGGCCTCGCGCAGCTTGAGCGCGGCCTCGTGGGCGAGGCCGATGGTCCAGCCGGTGCCGAGGAAGGTGAACTGCCCGGATTCCACGGCGGCTTCGGGCAGCGGCTCGGCGACGGCGCGCTCGGCCTGGGCGACCAGGTCGTCCGGTACGAGGCCGAGGGCGGCCCGCAGCGCGACCAGGGCGGTGGTGGCGAAGCGGGTCTGCACGACCGACTTCTCGTCGGCGAAGGACAGGTCCACGATCGCGTCGGCGGCGTCGACGACGGGGGTGGCGAGGTCGCCGGTGAGCGCCACGGTCGGGGTGCCCTCGGGGACCCGGGCCAGGGCGTCGAGGACCTCGGTCGTGGTGCCGGACCGGGTGATCGCGACCACCCGGTCGTAGCGGCGGTTCGCCGGGTACTCGGAGGCGGGGAAGGCGTCGGTCTCGCCGAGGCCGGCGGTCTCGCGCAGCACCGCGTACGCCTGGGCGACGTAGAGGGAGGTGCCGCAGCCGACGACGGCCACGCGCTCGCCGTCGACGGGCAGGCCCTCGGGCTTGGCCTCGATCGCGCGACGCCAGCAGGCGGGCTGTGCGGCGATCTCCGTATCGACATGACTCATGGCGCCTCCCCGAAACGATGATGATTAAAGTTGGCTCCTTTATAGAGTCTGCGCGCAACTTTGAGCAAGCATGCGCACAAACCGCTCAGGGGTGGGGGAAGCGCGTTACGCTCTGCTCCCCGAGACCGCGCAGGGCGTCCGGGGCGGCGGGCGACGAGGCGAGGAGAACGGTGATGAGCACGCACGAGCGCTGGACGCGGCTGCTCGACGCGCTGGGCGAGCGGGGCAGCATCGAGGTCGGCGAGGCCGCCGAACTGCTCGGCGTCTCCCCCGCCACGATCCGCCGCGACCTGGAGGAACTCGGCCGCCAGCAGCTGCTCACCCGCACCCGCGGCGGCGCCGTGCTCAGCGGGGTCACCTACGACCTGCCGCTGCGCTACAAGACCGCCCGCAAGGCCGACGAGAAGCAGCGCATCGCCCGGGCCGCCGCCGCCCTCGTCCCGCCGGGCGCGATCGTCGGCCTCAACGGCGGCACCACCACCTCGGAGGTGGCCCGCGAGCTGGCCACCCGCGGCGACCTCGCCCAGCACACCGGCGGCCCGGCGCTGACCATCGTCACCAACGCGGTGAACATCGCCAACGAGCTCGCCGTCCGCCCGTACGTGAAGACGGTCGTGACCGGCGGTGTCGCCCGCCCCCAGTCGTACGAGCTGACCGGACCGCTCGCGGCCGCCACCCTCCAGGGACTCTCGCTCGACTACGCGATCCTCGGCATCGACGCCGTCGACCCGGACTTCGGCGCCTCCACCCACGACGAGGGCGAGGCGAGCGCCAACCGCGCGATGGCGGAGCGCGCCGCCACGCTGGTCGTCGTCACGGACTCCAGCAAGCTGGGCAGGCGCGCCTTCGCACGCGTCTGCGCCATCCCCGACATCGACATCCTCGTCACCGACCACGACGCCCCCGACCCCGTCGTCGAAGCGCTCACCGAGCAGGGCGTCGACGTCCGGCGCGTCTAGGCTCCACCCGCCGCAGAGGCCCTGACAAGGCCCGCGCCCCCGCGACCGGGAACCGTCCCGGGGGCTCGGCGTCCGGCCGGGCTTGCCTTCGCGCGCACTCCAAGCCCTAGCGTGTGCCACCGGCGAACGGGCCGATCACGAGGGGGAGTTCCATGAAGCACGTCGAACTGGGCCGTACCGGGGAGCGCGTCAGCCGGATCGGACTCGGCTGCATGCTGATGGGCACGACGACGGACGAGACCACGTCGTACGCGATGCTCGACCGCTTCACCGAGGCGGGCGGCACCCTCCTCGACACCGCCAACTGCTACTGCTGGTGGGACCGCCCCGGCAGCAACGGCGGCGAGAGCGAGGAGCTGCTGGGGCGCTGGCTGGCCCGCGGCGGGCGCCGCGACCGGGTGTTCCTGGCGACGAAGGCGGCGGGGCTGGTCCTCAACGCGGACGAGGCACGGCTCGAAGGGGGCGGCGCGGACTGGGGCCGGGCCCGGTTCGACGGCGCCGGGGCGAAGACCCTGAACGCCTCCATCGACGACAGCCTGCGCCGGCTCGGCACCGACCACGTCGACCTCTACTACGTCCACGTGGACGACCGGGCCACCCCGCTGGAGGAGACCCTGGAGGCGCTGGACGGCATCGTGCGGTCCGGCAAGGTGCGCCACATCGGCTGGTCCAACGTGCGCACCTGGCGCATGGAGCGGATCCGCGGCCTGTGCGAGCGGCACGGCTGGACCGCGCCGGTCGCCCTCCAGCAGCAGCACTCGTATCTGCGGCCCCGCAACGACCTCGACACCGCCTCGGTCGTCGACCACGAGCAGCTCGACTACCTGCGCGCCCACGAGGACCTGAGCCTCGTCGCGTACTCGCCGATCCTGCGCGGCATCTACGACGACCCGGCCAAGCGCGCGGACCACTGGATGATGGAGCGGTACGCCGGTCCCGACGCCGACGCCAGGCTCGACGCGCTCGCGACCCTGGCGGCCGAGGTGGGCGTGACGCCCAATCAGCTGGTGCTCGCCTGGCTGCTGCACCAGAGCTCGCCCCGGGTGATCCCGCTGATCGGCCCGCGCACCCTGGAGCAGTACGAGGCGGCCCTCCCGGCGCTGGACCTCGCGCTCTCCCCCGAGCAGCTCGCCCGCCTGGACGCCGCGGGGGCGTGAGGGGCCGGCGGCGGCGCCCTACAACGGCGTGGCCGCGTGGAGGACCGCGTACAGCGTGACGGCCGAGTTCGCCGAGGAGACGGCGGAGGCGGCGGTGCCCACGGCCGCGCCCCAGGTCGCCATGCCCATCGCCGTGCCCGCCCGCGGCCACGCCCGGGCGGCGGGCGCCGGGGCGAGGAGGGCGGCGACCCGCCGCGGCACGGGGCCCGCGGCGGCGAAGCCGGCGAGGGCCGGCGCCGGCGCGCCGGCGGACACCAGGGCCGCCCTGCCGATGGCGCGGGCCACCAGGCGCCGGCTGCCCACGCGGGCGGCGGCCTCCTCGTCGGCCCAGCGCTCGGCCGTGTACCCGACGGCGGTGGACAGGGGCCGCAGGAACGGATTGGCCCGCGCGGCCACCCGGACGACCAGGAGGTAGCGGTGGTGGCGCCGCTCCAAGTGGGCCCGTTCGTGGGCGAAGAGCGCCCGGCGCTCCCGCGAGGACAGGTGCGCCAGCATGCCGCGGCTGACGACCACCCGGTCGCGGCGCCGGCCGGGCAGCGCGTACGCGTAGGGCCGCTCGTCGGCCGTCACCGCGACCGACCGCGACGGCAGCGGGGCGAGCGCCCGCTCCGCGCGCCGGCGCACCCGCCGGTGCCGCCGGAGCGTCCGGGCGCCGGAGAGCAGCACCGCGAGCAGGGCGGGGATCGCCAGTGGGCCGGCCACCTCGTCGTACGGCAGCGCCGCGCGCACCTCGGGGTCGGACCAGGCGTCGGGGAGCGGGTTGCCCGGCAGCTGGGCGGTGCCGACGACCACGAGGAGCGCCAGGCACAGCGTGCTGCACAGGGCCAGGACGGCGGCCACCGCGGTCAGCATCCGGGTCGCGGTGCGCGGGTGCAGATGGTGCGCGGCGAGCCTCGCGACCGGCCAGGCGGTCAGCGGAAGGACGAGCGGAAGGAAGACGAAGACCCCCATGGCGTCAGTCCTCCCCCTCCTCCTCGGCCTGGGCCAACAGCTCCCGCACCAGCTGCTCCTCCTGGGACGACAGCCCCGTGACGAAACGCGCGAGGACCGCCTCGCGGTCGGACTCGCCGTCCAGGACCCGGCGCATCCGCAACGCGGCGAGCCCGGCCTCGTCCGCGACCGCCGTCCACTCGAAGGACCGGCCCGCGCGCCTCCTCGTGACGGCGCCCTTCGCGTGCAGGCGGGTCAGGATGGTGATGACGGTGGTGTACGCGAGGTCGCCGCCGAGGCGCTCCTGCACCTGGCCCGCGGTGACCGGCCCGTCGGCGGCCCGCATCGCGGCCAGCACCAGGGCCTCCAGCTCGCCCTGCCCACGCCGCCGCGGCACACCCGCCATCCTGCCGACCTCCGCCTCACCGCTCCCTGGGACCGGTCGCCCATCGTACTGACGCGACACGGCCGCTGGGGTGGTGGTGCCTGCGCGTCGAGCCGTCCCCGGCCCCCCGGCGCAGGATCCTGGGGCGGTGATCCGTCCCGGCCGATCCACTCCGCGCTGCCTGCAGGTGCTCTTACTGCTCCTCTGCCTCGTGCTGCCCGCGACGGGGGCGGCCGCGGCCGCTGACAACACCCCGACGGACTGCCGAGCCGACCAGCTGAGGACGGCCAGGGTCACGGCGCTGGCCGAGTTCGAACACCGCGGCAACGACTTCAGCGTGGTCACGAGCACCATGGACATCAGCGTGCCCGCCGGGTGGGCGCACGCCTCCGACCTGCTCCTGGACGCCCATTCAGCGGCCTACCGGTCGGCGTTGGCGTGTCTGGTGGGCAAGCCCACGGATGAGAGAAACGACTTCCGTGACGACGAGTGGCGGTTCAAGCCGGTGGCCGTGAAGGCCGACGGTCAGTGGGTCCGGGTCCACTACGAGGCCTCCAGCTGGATCCAGTTCAGCTCCGTCGACGCCATCGGCCCCTGGGTCGTGACGGTGAGGAAGGAAGAGTGGCAGATCGCGCTGCGGCCCTCTGTCGCTCTGCAGGGCGCCGACTGGGACCGGGTGCAGGTCGACCTGGGCGGACGGGGCGCCCTGGCGGCCACCCCTCGGCCGGCTTTCGGCGAAGGCGGAACGAGACTGAGCTGGCAGCACAAGGAGCCGGGCGGGAATCCCACCGTCACCTTCCGCCCGCCCACGGTGCAGCATTGGGATTTCATCACCACCACCACGGAGGAACCCTGGCAGGTGTGGGAGACCTGGGGCCTCTACAGCGCCTCGTCAGCACTCTGGTACGTCGTCTCAGGTGCGTTGTTGCTCATCGCGGCTCGACGACTGAGGCGCAGTCTGGCCGGTCCGATGACGGCGGAGGAGTCGAGCGCGCTGCGCTACCTGCGGTGGTGGGCGTTGCTCCTGATGTTCCTGGGTGTGGCCGCCTATCTCAGCGACAACCTCTACCGATGGCTTCAGCGCTTGGGGGGCTGGTACCACGGTTACGAACCGACTGTCGCTGTCTTCGTCTTGGCGTTTCTCGGACCCGCTCTATGTCTCTTCGGCAGTCGGTCGAAGCGTCTCGTCTTCAGCGTCAGTGCAATCGTCGTGGCCGTACTCGGCTGGTACGTGGCGGCAGAGGTGTTCGACTTCACCGTGCTCCCCACGGCCGACCGTTGGCTTTCCCCACCGGGCTGGACCGTGGCTGCAGTCGCCTGCGCTGCGCTGACGGCGGTGTGCTGGATCGGGGTGATCACAGCGGGACAGCGGATACTGCTGATCAGCGAGACACGGATCCCGGCTCGCGTGATGGTCGCCGCTGCCCTTGCGGCAGCGATCGCGACCGTGCTGTGGGCCTATCTCGCCTTCGACCGCTACTGGGAGCGGATCAGTTGGCTCGCCGACCCGAGCTCGTCCGACTTCCAGGGGCTCTGGGTGAAGAGTCTCGATTCATGGTGGACGGGTTTTCCGGCTAACGTTCTGGACATGCTGATGACCCTCGTCAGCCTGTTGGCGCCCCTGCCCGTGCTGGGCGTCTTGCGGGTCTGCAGGGTCGAACAGCACGAACAGGGGGCGTTCACGCCCGCGCCTGCGGAGAAGTTTCTCCTCGTGGTCCTCTTCGCCATCACCTTCGCACCCCCGGCGACCTACTTCGGCTTCTCCGCGTACGCCCTCACCCTGCTGCTGTGCCTCTGCACAGCCTGGGGAGTCCTCGCCCTGGGCTCGTCCGTCTCCGTGTTGGAGCAGCCTTTCGCCGACAACGCGCCGCTGGGAAAGACGGTCTCGCTGACCGACAGGGCCGACGTGCTGCGCCTGGCGCGCCGGTTCCGAGAGCTCCAGGCCCGCCTGGGTCAACTGGGCACGTCGAACCCGGGGGAGCGTGCTGCCGAGCGAGAGTCGATCGAGGCCGAGATCGACCGACTGGACCAGGCGTTGCCGTCAGGCGTGCGTCCCGCTGATCTTCCTTTTGCCTGTGGCCCGATGTCCACGTGGTGGGGGAATGCCCGCCGGGGCGCCGTCAACGCGTGCCTCATCGGGCTTCCGGCGACCGGCCTGCTGTACTGGGTTTACGCCGTAAAGGGCGATTCCTGGACGGTGAACGCGGAGAATGCGACGGGTTTCGTCTGGCTCACGGTCGTGATCCTCCTCTGGCAGATCTTCTGGATCGTCGGGGGATTCTTCCTCGGGGCCCTGTGGCGTGATCTGCCGGGCCGTCACGGACCGACCAAGGCACTCTTCGTCACGCTCGCGTTCGCCGTCCCGACAACGATCGACTTCCTCATCGTCCGGGCCCTGGGCGGCAGCCTGCCCGGGCTGATTGGCGAGGTCGCCGCGTTCGGCTCGGTGATGACCTGCACCGGCCTGATGATGGACCTTCAGACCTTCCAGAACGAGCGGCGCTACTGGCCGACCAACGCCAGTCTCGTCGCGTACGTCTACCAGATGCGCTTCGCCTCGCTGGCGTTCTTCCTGGCACAACTGCTCGCACTCGTCACCCTCTGGAAGACCTTCGCGGACGTGAGCACATCGGCGCCCAGCCGGTAGCCCCCCGACGAATGTCCTAGGCCCGGTCCTACTCCCCCAGCCCGTTACGCCACCGCGACCCGCCCGCCTAGCGTCCCCCCATGGATACGACAGGCACGCTCGACGAGGCGCTTCAGCGGCTGCACTCCTCCGGTCCCGAGCGGCTCGGGCGGCTCACCAACCACGCGCCGATGGCCGTGGAGGCGCTCGCCGCGCGGGGGCAGGCGGGGGCGGTGCACCGGTGGCTCGACCGGTACGCGCCGAAGCTGGAGGAGTTCCCGGCCGGCGTCGCGCCGGTCACGGACGCCGACTGGCGGCTCGCCCTGGGGAATCCGCGGCGCGCCGCCGACTGGATCGGGTACTTCGGGCGCGCGCTCGCCGAGCGGCCGTGGCGCGAGGTGCTCGCCGTGTGGTGGCCGCGGCTGCTGCCGGGGATGTACGGCGGGTCGACGCACCCGGTGATCCGGGTGGGGCACGCCGTGCGCACCCTCCTCGCGGGCGAGGCCACCGGGCCGCGGATCGCCGAGCTCGCGCACGGCCTCGGCTACTGGGCGGCCCGGCACCGCCCCGTCGAGGGGCTCGTCCCCTCGCCCGGCGCCGAGCGGGCCGCGGCCGCCCTCGACGCGGTCGAGCCGATCGCCGAGCGGGACGGCGGCTTCCCCGACCGGCTCGCCCGGGTCGGGCGCCTGCCGGTCTGGGCGGCGGACGTGACGGACCCGGAGGAGGCGCGGCGGCTCCTCGCCGAGCTGGTCCGGGCGACCACCCACCGGTACGCCACCCACGGCCACGGCGAGGAGACGATGCTGGTCCACGCGGCGACGGCTCCCAACGCCGTGCTGCGCACCCTGCCGGCGCTGCCCCGCGACCTCTGGGTGCCCAGCCTGCGGGCCGCCTGGACGGCTTCGGCCGCGGTGACCGCGATGTACGCGCCGGACGCCCCGGTCGCGTACACCCCGCCGGGCACGTTCACCGCCGGAGAGGTCATGGAGCGCGCCCTGGCGCACGGCGACGAGCACGTCATCAAGCTGACGGACACGGCCCTCGACCTGGGGGACGAGCAGGCCCTGGCCGCGGCCCTGCGCGCGATCGAGCTGAGCGAGCCGCTGCGGTAGGACGCACCCCTGGCGTTTCACCCGTTCGGCCGATCCCGCCTGGTCCTCCCCCTCCCGCCCCACCAGGCTCGGGGCACGGCCGGCTCCTCGTTCGTACTCCGGTCGGGGAGGCTCGATGTGCCCCATGCGGCGGTATCCGCCCATCGCCGACCACGGTCTGGTCGGCGACCTCCAGACGGCGGCCCTGGTCTCCTCGGACGGGGTGGTCGACTGGATGTGCGCGCCGCGCTTCGACTCGCCGAGCGTCTTCGCGGGGCTGCTCGACCACGAGCGCGGCGGGCACTTCTCGGTCACCGTCGACGCTCCGGACGTCACCACGCGGCAGTTGTACTTCGCCGACACCGCGATCCTCGTGACCCGCTTCCTCACCGCCGACGGGGTCGGCGAGGTCGCCGACTTCATGCCGGTGGAGCGGCCGGAGACGGTGACGGGGCGGCACCGGCTGGTCCGGGTGCTGCGGGTGCCGCGGGGCCGGGTGCGGTTCGCCGTGGAGTGCCGGCCGCGGTTCGACTACGGGCGGGCCGAGCACACGCTGGACCTGGACGCCGGCACGGCCGTGTTCGTGGGCGCGGGGACGCAGGCGGTGCTGCAGGGCGCCGGTCCCGTGGAGCTGCGGCGGGACGGGCGGGACGTGCGGGCGGAGGTGGAGCTGGGGCAGGGACAGGCGGCCGCGGTCGTGCTGACGCTCGACGGGGCGGGCGGCGCCGTGCCGCCGCCGCCCGACCGGGAGTCGCTGGCGGCGGAGTTCCGCGCCACCCGCGACTTCTGGCACCGCTGGATCCACCGCAGCCGCTACCGGGGCCGCTGGCAGGACGCCGTGAACCGGTCGGCGATCACGCTCAAGCTCCTCACGTACGCGCCCAGCGGCGCACCGGTCGCCGCGGCCACCATGGGGCTGCCGGAGCAGATCGGCGGCGAGCGCAACTGGGACTACCGCTACACCTGGGTGCGCGACGCCTCGCTGTCCGTCCACGCCCTGCTGGGGCTCGGCTTCGAGGAGGAGGCGGACGCCTTCCGGCTCTGGCTGGGGACGCGGCTGCGGGAGCAGCGGACGGTGACGGGCGAGCCGCTGCAGATCATGTACCGGGTCGACGGGGACCCGTACCTCACCGAGGAGACCCTCGGTCACCTGGAGGGCTATCGCGGCTCCGCGCCGGTGCGCCGGGGCAACGGCGCCGCCGGGCAGCTCCAGCTCGACATCTACGGCGAGGCGCTGTTCGGGCTCGCCCGGGAGGGCGGGTCCGCCGGGCGCCGGGTCGGCCACGAGGGCTGGCTCGCGGTGTCGGGCGTGCTCGACTGGCTGGCGACGCGCTGGGACCGGCCGGACGAGGGCATCTGGGAGACCCGCGGCGGGCAGCAGGACTTCACGTACAGCCGGGTGATGTGCTGGACCGCCTTCGACCGGGGCATCCGGCTGGCCACCCGCTTCGCGCGCCCCGCCGACCTGGCGGGGTGGACCGCGGCCCGTGACGCGATCCTGACCCAGGTGATGGAGCGCGGCTGGAGCACGGACCGCCGGGCCTTCGTCCAGCACTACGGGAGCGAGGTCCTCGACGCCTCGCTGCTGCTGATGCCGGCCGTCGGGTTCGTCGCGCCCTCGGACCCGCGCTGGCTGTCGACCCTCGACGCGATGGGCACCGAGCTGGTCTCGGACAGCCTCGTCTACCGTTACGACCCGGCCGCCTCGCCCGACGGGCTGCGCGGCGGCGAGGGCACCTTCTCGCTGTGCAGCTTCCTCTACGTGGACGCCCTCGCGCGGGCCGGGCGGCTGGACGAGGCGCGGTACTCCTTCGACAAGATGCTCACCTACGCCAACCACGTGGGGCTCTTCGCGGAGGAGATCGGCCCGACCGGCGAGCAACTGGGAAACTTCCCGCAGGCGTTCACGCACCTGGCGCTCATCACGGCGGCCATCGCCCTCGACGAGGAGCTGGACCGGGCGCCCGACTGAGCCGGTGCGCGGGGGCCGCCAGCACGGATGCGGCCCGCCGTTCAAGGCCGATCAGGGGAGGTCAAGGTCACAGCCGTTCCCCCTGCGCTCCTTTGTGGGGCTGACCTAGCATCCGAGCATGACTGTGCTGCCTGACGACGGCCTTTCGCTGGCCGCCGAATTCCCCGCAGCGACCCATGCGCAGTGGCAGCGCCTCGTGGCTGGCGTACTGAGCAGGTCGGGCAAGGACGTTCCGGACACCGAGGCCGAGGACGTCCTGTCCACCGTGCTCGAGGACGGCCTGCGGGCCCGCCCCCTGTACACGGCGGACGGCTCGGCGGACGCTCCCGCGCCCGACGCCGGTCTGCCCGGGTTCGCACCCTTCGTCCGCTCCGGCCGCCCCGAGGGCAACACGGTGAACGGCTGGGACGTGCGCCAGCGCCACACCGCGGCCGACCCCGAGGCGGTCCTCACCGACCTGGAGAACGGCGTCACTTCGCTGTGGCTGGCCGTGGGCCCCGACGGCATCGCGACCGGTGAGCTCGACCGGGTCCTCAAGGACGTGTACCTCGACCTGGCTCCCGTGGTCCTGGACGCCGGCGCGGAGACCGCGACGGCCGCGACCGAGCTGCTCGACGTCCACGCCCGGCGCGGGATCGCCCCCGAGGCCGTCCGCGGCAACCTGGGCGCCGACCCGCTCGGCACCGAGGCCCGGACCGGCGCCGCGTACGACGGCGACGGCTTCCCCGCGACGGTCGCCCTCACCCGGCTGTGCGCCGAGTCGTACCCGGGGCTGCGTGCCCTGACGGTGGACGCCCTGCCGTACCACGAGGCCGGCGGCTCCGCCGCGCAGGAACTGGGCGCCTCGCTCGCCACCGGTGTCGCCTACCTGCGGGCGCTCACGGCCGGCGGCCTGACGGTGGAGCAGGCCCTCGGCCAGCTCGAGTTCCGCTACGCCGCCACCGCGGACCAGTTCCTGACCATCGCCAAGCTGCGCGCCGCGCGCCGACTGTGGGCCCGGGTCGCCGAGGCCTGCGGGGCACCGGCGGCCGGGGCGCAGCTCCAGCACGCCGTGACCTCCTCGGTGATGATGACGGCCCGCGATCCGTGGGTGAACATGCTGCGGACCACGCTGGCGACGCTGGCCGCGGGCGTGGGCGGCGCCGAGTCCGTCACCGTCCACCCCTTCGACCACGCCCTCGGCCTGCCGGACGCCTTCGCCCGCCGGATCGCCCGCAACACCTCGACGATCCTCATCGAGGAGTCGCACCTGGCCCGGGTGATCGACCCGGCCGGCGGCTCCTGGTACGTGGAGCGGCTCACCGAGGAACTGGCCCGGGCGGCCTGGGAGTTCTTCCAGGGCATCGAGCGGGACGGCGGCCAGGCGGCGGTGCTGCGCTCGGGCCGGATCGCCGGGGACCTGGCGGCCACCTGGGCCGAGCGCTCCGAGGCCCTGGCCAAGCGCCGTGAACCGGTCACCGGCGTCAGCGAGTTCCCGCACCTCGGCGAGAAGCCCGTGGTCCGCGAGCCCGCCCCCGCCGCGCCGGGCGGCGGCCTGCCGCGGGTGCGGCGCGACGAGGCCTTCGAGGCGCTGCGCGCCCGCTCCGACGCCCACCTCGCGGCGACCGGTGCCCGGCCGAAGGTCTTCCTGGCCGCGCTCGGTCCCGCCGCGGCGCACACCGCACGGCTCACCTTCGCCGCCAACCTGTTCCAGGCGGGCGGCATCGAGCCCGTCACCGAGGGCTCCTTCGAGGACAGCGGCGCCGCCGAGGCCTGCCTGTGCTCCAGCGACGCCCTCTACGAGGAGCGGGCCGAGGCCACCGCCGCCGAGCTGCGCGCGGCCGGTGCCGGGCACGTCTCCCTGGCCGGCCGGCCCGCCTCGTACGCCGGTGTCGACTCGTACGTCTTCGCGGGGTGCGACGCGGTCGCCGTGCTCTCCGCCACCCTCGACCGCATGGGAGTGTCCTGATGGGAATCCCCGACTTCACCGGGATCGGCCTGGGATCCCCCGCACCCGCGGGCACCGTCGAGGAGTGGCGCGCCGCCCTCAAGCGCGCCTCCGGCGGCGACGACCTGCTGTGGGAGACCCCCGAGGGCATCGGGGTCAAGCCGCTGTACACCGGGCGCGACCTGGAGGACGTGGACTTCCTCGGCACGTACCCCGGCGTCGCGCCGTATCTGCGCGGCCCGTACCCGACGATGTACGTCAACCAGCCCTGGACCATCCGGCAGTACGCGGGCTTCTCCACCGCCGAGGAGTCCAACGCCTTCTACCGGCGCAACCTGGCCGCCGGCCAGAAGGGCCTGTCGGTCGCCTTCGACCTGCCGACGCACCGCGGCTACGACAGCGACCACCCGCGGGTCACCGGCGACGTCGGCATGGCGGGCGTGGCCATCGACTCGATCTACGACATGCGGCAGCTCTTCGACGGCATCCCGCTGGACCGGATGTCGGTGTCGATGACGATGAACGGCGCGGTGCTGCCCGTGCTCGCGCTGTACATCGTGGCGGCCGAGGAGCAGGGCGTGCCGGCCGAGAAGCTGGCGGGGACCATCCAGAACGACATCCTCAAGGAGTTCATGGTCCGCAACACCTACATCTACCCGCCGAAGCCGTCGATGCGGATCATCTCCGACATCTTCGCCTTCACCTCGCGGAACATGCCCCGCTACAACTCCATCTCCATCTCCGGCTACCACATCCAGGAGGCGGGCGCGACGGCCGACCTGGAGCTGGCGTACACGCTCGCCGACGGCGTCGAGTACCTGCGGGCCGGGCGGGACGCGGGGCTGGACGTGGACGCCTTCGCGCCGCGGCTGTCGTTCTTCTGGGCGATCGGCATGAACTTCTTCATGGAGATCGCCAAGCTGCGGGCGGCCCGTCTGCTGTGGGCGAAGCTGGTGAAGCAGTTCGACCCGAAGAACGCCAAGTCGCTTTCGCTGCGGACCCACTCGCAGACCTCCGGCTGGTCGCTGACCGCCCAGGACGTCTTCAACAACGTCACCCGCACCTGTGTGGAGGCGATGGCGGCCACCCAGGGGCACACCCAGTCGCTGCACACCAACGCGCTGGACGAGGCGCTCGCGCTGCCGACCGACTTCTCGGCGCGCATCGCCCGCAACACCCAGCTGCTGCTCCAGCAGGAATCGGGCACCACCCGGGTCATCGACCCGTGGGGCGGCAGCGCCTACGTGGAGCGGCTCACCTACGACCTGGCGCGCCGGGCCTGGCAGCACATCCAGGAGGTCGAGGCGGCCGGCGGCATGGCACAGGCCATCGACGCGGGCATCCCGAAGCTGCGCGTCGAGGAGGCCGCGGCCCGCACCCAGGCGCGGATCGACTCGGGCCGGCAGCCGGTGATCGGCGTGAACAAGTACCGGGTGGACGGCGACGAGCAGATCGAGGTCCTGAAGGTCGACAACTCCTCGGTGCGCGCCCAGCAGATCGAGAAGCTGCGCCGGCTGCGCGCGGAGCGCGACGAGCGGACCTGCCGGGACGCGCTCGACGACCTCACCCGGGCCGCCGGCGGCGAGGGCAACCTCCTGGAGCTCGCCGTCCGCGCGGCTCGCGCGAAGGCGACCGTCGGGGAGATCTCGGACGCCCTGGAGAAGGTGTACGGGCGGCACGCGGGCCAGATCCGTACGATCTCCGGCGTGTACCGCAACGAAGCAGGCGAGTCCCCGTCCGTCGACGGCACCCGCGCGCTCGTCGACTCCTTCGAGGAGGCCGAGGGCCGCCGGCCGCGCATCCTGGTCGCCAAGATGGGCCAGGACGGCCATGACCGCGGCCAGAAGGTGATCGCGACCGCCTTCGCCGACCTGGGCTTCGACGTCGACGTCGGCCCGCTGTTCCAGACCCCGGCCGAGGTGGCCCGGCAGGCCGTCGAGGCGGACGTCCACATCGTGGGCGTCTCGTCCCTCGCGGCCGGTCACCTCACGCTCGTTCCCGCCCTGCGGGAGGAGCTGGCCGCGGAGGGCCGCGAGGACATCATGATCGTGGTCGGCGGGGTCATCCCGCCCCAGGACGTGCCGGTCCTCCTGGAGATGGGCGCCGCGGCGGTCTTCCCGCCGGGCACGGTCGTCCCGGACGCGGCGGCCGACCTGGTGCGGCGCCTGTCGGCCGACCTGGGGCACGATTCGTAGCCCCATGGCGATCGACATCGACACGTACGAGAAGGGTGTGCGGGAGGGGCGGCGCGCGCTGGTGGCGCGCGCCATCACCCTCGTCGAGTCCACCCGGCCCGCCCACCGGGCGCTGGCCCAGGAGCTGCTGACCCGGCTGCTGCCGCACAGCGGCCGGGCCCGGCGGATCGGGATCAGCGGGGTGCCCGGGGTGGGCAAGTCCACCTTCATCGACGCCTTCGGCACGATGCTCACCGGCCTCGGGCACCGGGTGGCGGTCCTCGCCGTCGATCCGTCCTCGACGCGGACCGGCGGCTCGATCCTCGGCGACAAGACGCGGATGGAGCGGCTCGCGGTGGACCCGGCGGCGTTCGTCCGCCCCTCCCCCAGCGCGGGCACGCTCGGCGGTGTCGCCAAGGCGACCCGTGAGTCGATCGTGGTGATGGAGGCCGCCGGGTACGACGTGATCCTGGTGGAGACGGTCGGCGTCGGGCAGTCGGAGACGGCCGTCGCGAACATGGTCGACTCCTTCCTGCTGCTCACCCTGGCCCGCACCGGCGACCAGCTGCAGGGCATCAAGAAGGGCGTCCTGGAGCTCGCGGACGTCGTGGCCGTGAACAAGGCGGACGGCCCGCACGCCACGGACGCCCGCGCGGCGGCCCGCGAGCTGTCGGGCGCGCTGCGCCTGATGCACGGGCACGACGCCGTGTGGACGCCGCCGGTGCTGAGCTGCAGCGCGCGCGAGTCGACCGGTCTGGACACGGTGTGGGAGCGGCTGGAACAGCACCGCTCGCTCCACGACGCCACCGGCCGTCTCGCGGCGAGGCGCCGGGAGCAGCAGGTCGACTGGGCCTGGACGATGGTCCGGGACGAGCTGCTGGGCCGGCTGCACGCCGATCCGGCCGTCCGGGCGCTCGCCCCCGAGGTGGAGCGGGCGGTCCGGGACGGCGAGCTGACGGCGACGCTGGCGGCGGAACGGATCCTGGGCGCGTTCCGCGAGGGCACGGCACGGGACTGACACCCGCGGCGCGTGGTCGCGGCCGTGGCGGGATATTCCGGATATGGGCGAGGTATGCGTCCCCCGATTCCGGGCATTCGCTCCGTGGAGGCGCCTGTTCGTGCCTCCACGGTACGGCCGTACCGTTCGGCAGCCCGCGAAGGGGGCGCCGTGATGAGCGGGAAGGGCGATCCGGGCCCGGGGACCGACGGGCCCCCGCCGGTCCGGGGCGAGGCGCGCACCTACCGCGCGCCCGCGGGCCACGCATGGGTGGTCCGCGAGCCCCCGCCCGCGCCGGACACCGTGATGCTCTCGGCGACCGGCGAGTTCGACGTGGACACCGTGTGCTGTCTGCGCCGGGCGCTCGCCGAGGCCCGCCACGAGGGGCCGCGCCGCACGGTCCTGGACATCTCCCAGGTCGGCTTCGGCGACTCCTCGTTCCTGCACGAACTGGTGACCGCGCACTTCGCCGGCCACCCCTTGGTCCTGGCGGGTCCGGTCCCGCGGCAGCTGCGGCAGCTGTTCACGATGACCGGGACGCTGCGGCTCTTCACCATCGTCCGGGATCGCCGGAGCCTGGATTTCGCCTGATCATGGAGGAACCCGTCACGCAGGGAAGGAGGCGCCCCGCTCATGCCCTCGATGAAGCGCGAGGAACGCGCCGACGAGACACAGCGGCTCGGCGTTCTGACGCGCCCCGGGTCGCAGGCCGACACGGTCGTGCTGGCCGTGACGGGGGAACTGGACCACGACACGGCGGCCCCCCTCCGGGAGGCCCTCGACGGCGCCGGGACGTCCTCCCGGATCGTCGTCGACTGCTCGGGCCTGCGCTTCTGCGACTCGACCGGTCTCAACGTGCTGCTCAGGGCGCGGCTGCGGCTGGTGGAGGGCGGTGGACGCCTCGACCTCGCGGGGCTGCGGCCCCCGGTGGACCGGATGTTCGAGATCACCGGCGCGCGCACGGTCTTCCGGGTGTACGAGGATGCCGCGGAGGCCCTCGCCGACGGCCGCCGGCCGGGCGAGTGACGGCGGCGGAGGCGACATGACGAGTCAGGAAGGCACCCGGGCCACGGGCGGGGCCGGGGCCGCGGGTCAGATCCGGCGGCTGGTCCTGCACGGTGCCACCGGCGCCGTGACCCGCTGCCGGGACTTCACCGCGACCGCGCTCACCGACTGGGGCTGGTTGCCGAGTGCGACCGACGAGGACCGGGAGCGGGCCGACGACGTGCTGCTCCTCGTGTCGGAGGTCGTCACCAACGCCTGCCTGCACGCGGGCGGCCCGCAGGAACTGGTGCTGCGGCACGGGGACGGACTGCTGCGGGTGGAGGTCTCGGACCCGAGCCCGGAGCACCCGCGGCAGGGCCTGCCCCGCTCGCCCGCGCTGCCCGGCGGGCACGGTCTGATGGTGCTCGACCGGCTCGCGACGGCCTGGGGCTCGGCGGCCAAGCCCGACGGCTCGCCGGGCAAGGTGGTGTGGCTGGAGGTCAGCCGTCCGTCGCCGCCGCCGTGGCTGCGCCCTCGTCCAGCAGACCCCGCCTGAGCTCGCCGAGGATCCGGGCGAGCAGCCGGGAGACGTGCATCTGGGAGAGGCCGAGCCGCTCGCCGATCTGCGTCTGGGTGAGTTCCTCGCCGAAACGCAGCGACAGGATGCGCCGGTCCCGCTCGTCCAGCCGGGCGATGAGCGGCTTCAGCGCTTCGAGGTCCTCGATCAGCTCGTAGGAGGGCTCGGCGGTGCCGAGGTGCCGCGAGCCGAGGAGCGAGGCGTCCCCGTCGTCCGCCAGGGTGGTCTCCAGGGAGCGGGCGGTGTAGCCGTGGGCCGCGATCTCGCCTTCGGCGACCTGTTCCTCGGTGGTGTGGAGCTGGGCGGCGAGTTCGGCGCGGCTGGGGCGGCGGCCGAGCGTCTGTTCCAGCCGGTCGGCCGACCTGGCCAGCTCGATGCGGAGCTCCTGGAGGCGACGAGGAACCCGGACGGCCCAGCTGGTGTCCCTGAAGAAACGTTTCATCTCTCCGACCACCGTCGGCAGCGCGAAGGCCGAGAACTCGATTCCGCGACCGGGGTCGAAGCGGTCGATCGCCTTGATCAGGCCGATCGTGCCGACCTGGACGATGTCCTCGCGCTCCTCCGGCCGGTGCCGGAAGCGGCGGGCCGCGAACTTCACCAGGCTGAGGTTGAGCTCCACCAGGGTGTTGCGCACGTACGCGTACTCCGGCGTCCCTTCCTCGAGCGACGCCAGCCGGTCGAGCAGCGCGGCGGACAGCGTCTTCGCGTCGTCCGTGGAGACCAGGGTCGGGCGGTCGACCTCCGGGAGTCCTTCCAACGCCTCGCGGCGCGTGTCGGCCCCGGCGGAGGGACGGCGTGCTGTGGGGGTGCGGATCTCAGGCGCGGACATGAGGCTCCTTCGACGGTGGCAGTGGGCCTGCGCCGGGCCGGAGAGGCCTGCGACGGGGGTCCGTCGGGACGAGTGTCCTGAGAGAAGGATTCCCGCTTTGGGTGGGTTTGACACGAGAAGGCGTGGACAGCCGCAGGACATGGCCACCCGAGAGGAGCATTCGGCGCTGGACCGCTCCCTGCGGTACGACCTCTCGATGGGGCCCGGCGTGGCAGCCCACTGCCGCGATCTCACCCGGAGGGCACTGCACGAGTGGTTCGGTGCCGCCGGGGCGCCCGGCGCGCAGAGCGCCGAGGACGTCCTGCTGCTGGTGTCCGAGGTGGTCACCAACGCCTGCACACACGGCGGCGTCCCCTACGAGCTGCGGCTCGACCGCCGCGGGCCGGCGATGTGGGTCCAGGTCAGCGACACCAGCCCGGTGCGTCCACGCCCGCACGGCCCGCACCGGGCGGTCCGCGCCTCGGGGCACGGCCTCTACCTCCTCCAGCGGCTCGCGACCCGCTGGGGCTCGGTGCCCCGGGGGCCCCTCGGCAAGACGGTCTGGTTCGAGGTCGAGCTGCTCCCGCGGGCCCCCACGGCGCCGCAGGCCTAAAGTGGAGGCGTGGGGCGTCCCGGGTACGCCCGCCCAGCCGCTTCCGCCCCTCACGCCGCGTCCCCTCCGCGTACGAGGTCGTCCATGGCAGCAGCACCCGGAGCAACACCCCGCGACCCGGGGACGTCGCCCGACGGCGGCCTGATGCGGCTGCTCGCCGGGCTGACCGCCGTACGGGACGGGGATCTGTCCGTACGGCTCTCCCCGGGCTCCGGCGGTCCGCTGGGGGAGATCGCGACGGTCTACAACGACATGGTCGACCGGCTCTCCCTGCTCACCTCGGAGGTCACCCGTGTCGCCGGCGAGGTGGGCGGCCAGGGGCTGCTCGGCGGGCGGGTCCGCCAGCCGCGGGCGAGCGGCGTGTGGCGGGAGCTCACCACCGGCGTGAACACCATGGCGGACAACCTCACCTCACAGGTGCGCTCGATCGCCCAGGTCGCCACCGCCGTCGCCCGCGGCGACCTCACGCAGAAGATCCGGGTGGACGCGCGCGGCGAGATCCTGGAGCTGAAGGAGACCATCAACACGATGGTCGACCGGCTCTCCTCCTTCGCCGAGGAGGTCACCCGGGTGGCCCGCGAGGTCGGCACCGAGGGCAAGCTCGGCGGCCAGGCCACGGTGGGCGGGGTCTCCGGCACCTGGAAGGACCTCACCGACAACGTCAACTCCATGGCCGACAACCTCACCAACCAGGTCCGCAACATCGCCCAGGTCACCACCTCCGTCGCCCAGGGCGATCTGACCAGCCGGATCGACGTGGCCGCCCGGGGCGAGATCCTGGAGCTCAAGACCACCATCAACACCATGGTCGACCAGCTGTCCTCGTTCGCCGCCGAGGTGACCCGGGTGGCCCGCGAGGTCGGCACCGAGGGCAAGCTCGGCGGCCAGGCGGAGGTGGAGGGCGTCTCCGGCACCTGGATGCGGCTGACCGAGAACGTCAACGGGCTCGCCGGGAACCTGACCCGACAGGTGCGGGCCATCGCCGAGGTGACCAGCGCGGTCGCCGAGGGCGACCTCACCCGTTCCATCACCGTCGACGCGCCCGGCGAGGTCGGCGAACTGCGCGACAACATCAACGCGATGGTCGAGTCGCTGCGCGCCACCACCCGCGCCAACGAGGAACAGGACTGGCTCCAGACGAACCTCGCCCGGATCACCGGGCTGCTCCAGGGCACCCGTTCGCTGCCGGAGATCGCCGAACTGATCATGGTCGAGGTGCCGCCGCTGGTCTCCGCCCAGTACGGCGCGTTCTTCGTGGTCGAGAACCCCGAGGAGGCCGAGGAGGGCCCGGACGGAGCCCGTCTGGTGCTCGCCGCCTCCTACGGGCTGCCCTCCGGGCCGCCGCGCAGGTTCCGGGTCGGCGAGGGGCTCGTGGGGCAGGCCGCCCGCGACCGGCGCGCCCTGCTCGTCGAGCCCGTGCCCCCGGGGTACGCCACGGTCTCCTCCGCCGTCGGATCCGGCGATCCGGCCGCGCTCGTCGTCCTGCCGATCGTCGTCGAGGGCCAGGTGCTCGGGGCCGTCGAGCTCGCCTCGCTGCACCCCTTCACCGCCCTCCACCACGACTTCCTCAGCCGTTTCGTCACCAGCGCCGGCGCCGTCCTCAGCTCGCTGGTGGCCAATCTGCGCACCGACGAGCTGCTCGCCCAGTCCCGTAGCCTCGCCGACGAACTGCGCTCGCGCACCCAGGAGTTGCAGGCGCGCCAGCGGGAACTCCAGCGCTCTAACGCCGAGCTGCAGGAGCAGGCCGAGCTGCTCGCCGAGCGCAACGAGGACATCGAGTCGAAGAACCGGGTCATCGAACAGGCCCGCCAGGAGCTGGAGACCAGGGCCCAGCAGCTCTCGCGGACCTCGATGTACAAGTCCGAGTTCCTCGCCAACATGAGCCACGAGCTGCGCACCCCGCTCAACAGCCTTCTGATCCTGGCCAGGTTGCTCGCCCAGAACCCCGACGGGAACCTGACGGAGAAGCAGGTCGACTACGCCGAGGTCATCCACTCGGCCGGCTCCGACCTGCTCCAGCTGATCAACGACATCCTCGACCTGTCCAAGGTCGAGGCGGGCAAGATGGAGGTGCGGCGCGAACCGTTCGCCCTGTCGCAGCTCCTGGAGTACCTGGAGGCGACCTTCGGCCCCGTCGCGGACGAGCGGGGGCTCGACTTCACCGTCACCGTCGCCCCGGACGTGCCGGCCCACCTCACGACCGACGAGGCGCGGCTGCGCCAGGTGCTGCGCAACCTGGTCTCCAACGCGCTGAAGTTCACCGAGGAGGGCGGGGTCACGCTCACCATCGCGCACACCCCGCCCGACGAGATCCCCGCGGCGCTGCGCGACGGCCGGCCGGTCCTCGCCTTCCGGGTCGCCGACACCGGCGTCGGCATCCCCGCCGACCGCCTCCAGCACATCTTCAACGCCTTCCAGCAGGGCGACGGCACCACCGCCCGCGAGTACGGGGGCACCGGCCTCGGCCTGTCCATCAGCCGCGAGGTCGCCACCCTGCTCGGCGGCACCCTCGCGGTCGAGAGCACCCCGGGCCGCGGCAGCAGCTTCACCTTCCACCTGCCCGAGCGCACCGCGCCCCGCACGGCCGCCGCCCCGGGGGCGCCGGGCGCGTCCGCCGCCGCGGACCAGGCGCCCACGAGCGCGGCCGGGACCGAGGAGTCCGGCGCGACCGTGCTCGTGGTGGACGACGACAAGCGCAACGTCTTCGCGCTCACCCAGGTCCTGGAGGCGCACGGACTGCGGGTGCTCACCGCCGACGGCGGCCACCGCGCGCTCCAACTGCTCGACGGGCACGACGAGGTCCGGCTGGTCCTGATGGACATCATGATGGCCGGCATGGACGGCTACCAGGCGATCGAGGAGATCCGGGCGCTCCCCGGCCGCGCCGGGCTGCCGGTGATCGTCGTCACCGCCAAGGCGATGCCGGGCGACCGCTCCCGCGCTCTCGCGGCCGGCGCGGACGACTACCTCGCCAAACCGGTCGACGAGGCCGAACTCCTCGCCAAGGTCCGCCGCGCACTCGCCTCCTGACGTCCGGTCAGCCCTCGTCGGCGTCCTCGTCGGGCCCCCGCACCCGCACCGCGACGATGCTGGTGTCGTCGTCGGTGTCCCCCGTCGCCATGTGGAGCAGTCCGTCCACCAGCCGCTCGGGGACCAGCCGCCCCGCCATCCGCTCCGCGGCCGCCGCCAGCCGGGCGAGCCCCGGCCCCAGGCCGTCGTGGCGCCGCTCCACCAGGCCGTCGGTGTAGAGCAACAGGGTGTCGCCGGGACGCAGCCGGGTGCGCCGTTCCCGGTACGTGTACGAGGGGACCGCGCCGAGCAGGATGTCCTGCGGCGGTTCGAGCAGCCTGGCCCGGCCGTCCCGGATCAGCAGCATCGGCAGATGGCCGGCGCTCGACCAGACGAGTCCGCCGTCCTCGGGGTCGTACAGCGCGCACACGGCCGTGGCGGTGGACCCGCCGCCGGTGCGCAGCGTGACCTCGTTGAGCCAGCCCATCAGCTCCCTGGGGCTCCGGCCGGTGAAGGCGAGCGCCCGCTGGGCGTTGCGCAGGGCGACCATGCCGGTGACGGAGTCGATACCGTGCCCGGCGATGTCGCCGACGGTCACCAGGACCTTGCCGCTGGGCAGCGGCAGCACGTCGTACCAGTCGCCGCCCACCTGGTACTCCTGGGCGGCCGGCCGGTAGCGGGCGGCCACCGTGAGACCGCCCGGCAGCTCCCGCAGCGCCGTCGCCTCGGGGACGATGGCCTGCTGGAGCTGGAGGGCGAGCTGGTGGCGCAGTTCGGCCTGGTCGCGGACGGCGGTGAGGTGGTCGAAGGTGGCGGTCAGGGCGAGCTCGGTGCGGCGGGTGTCCGACACGTCCTGGTAGACGCCGACGAATCCGGTGACGGTGTCCCCGTCGAGCAGCGGCTCGGCGGCCACCCGCACATGCCGCACGGATCCGTCGGGGAGCACCACCCGCAGCACGGTCTGGGCGCCCGAGTGGTGCTCGGTGAGCGTCGTGAGCAGGCCGGTCAGGGCCTCGTCGTCCTCGCGGTGGATGCGCCCGCGCAGTGCGAGCAGCGGCAGCGGCGGCTCGTCGCGGGCCATCCCGAACATGCCGTACGCCTGCTCGGACCAGACCGTGTCGCCGCCGGTGAGGCTGTCCTGGAAGGTGGCGACGCTCTGCAGCCGGGCGACCGCCCGGCTGCTCGCGAGGCCGGGGTCGCCGACGGTGTGCCACAGGAGCACCGACCGCTCGTCGCCGACCGGCACCACCCGCACGTCCAGGAGCGGCCCCCTCGGCGGCGCGTCCGGTGGCGGGTGCAGGGGGAGCCGGGCGGCGCGCTGGGGGTGGCGGGTGTGGTGGGCCCGGCGGTCGAGGCGCGTGAGTTCGTCGTGGACCAGCGGGAAGGTCCTGGGCAGCGACCGGTCCTCGGCGGTGAGCGCCCCGCCGAGGACCTCGGTGGCGGCGTCGTTGGCGTGCTCCAGGAGCGTCTCCCCCGTCGGGCCGCCGGTGCGCAGCAGGGCGGCCGGGTGTGCGAGGGCGTCGAGGAGGTCGACCAGGGCGGGTGCGGCGGGCTCCTCGGCCTCCGGGAGGTCGAGCACGGCGCCGGCCACGTCCATGAGTCCGGAGACGGCTCGCCGTACCGGTCCGTCGAGCTCCATGGGACCCGGCCACCCGATCAGCGCCACCCCGGCCGGCGCACCGCGCCGTCTCAGCGGCAGCACCGCCCGCGAGGCGCCCGTCCCGGAGCCCGGCAGCGGCGTCCCGTCGTCCCCGCCTCCCTCCAGCCATACGGGCCCGTCGGACAGGGCGAGGCGGAAGGGTTCGGGGGCGGCCGGGGGGATCCAGCGCCAGGCGGCGGCCTCGGCGGCGCCGACCCCGGCGTATCCGACGAGCCGCAGGCACCCGGAACCGGCGCGCCGCCACAGCCACAGGCTGTCCGCGCCGAGCGGCGCGAGCCCCTCCTCCAGGAGCGTGCGGGCCCCTTCGGTGGCGCTCGGCGCCACCTCGGCGATCGCTGCCGTGAGGCGCAGCCGGCGGGCCTGCGGGGCGTCGGCGGGTGCGAGCAGCGGGTCGCCGGGCGCGGCGACCGCGTTCACGACGTCCGCCGCGAAGTCCCCGGCCGGCAGGCCGGTGGCCTCCGCGAGCGTCGCCAGATGCTCGGCGGCCTCCGCCGTCGACAGGCCGAGCTGGGCCGCGAGCACACCGGTCGCCAGGTCCACGAGGCGCCTCCGCGCGAGCTCGACCTGCGCCCGGCGGGTCTCGGATGCCCCCGGTCGCCCTGCGGAACCGGTCAAGACGACCTCCGATCTGCCCGCGTCGGGAAGCCGATAAGACCTCTTTGCCCCCTTTACGGAGTGTACGCGCGGGGCGCCGAGCGTTTGCGGGGGCCGACGGCCGCCGTGACGCTGGGTGGGAGAGGAGAACACCCACGATGAACAAGGACCCGCTGTACGCGCAGAACCTGACCAAGGCCGTCTGGTGGAAGAGCAGCCACAGCGCCGACGACGGCTGCGTCGAGGTGACCCGGCTGGGCGCCGGCGCCGTCGCCCTGCGCGACTCACGCAACCCCGACCGCGCGGACCTGCGCTTCACCGCCGCCGAGTGGGCGGCCTTCTGCGCGGGGGTGCGCGCCGGCGAATTCGGATAGCCGCCCCGCGGAGGCGGGCCGGGGCGGCGGCGAGGGGGCGTCGCCGGCAACGACGCGAAGAAGCGAGCGGCCCCGGGACCGGGACACCGGTTCCGGGGCCGCTCGTGGTCCTACCGGGTGGCGAGCTGCCGCCCGCCGACGCCCGCGGCGGGCTCCGGGACGCCGGGCGCGCACGCGCAGCCGGGTGCGACGGCGTAGCGGGTGAAGCCGGGGAGTTCCTCGGCCCGGCGCAGGCCGCCCTTGTGGAGGGTCACTCCGTAGACGTTCGGGCCGTCCTCGCGCCAGCAGACCAGGGGGGTGCGGTAGACGTCGCCCTCGGGGGTGGTGAACACGGCGACGTAGCCGTCGGCGGACAGCATCGGGTCACGCTTCCTTCGGTACGGTGCGGAACAGGCGCCCGTAGGCGGTGACCTCCGCCGCCGTCGCGGCGGCGCCGGCCAGGTGCAGGGCGTGCCACAGGACGACCTGGTTGGCGGTCAGGACGGAGAAGCCGAGCTCCTCCTCCAGTCCGCGGACGGTGCCGACGGCGCGGATGCCGTTTCCGGCGACGAGGATGGCCTCGGGGCGGGCGTCGGCGACGGTGGTGCGGATCCACTCCGACAGGTTCTGCGGGGTGATGGCGGTCTGTTCGGAGGGCAGGCCGACGGGGCCGTGGTGGACCACGTCGAAGCCCTGGGAGGCGAAGTAGTCCCGGCCCTGGGTGGAGAGCCGGTCGTCGAACCAGGGCGGGTTCACGATGGCGATCCGCTCGGCGCCGAGGGCGCGGAAGCCGGTGACGGCGGCCCTGGCGGTGCCGGTGATCGGTATGCCGCGGGTGACGGGGGCGAGGCGGGCGTAGAGCGCCTTCTCGCCGTCAGCGCCAAGGACGTACGAGGAGCTGGTGAAGCCGAGCACGAGTGCGTGCAGCGGCGAGTCGGCCAGGAGTCCCACGGCGTTGTCGACGGCCGGGGGCTCGACGAACGCCGCGATGGGGTCCTGGGGGATCTTCTCCGCGACCATGTGCCCGCCGGGGAGCATGCCGCCGAAGTCGATGCGGGAGGCGTGGATCGTCACCGACTGCGGGGAGACGGCCTGGAGTTCGGCCTCGGGCCCGATGTCGGCGGAGGGGACGACGACGCCGATGCGGGTGGTGGCGTCCCAGCCGTCGGCCGGCGGGGTGGTGGTGCCGCTCATGCTCACGTGTCCTTATCTGCCGGGGCGTGCGGTGGCGGCGGTGTCGGCCTCGGCGGCCAGGGAACCGCCCTTGACCGTGCCGCTGCCCTCGCTGCTCAGGAAATTGGGGTGCTTGGCGCGCATGGTGGACAGCACGAAGTCGTACGGCACGTCGTCGTAGGAGCCGTGGTCCTTGAGGAACTCCATGGCGCCCTTGCCCTCCTGGCCCGCGTACGGGTGGTAGAGGGAGTCGGCGGTGCCGTCGAACTCCAGCGCCTCCATGCCGTAGAGGCGGCAGAGCAGCTTGTTGAAGACGGGGGTGGCCTTGACCCACCGGCCGTCCAGGTAGACCTGGGTGAGGCCGTGGAAGAAGACGTCGCCGCCGATGTGGGCGATGAGCCGGGGGCTGGCCAGGTGGTTGCGGACGTCTCCGTAGACCAGCTTGGAGGGGATGCCGAGGGCGCGGACGGCGGCGGCGTACACGACCGACTTGTGCAGGCAGAAGCCCTGGCCGGCCTCGATGACGCTGGAGGCCTTGAGGCCCTGGGGGCTGAGGTCGGTGTCGTAGACCTCGTAGTCGAGGCCGTCGCGGACGGCGTAGTAGAGCTTCACCGCGTTCTCGCGCCGGTCGGCGGCGCGGTCGGTGACGACGGAGTCCACGAAGTTCTGGACCGCGTCGGAGTCGTGGTCGAGGAAGGCCGTGGGCCGGGTCAGGGCGGGCAGTTCGTCGAGGGCGATGCTCATGACGGGAGAGCTCCTAGCTCAGAGTCCGAGGAGGGCGGCCATGCGGTTGCGCTGGATCTCGCTGCTGCCCGAGTAGATGGTTCCGGCGACGGAGTTGCGCAGATCGCGTTCGATGCCGTGCGAGGTGAGGACGCCGCGCCCGCCGTGGATCTGGACGGCGTCGAGGGCGGTCTTCACGTTGGCCTCGGACACGACGATCTTCGTGGCGGCCAGGTCGAGGGAGATGTCCTCGCCGCGCTCGGCCTTGGCGCCGGTGTCGGCGAGCCACTTGGCGGCGGTCTCGACGGCGATCCGCATCTCGACGATCCGGTGGCCGACGGCCTGGTAGCTCGCGATGGGCTGGCCGAACTGGGTGCGCCCGGTGGCGAACGCGGTGACGGTGTCGAGCCGGTGGCGCATCTCGCCGAGGGTGATGGAGAAGGCGTAGAGGATCTCGCGCTTCATCACGTAGTCCAGGACGAGGAAGCCGCCGCCCTCGGCGCCGACCCGGTTGGCGACCGGAACGCGCAGCCCCTTGAAGCTCAGCCGGCCGAGGGGCGAGGTGCGCAGGCCCAGCTTGTCGAGGGGCTCGCCGATCTCCAGGCCCGGGGTGTCGCGCTCGACGAGGAGGCAGGTCAGGCCGAAGGGGCCGGGCTTGCCGGTGCGCACGTACAGCAGGAAGAGGTCGGCGACGGGGGCGTTGGTGATGAACATCTTGCCGCCGTCGACGACGTAGTGGTCGCCCTCGCGGACGGCGACGGTGGTGATGTTCATGGCGTCGGAGCCGCCGGTCTCCTCGGTGATGGCGTGCGCGGTGACGGCCTCGCCCGAGAGGATGCGGGGCAGATAGCGGGCCTTGAGCTCGGCGGAGCCGAACTTCTCCAGCGGGGTGGCGAGGGAGACGATCTGCGTCGAGGCGGAGAAGGCGATGCCGGCGTCCCGGCAGTGCCGGCCGAGGCCTTCCAGGACCTGCATGGTCTCGGTGAAGCTGCGTCCGGCGCCGCCGTGCTCCGCCTTGAAGGGGGTGCGCAGGATGCCGCTGTCCTTGATCGCCTGCCACTTGGCGCGGGAGAAGACGGCCCCGGCGTCCAGCTCCGCGAGGTCGGCGTTGAGGATGTCGGCGTAGGGGGCGACGAGTTCGGTGAGCGGGCCGTCCCGGTCGGTCGGGAGCGGCATTGCGTCGACGGTCAAGGTCTTCCTTCCTGGTGCGGGCGGGGCGGGCGTTCCCGGCCGGGCCGTGTCGCGCCGAAGTCCCGGCCGGGAACGGGGGCTGCCTAGTACTGGGAGAAGCCGTCCTCGGAGAGTCTGTGCTTCTCCTCGCCCGTCAGCGGGGGGTTGAAGACCGAGATGAGGTGCAGGTCCTCGTGCTCGGAGGCGATGAGGTAGTGCGGGTCGTGCTCGTCGAGGACGTATATCGTGCCCTCGGTGATCTTGAAGACGGTGCCGTCCTTGTGCACGACCGCGCCGGAGCCCGCGATGCAGTAGCAGGCCTCCAGGTGGTTGCGGTACTGGAGCGCGGAGTTGGTGCCCTTGCGGACCAGGGTCTTGCAGACGGTGAAGCCCATCTTGTCGGCCTCGGTCAGCAGCCGGTGGCTGGTGCCGTTGCCCCACTCGACCGGGGTGACGTCCTCGAGCGTGCGCGTGAACATGGCGTACTCCTCTACGGGATTCCTGATACGGGATGCCTGGTGCGAGATGCCTTGTACGTGGTGCGTGGTGCGGGAGTTGTCTGGTGCGTGGTGCGACCGGCGTCGTGCCCGCCGCCTGGTGCGGGGGACGGTCAGAGGGAGGTGTTGTCCGTGATCGTCCTGGTGATGGCGTCGATCGTGCGGAAGTTGTCCGGCCCGATCTCGATGTCGTCGACGGGGACGCCGTAGGTGGTGGCGATGTACTGGATGAGCTTCACGAGGCCCAGCGAGTCGACGACGCCCGACTCGATCAGCTCGTAGTCGCCGGGCAGGTCCTCGGCGGTGACGTCCTCGCCCTTCAGGTACTGCGTGAGCAGGTGGGCGCGGATCTCTCCGGCGATGTCCCGGGTGGGAGCGCTCATGCGCTGATCTCCTCCTTGATCTTGTTGCGGTCCGGCTTGCCGGTCGAGGTGCGCGGCAGCGGGATCTCGCTGATGCGGACGCTGGACGGAATGGCGTGGCGGGGCAGGTTCGCCCCCGCGTAGGAGCGGATGGCGAGGGAGTTCAGGCCGGCTCCGGCCCGCTTGGTGAGGCGGGCGTGCAGCCTGACTCCGGCTTCGGGGTCGGGAAGGGCGACGACGGCCGCCTCCTCGACGTCGGGGTGCTGGGCGAGGACGGACTCGACCTCCTGGAGGTTGGTGCGCACCCCGCGCACCTTGACCTGCCAGTCGGAGCGCCCTTCGAGGTGGTGCAGGCCGTCGGCGTCACGGGTGACGATGTCGCCCGTGCGGTAGAAGACCCGGCCCTCGCGCAGGACGAACACGTCCGGGTTCAGGGACTCCTGGAGGTATCCGGTGGTCTGGAAGGGGGTGCGGACGACGAGTTCGCCGGTGCCGGGGCCGGTGAGCGCGTTGCCCTCGTCGTCGAGGACGGTGGCCTCGACGCCGGGCAGCGGCCGGCCGATCGGGATCTTCCCCGGTGCGGTGCGCGGGTCGACGGGGTGCAGGAAGCTGTCGTTGGTCTCCGTGCACCCGTAGACGTTGTGGAACCGCGCGCGAGGAAACGATTCTGCCGCACGTGCCAGGAGATCCTGCGGTACGGCGTCCCCGGTGAGGACGACCTCGCGGACCGCCTCGAAGGCCCCCTCCCCCTCGGTGAGCAGGCGGTAGAGCAGCGGCACCCCCTGGACGAAGGTGACGGCGCCGTCCGAGACCAGGCGGCGCAGATGGGGCGCGTCGGTGGCCTTCTCCCGGTCGACGAGGACCACCCGGGCTCCGGCGCCGAGGAAGGTCCACACGTCGAGCAGGGCCAGGTCGAAGTTGAGCGGTGCGTACGACAGGGAGGCGTCCGCCGAGGTGATGCGGAACTCCCGGGCGGCCCAGGCGGCGAAGGCGTCGAAGGCCTCGGTGCCGATCGGCACGAGTTTCGGGGTGCCGGTGGAGCCGGAGGTGGTCAGGAGCAGCCGGGCCGTGTCGGCGGTGGGCCGGCCGAAGCCTGCGGCGGCGGCCGCGTCCTCGGCGTGGGCCAGGACGTCCAGGGTGCCGTCGGGCGAGGCCGAGAGCCTCGCCGAGACCCGCGCCTGACGGCAGATCCGGTCGAGGGCGTCCTCGCCGAGTTCGGGCGAGGGGGCCAGGACGACCAGCGGCCGGGCGAAGGCGGCGAGCATCAGGGCGACGGTCGCCGGATCCTTGCGGGCCGGTATGCACACCGGCCGGTCGGCCGGGAGGTCCGCGGCGCTCAGCCGCTCGGACCAGAGGGCCACCAGGCCGGCGAGTTCGCCGTAGGTCGTGTGCTGGTCGTTGAGGACGAGCGCCGTCGCGGACGGCTGCCGCTCGGCGTGGGCGGCGATGTTCTGGGCAAGGCTGGGCGATGGCACGTTTCCCCCGCATGGTCTGTCAGAGACTGGGCCAAGCACCATCGATTCGATCGAATCCTGCTTGATTCCCCTTCGAACCGATCTGCGCCGGACCAGACACTACCGAGTTTCCATGCAGGGTCAAGCATATACCGAGCGGTCGCGTTGTGACCTAGCTCACCGCTTGCACATACAACAATCAATCTAAGTCAAGATCATTAAAGGTGTGTCGCGGCCGCGTGAACGCAAAAAGGCCGCGCCCTTCCGTCTCCGCTGGATGGAGACGGTGGGAGGCGACGGCCGAGCAGGGCGGGGGTGCCCCGGGGGGACGGGGGTGCGTCTGGGGAGGCGCGGGTTACGCGGGGCGGGCGCTGCGGAGCGAGGCCACGGTGGCCGCGAGCGCGGGGTCGGCGCTCTGGGAGTTGAGCGCGCTGGAGAGCACTTCGGCGTAGGTCGCGCGGGCGGCGACATAACGGCTGCGCCCCTCCTCCGTGATCACCGCGTAGACGCCCCGCTTGTCGGAGGGACAGAGGTCCTTGAAGGCGTAACCAGCACCTTTCAGCCGCTCGACGAGGCGCGTGACCGAGGACTGCCCGAGCCCGATCTTGTCGGCGAGCTCCTGCATCCGCAGCTCACTGGTGGGGGAGGCGGACAGGTTCTCCAGGGCCCGGTACTCCGAGAGGCCGATGCCGTGCCGGCGCTGGAGCGCGGTGGCGAGCTCCCGCTCCACCCGGGCGTGCAGGGTGAGCACGCGATCCCAGACGGCCTGGTCCGAGGTGGGCGCGGGAGACGTCGTGGTGGCGTTGTTCATGTACCTCTCCTCTGAAGGGGGTTTGACAACAGGTTATATGACCATGCAAGATCCTAGCGAACTACGTGCCGAACCTAGGCTCTTCATGATCCTAAGGAACTTGCACGCACAAACAACTATGGAGGTCTTGTGTCCGCCGAGCAGACACAGAAGAACCAGAACATCGGCTGGGCCTGGCTGCTGTTCTCGTCGTTGTTCGAGATCACCTTCGCCCTCTCCACGGAGGCCACCCACGCCTTCACCCGCCTCGGCCCGTCGCTCCTCACGGCCGCGGCCGCCTCCTGTGGCATCTACACGCTCTCCCAGGCCCTCAAGTACGTCGACGTCGGCGTCGGTTACACGGTTTGGGCCGGCATCGGCGGTGTCGGCACCGTCATCTTCGGCACCCTGATCTACGACGAGCCCATGACCATCTGGAAGGTCGTCGCCTTCGTCCTGATCATCGGCGGCGGCACCACACTGCGCATCACGGACAAGATCGCCGCGGACAAGAAGGTCGCCGAGGAGCGCGTCGCCGAAGAGCGCGCCGAGGTCACGGTCTGATCCCCCGCTCCCCCGCCCCCGTACAGCCCCCTCCCCTTCCCACAGAGAGAGCCGCTTCCCATGACCTGGGTGTTCCTCGGTATCGCCATCGTCTTCGAGATCCTCTTCGCACTCGGCACCAACGCCACACAGGGCTTCACCAAGCTGTGGCCCAGCGTGCTGACCCTGCTCGCCGCGGCCGGCGGCATCTACACGCTCTCCCGCGCCCTGCTGGAGCTCGACGTCTCGGTCGGCTACACGATCTGGACCGGCATCGGAGGCGTCGGCACCGTCGTCTTCGGCGCCATCATCTTCAAGGAGAAGATCACCCTCGCCCGCCTGCTCTCCTTCGCCTCGATCATCGGCGGCGCCATCATCCTGCGCGTGACCTCCGTCTGAGCGCGGCCATGACGACCGCCGCGAAGGACCACCTGACCAAGCAGGTGGAGGAAGCAGTCCGGATCAGCCGCGAGCACGTCGCCGCCGGCGGCATCCCCTTCTCGGGCATCGTGGTCCGCCACGACGGCCGGGTCCTGGGGACCGGCTTCAACCGCGTCCGCGAGGATCGCGACGCCTCCGCCCACGCGGAGGTGGTCGCCCTGCGCAACGCCACCAGGCAGCACGGGTCGTTCGCCGTCCACGGGGCGACCCTGATCGCCTCCGGCGAGCCCTGCGCCCTGTGCTACCAGGTCGCCCTGTACTTCGGCGTCGAGCACATCGTCTACGCCGCCGACCGCAGGACCGCCGCCCAGTACGGCTTCGACTACTCCGGCTCGTACGGCATCTACCGCGCCGACCCGACCGAGTGGGGCATCAGGACCACCCACCTCCCGGTCGAGGGACACGAGACGCCGTTCCAGGAGTACCTGGTCAACCGAGGGAGCACCCACTCGTGAGCACCGACAACGCGGCCCCGGTGAAGATCCGGATCTGGTCCGACTACGTGTGCCCCTTCTGCATGCTGGCCGAGGGGCCGCTGGAGGAGGCCGTCGAGGGCCTCGACGTGGAAATCGAATGGAAGCCGTTCGAGCTGCGCGCCGAGCCCAAGCCGACCCTCCGCCCGGAGGACCCGTACCTGCCCGAGATCTGGAAGCGCGCCGTCTACCCGATGGCCCGCCGGCTGGGCGTGGACATCACCCTGCCCACGGTCTCGCCGCAGCCCTACACCCGACTCGCCTTCGAGGGCTGGCAGTTCGCCGTCGAGCACGGGCTGGGCGACGCGTACAACCAGCGCATGTTCCGGGCCTTCTTCCAGGAGAACCTGGACCTCGGGCAGCTCGACGTCCTCGTGGAGCTCGCCGAGGAGATCGGCCTCGACGGACCCGCGTACCGCAAGGCCCTGGAGGACGGCACATACGTCGCGCGCCACCAGGACGCCCTGCGGGAGGCCGAGGCGAACCGGGTGCAGGCCGTGCCGACCATCCTCGTCGGCGACACCCGCCTGGAGGGTGTGCCCAGCGCCGCGCAGCTGCGCAAGGCCGTCCTCGACGAGCAGGCCCGGCTCGCCGAGTCCGTCACGGTCGAAGGGGTGGTCTGTCGCGCCGACGGCACCGGCTGCGCGTAACGCGTCCCACTCCCCCGAGTTCCCCGGGTCCCGTGCCCCGGCGCGCCGTCCCCCGCCGCCGGGGCACGCCCATGCCCGCGCACCCCAGGGCCCAGGGAGCCGGGGAGCCGTGGCCCGGGCGGTCCAAGGGCATCGACCCGTGCGGGAGTTGACTCCACCTTCCTCTACAGCCGACAGTCCTGGAGTTCGGCATCCGCTACGAGTGGATGATGGTCGACTTCTGGGGCCGGGTGGCGCAGCGCGAGCGCTAGCCGGCGTCCGGCGCCGCCGACCTGGCGGCCGCGACGAACGCGCGGATGCGGGCGTGGTCCTTGACTCCGGGGGTGGACTCGACGCCGCTGGAGACGTCGACGCCCCAGGGACGTGCCTGCCGGATCGCCTCGGCGACGTTGCCGGGGGCGAGGCCGCCGGCGAGCAGCCAGTCGCCCTGGGGGCGGGCGGTGTCGAGCAGGGAGAGGTCCCAGCGGGAGCCGGACCCGGCGCGGGGCGAGTCGAGCAGCAGCACCTCCTCGCCGTAGGCGCCGACGCGGGTGTCGGGCCTCTCGGCGAGGGAGGTGGCCCGCCACAGCCGGGGGAAGGTGCGGGCCGCCTCGTCGAAGTCGGCCCTGGTGTAGGTGCCGTGCAGCTGCAGGGCGTCCACCCCGAGCTCGCGCGCCGCGCGGGCGGCGTCGGCGGCGGCGGTGTCGTTGACGACGAGGACGGACCGCACGTGGGAGGGCACGTGGGCGGCCAGGCGCACGGCCCGGTCCCAGTCGAGGCCGCGGACGCTGGTCCCGCTGATCACCAGGCCGACGGCGTCCGCCCCGGCCTCGGCGGCCACGTCGATGTCGGCGGTCGTGGCGAGCCCGCACACCTTGACGAACACTGCTTCTCCTTGCTCCGGGGACGGCCCGCCGAGCCTACTCCGAGGCCCGGGGCCGGGCGGGCGTGGGCCCGGCCCCGGGCGCTACGCGTCCTCGGGCTCCGGCACCTGCTCGTCGGCCGCGTAGGGGTGGACATAGCGGTCCTCGCCGAAGGGGGTGAACCAGGTGCCGAAGCCGACCGCCGGCAGCTCGTCCGCCGTGTCGTCGAAGAGCCGGTCGACGTCCTCGTCGTCCCCGTACACCTTCGAGGCGAAGCGCTCGAGCGCCGTGGCGACCCCGTCGTCCAGGAGGCCGTACAGGTCGAGCGTGACGTGCGCCTGCTCCAGCAGGAACTTCAGCACCAGCTCCTCGGCCAGGCAGCCCAGGCGGTCGAAGCCGCCGTCGGTGAAGCGGGTGGTGAGGGCGACGGCGGTCACGAGGAAGCGGCGGGCGAACAGCTCGTCGTAGCGGGCGGCGTAGCGCGGCGGGAGCTGGTCCAGGTGCCAGAGGTGCCCCTCGCAGCCGGCGACGTTCGTGTCCTCCTCGGCGAGCGCCTGCACGTCGTCGTACAGCTCGTCGATCAGGACCTCGGCGCCGTAGACCAGGGCTCCGGCGGCCAGTTCGGCGTCGCCGGCACAGACGCCGGAGCCGTCCGCCGGGTCGCCGGCGCCGAACACGGACGGCTCGAAGGACCGCAGCCGGGCGGCCATGGCCCGGATCTCGGCCTCGGGGTCGTGCGTCTCCCCCACCGTCTCGAACGGCTCCTCCGCCTTCTGCGCGAGCTGGGCGCGGCGAGCCTGCGGATCGCTCGGCGGGGCGTCCGGGCCGTCGGCGGCCTCCAGGCTCTCCCGGGCGAGATCGGTGTGCAGCTTGACCTCGCTGCTCTCCACGATCCATTCGGCCAGCACCTCGGAGCGTTCGAGCACCTCCTGGGTCACGGAGCCGACCGCGTCCTCGGCCACTTCGAGCGAGGGAGCCTGGACGAACACCTTGAGCACGGCCCCGCCCGGGTGGACCCCGACGACGACGTCGAGGACGTCGATCTCCACCCCGTCCGGCCCCTCGACCCCGGCCACGGAGTCGAACCCCCGGTCGAGCAGTGCTCCGGCCCCGACCCTGCGCAGCTCGTCCAGTTCGGGAGCACCGTCGGGTATGCACGTTTCCACGGTTACGACGTACGTCACGACGGAAAGCGTGCCAGCTCGGCGGACGCGGATCGAGGCGATCCGAGAAATCCCGCGGGCGAGCGGATCGCGTCAAACCCCCGTCAGGGGCGCGTCAGGGGCGGTACCGGACGAGCGGGGCGCGGGCGTACCTTCGGGGACGGCTCCGGCGCGAACGGCGCCGGGGCGTACGCCCGTTCCCGGGGAGGAACCCATGACCCACGTCCAGTGCGGAGACCTGTACGGCGACGATCCCGAGCCCTCCGAACGGGTGCCGGCCGGACGGCTCTGCGTCCCCGTCCGGCCGGCCGCCCACGGCTGCGCCGCAGCCCGTCTCTTCCGTACCCCCGTCGGGGTCCGCACGGCGGTCGCCTTCACGACGCCGGCCCGGCTGCGGGCCGTCCTCGGCGCCGGGCAGGAGTGGACGGAGCTGGCCGAGCCCGCGCTGCGGGCGCTCGTCCGTCCCCTGGGCGTCGACGTCCTGATCGTCGACCCGGCGCTGACGGCCCCCGCGGCCCCGGCCGCCCCGGACCGCGACCGGCCCCGGCCGGCCGCCGCCCGTCCCCTGACCGTCGTCTCCGCGCGCTGAAGGGCGGCCCCGCGATGACCGTCACGCCGCTCCCCCCGGTCGCCACCGCCTCCGACGACCTGTCCGTCTGGCCCGCGAGCACCGCCGAACGCCCCCACGGGCGCCTGTCCGTCGGCGGGGTGCCGCTCGACGAGGTCGCCGGGAGCCACGGCACCCCCGTCTACGTCCTCGACGAGGCCGAGGTGCGCGAGCGCTGCCGCACCTACCGGGACGCCTTCCCCGAGGCCGACGTGCACTACGCGGCCAAGGCGTTCCTGTGCCGCGCCCTCGCGCACTGGGTCGAGGAGGAGGGCCTCGGCCTGGACGTCTGCTCCGCCGGGGAGCTCGAACTCGCCGTCACCACCGGCTTCCCCGCCGAACGGATCCTGCTGCACGGCAACGCCAAGTCCCCCGAGGACCTGCGGACCGCGCTGCGCCTGGGCGTCGGCCGGATCGTCATCGACAGCCCCGTCGAGATCGCCCGGATCGCCGCCGCCGTCGGCCCCGGCGAGCGGCAGGGGGTGCTGCTGCGGGTCACCCCCGGCATCGGGGCGGGCGGCCACGCGAAGATCCGCACCGGTTCCGACGACCAGAAGTTCGGGCTCTCGCTGCGCGACGGCCACGCACAGCACGCCATCGCCCGCATCCTGGACCAGCCCCGGCTGCGGCTCACCGGTCTGCACTGCCACCTCGGTTCGCAGATCACCGACATCAGGCCCTATCTGGTCGCCGTGCGCCGGCTCGTCGGACTGATGGCCCGCACCCGGGACGCGCACGGGGTGGTGCTGACGGAGCTCGACCTCGGCGGCGGACACGGCATCGCGTACCGGCCGGGCGATCCGGCCCTCGACCTGACCGCGCTCGCCCGCCGGGTGCGGGCCGAGCTGGTCGAGAGCTGTGCGGGCGCCGGGCTGCCCGTGCCCCGGCTGATCGTGGAACCGGGGCGGGCCGTGACGGGCCCGGCCGGGGTCGCCGTCTACCGGGTCCTCACGGTGAAGGCGACCCCCGAGCGCTTCTTCGTCGCCGTGGACGGCGGGATGAGCGACAACCCGCGGCCGGCGCTGTACGGGGTGCGCTACGCACCGCGCCTGATCGGGCGTCGGTCCGAGGCCGCGCCGCGGCGGGCGACGGTGGTGGGGCGGCACTGCGAGGCGGGCGACGTGCTGGCCGAGGACGTGCGGCTGCCCTCGGACGTGCGCCCGGGCGATCTGCTGGCGGTGCCGGTGGCCGGCGCGTACCACCTGTCGATGGCGTCCTCGTACAACATGGTCGGCCGCCCGCCGGTGGTCGCCGTGTCGGACGGGGCGAGCAGGCTGCTGGTGCGGAGGGAGACACTCGCGGACCTCAGGGCCCGGGACGTCGGGTTGTAGGAGGGGACGGGAACTCCCCGGGGCCTCGGCACGTTCCGGAGGGCGACCTGATCATTGGAAGAAGTGAGCGCAGCCATGGCCATGGTGGGCCTGTTCTGGATCGTCGAGGGCGACGTGTACGTGGGCGCGAAGCCCTCCGGGCACGGTCCCGGGGTACGGCTGACCCCCGAGGCGGTGGTCGGGCTCGGCGACGGACAGTCCCGTCTGCACCTGTGGGAGGACGTCCGGGGCCTGACGGTCTCGGGCGTCCCCACGAAGACGCTGATGCGGCAGGTCGGCGCCGTCAAGGACCTGGCGATCGGCACGGTGATGGAACTCGCCCTGGCCGGCGGCGTCAGCCTGGGGGGCGAGGCCCCGCCGTTGCTGACGGTGGGGGTGGAATCCGCCGAAGGGGTCGACGAGTTGACGGCGTACGTGGCGGCGGCCCGGGGCTACTCCCCGACCGAGGCCGACCTCTCGCGCGCCCTGCTGTCCCGGCTCACCGAGGGCGCGGCGACCCTGGAGACCACGCTGGCGGCGATGTCGGACTGGGGCCGCGGCCGGGAGGGCGGCACGCCCCGGCGCGCGGAGCGCGAGGAGCTGCTGCGGGAGTGGCTCGGGTAGGGGCTGGTCCGGGAGGCGGGAGTTTCCGGACACGGCCTAGACGCTTCTCAGGTCGGCCTCGCCGCACAGGGCGGCGAGGCCGAGGGCCAGGAAGAAGTCGCCCCAGACCAGTTCGTGCCACACGGCCGTCCGGTCGGCCGTGTCGTAGCAGCCGTCCAGGAGCATGCCGCCGGGGCGGCGGCTGCCCGGTCGGGTGAGGTGGGCGTGGGCGAGGCGGTGCAGGACCGCCTCCGAGCGGACCGCGCAGGCGGCGGCCCAGGGCGCGCCGGGGACGAGGGCCAGTTTGCGCAGGGCGACCGCGGCGATGGCGGCGGCCGAGGTGTCCAGGGGCCCGTCGCGGTGCCGGGCGTGGGCGGGCGGGACGAGTGGACCGTGGAGGAACTGCCCGGTGCACAGGAGCTGTTCGGCCGCCTCGGCGAGGCGCTCGGCGCGGGCGGCGCCGCCGTGCAGCAGTCCGTCGGCGACGGCGAGCAGCAGCCAGGCCTCGCCGCGGGTCCAGCCGGGGCCCGGTTCGGCTTCGGGGGTCCAGACGGCGCCGGCCTCGTCGTAACGCCAGGCGGGCCGGGGGCGCCGGTGGTCGCCGGGCAGGCACAGTTCCAGGTGCCGGAGCAGATGGGCCTCGGCCGCCCGGTGCCCCTCGGGCCCGGCGCAGGCGAGCAGCGGTACGAGGCCGGGGACGCCGTCCGCGCGGGCCCGCAGCCGCTCCCCGCCGAGGGCCGCGCCCCAGGGGACCAGGCCGAGCCGCGGCTCCCAGGCGGCGAGCACCGTCCGGGCCGCGCGGGCCCGCAGCGCGGCGGCGTCCTGGTCGTCGACGGCCAGGGCCGTCCCGTACCAGAGGATGAGCCCCCGGGTCGCGGTGTCGGCGCCGACCCAGCGGGCGAGGCGGGCGGTGCAGGCGGACGCGGCGCGGGCGTCCGCGGGGGACGCCGGTCCGGCCCCGGCCCGGTGCCGGGCGCGCAGCCACAGCAGTCCGGCCCAGAAGCCGCCGGTCCAGGTGCCGCAGACGGTCGTGGTCCAGCGTCCGTCGCCGGGTTCGGCGTACAGCGGGAATCGCGTGCCGACCTGTTCGGCGGTGCGTCCCACCCGGTCCAGGAGCAGCCCGAGGGCCTTTCCGGCCCAGTCCGGCGGCGCGGCCGCCCCGCGCCCCGCGCGCTCGTCGCTCAACCGTGCCCCCCTTCCGGCCGCGCGCCCGGCGCCTCCGGTCGTATCCGGTCGATTCCGTTCCGTGCAGGAGTCGGCCGGGGCGTCCGGGGAGTTCCCGGGAGCGTCACGGGATCCGCGCCGCGGTGCGCCGGGGCGGACTCGGCCGGGACGTGACGACCGCCTCGCCGGGGACCCCTTGTAGGAGGGGATGACCGTGGGGTTAGCATATGAGCACTGCCTAGCTCGATCGAGAGATGCTTTCTGTGACTGTCAACGAGGACTCGTTCACAAACTGGAAGAACCGCGAAGAGATCGCGGAGTCCATGATTCCGATCATCGGGAGGCTGCACCGGGAGCAGGACGTCACCGTCCTCCTTCACAGCCGCTCCCTGGTGAACAAGTCGGTGGTGAGCATTCTCAAGACTCACCGATTCGCCCGCCAGATCGACGGCGAGGAGCTCTCGGTCACCGAGACGATGCCGTTCCTGGAGGCGCTGACCACCCTCGACCTGGGCCCCTCCCAGATCGACATCGGCATGCTGGCCGCGGAGTACAAGGCCGACGACCGCGGCCTTTCGGTCGCGGACTTCACCGCCGAGGCCGTCGCCGGTGCGATCGGCGCCAACAAGATCGAGCGCAGCGACGGCCGTGACGTCGTCCTGTACGGCTTCGGCCGGATCGGCCGTCTGGTCGCCCGCCTGCTCATCGAGAAGGCCGGCTCCGGCAACGGTCTGCGGCTGCGCGCCATCGTCGTCCGCGGCGGCGGCGACCAGGACCTCGTGAAGCGCGCCTCGCTGCTGCGCCGGGACTCGATCCACGGCCAGTTCCAGGGCACCATCACCGTCGACGAGGCGAACAGCACCATCGTCGCCAACGGCAACTCGATCCGCGTGATCTACGCCAACGACCCCTCCGAGGTCGACTACACGGCGTACGGCATCGAGAACGCCATCCTCATCGACAACACCGGCAAGTGGCGCGACCGCGAGGGCCTGTCCAAGCACCTGCGCCCCGGCATCGACAAGGTCGTGCTGACGGCTCCCGGCAAGGGCGACGTCCCGAACATCGTGCACGGCGTCAACCACGACACGATCAAGCCGGACGAGCAGATCCTGTCCTGCGCCTCCTGCACCACCAACGCCATCGTCCCGCCGCTGAAGGCCATGGACGACGAGTACGGCGTGCTGCGCGGCCACGTGGAGACCGTCCACTCGTTCACGAACGACCAGAACCTGCTGGACAACTACCACAAGGCCGACCGTCGTGGCCGGTCCGCGCCGCTCAACATGGTCATCACGGAGACGGGTGCCGCCTCCGCCGTGGCCAAGGCGCTGCCCGACCTGAAGGCGCCGATCACCGGCAGCTCGATCCGCGTCCCCGTCCCGGACGTCTCGATCGCCATCCTGAGCCTGCGTCTGGGCCGCGAGACCACCCGCGAGGAGGTCCTGGAGTACCTCCGCGACGTCTCGCTGCACTCGCCGCTGAAGCGCCAGATCGACTTCACCACGGCCCCCGACGCCGTCTCGATGGACTTCGTCGGCTCGCGCCACGCGTCCATCGTCGACGCCGGCGCGACCAAGGTCGACGGCGACAACGCGATCCTGTACCTGTGGTACGACAACGAGTTCGGCTACTCCTGCCAGGTCATCCGGGTCGTCCAGCACGTCTCGGGCGTCGAGTACCCGACCTTCCCGGCTCCGGCGGTCTGATCCGGCGGGTCCACGGGTTCACGCACGGCGGTGGGGCTTCGGCCCCGCCGCCGTGCGGCGTTTCCGGGCGGCGGACGGCGCCGCGGGCGGGCGCCGACGGACGCCGGGAACCTTCCGCTCCACCGGTCCGTTCTACAGAGCAGTAGAAGTAACCGACGTCTGGAGTGCTTGCCCATGGCCCTGTGGGACCGCATCAGGGAGTCCGCATCGACGATGCAGACCCAGCTGCTGGCGAAGAAGAACGACCTCAAGAGCGGCGCCTTCCGCGACGCGAGCATGGCGATGTGCGCGCTGGTCGCCGCCGCGGACGGTTCGGTGGACCCGTCCGAGCGGCGCCGGGTCGCCCAGCTCATCGCCACCAACGAGGTGCTGCAGAACTTCGACGCGACCGATCTGCAGCGCCGCTTCGACGCCAACCTCGACAAGCTGGCGGCCGACTTCGACTTCGGCAAGGTCAGCGTGCTCCAGGAGATCGCCAAGGCGAAGAAGAAGCCGGCGGAGGCCCGCGCGGTGGTCCAGATCGGCATCGTCATCGGCGGCGCCGACGGCGACTTCGACAAGACCGAGCAGGCCGTGGTCCGTGAGGCCTGCTTCGCGCTCGACCTGCCGCCGCACGAGTTCGACCTCTAGCGTCCGGCGCTCGGAGCAGAGAGTGGTGCCACGGCGCACCGCCGCCCTCTGGGGCCCGGTCGGGGGTGTGGGTCCGGGGAGGGGGCGGTGTGCCGTGGCACCGGTTCAGGGGGTGGGCCGGCCCGCGACGCCCGGGTCGAGGGTGGGGAGCACGGCGGGCTCCTCGTGGTGCCCGGGGTAGACCGCGCAGGCGAGGGCGGTGGCCTGACGGAGCGTCTCCGTCAGGTTCTCCCAGTCGAGCGCGGGGCGGTCGTCGGCGCGGGCGGAGACGAGCGAGGCGTTCCAGCGCATCCGGGGGACGCCCGGCAGCGGACACAGTCCGGTGGACTCGCGCGGAGAGGCGGCGAGCGCCATGGGGAGCATCGCGCACCCGAGCCCGGACTGGGCGGCGGCGCGGACGCCCGCCATGGAGCCGAGCTCGTGGATCTCGGGCGGCCCGTCGGAGCGGAGCCGGAGGAATTCGGGCAGCCAGCGCTGCGAGGGACAGTCGGGGTCCGCGATGACCACCTGGCGGCCGGCGGCCGGGCCGCGTCCCCGGGCCCGGGAGACACCGGTGACGGGCACGAACTCGACTTCCTGGAGCCTCACTTCGGTGAGGTCGTCGGGGCGCTCGGCGCGCGGCTGGTCGGGCAGGCCCGCGGGCAGCGCGGTGGGGTCGTCCGCCTCGACGACGGTGAGGACGAGGGCTCCGTCGATCGATCCGGCGCGGAAGGCGTCGTGGATCTCGGCGGTGCCCATGACGCGCAGGGCGAGCTGTACGCCGGACAGCAGCCGGCGGCCGATGTGGGTCACCCGGGCGAGCTGCTGTCCGTACGCGAGGGCGGGGACGATGCCGACGGTCATCCGCGGCGGGTTGGCGGCGGGGCGGCGCAGGGCGGTCTCCATCTCTCCGACGAGCGTGAGGATCTGGCGCGCGTAGTCCGTCAGGACGGTGCCGGCGCGGGTGAGCCGTACGCCGCTGGGGAGCCGTTCGAAGACGGGCTCGCCCACCTGCCGTTCCAGGGCGCGCATCTGCGCCGTGACGCTGGACTGCGAGTACCCGAGGCGGCGGGCCGCCTGGGTGAAGGACCCGGTCAGGGTCACTTCGCGGAAGGTACGAAGGGTTCTTGCGTCGATGTCCATGCGGTTATCCCCCTTGCCGCCCCCCGGCGGCAGCCGGCACTCGGGTGACGGGTCACGCCACCCGCTCGATCGCCCCAGTCGGTCTGTCACACCTCGGGGGTGCCGGCACGCCTGCTCGCGCGCCCGGCACCCCCGGTCGGCCGCGGAGGACTCTACTCGGCGAGCTGAGCCGGGACCAACGGAAAGTCCAACTCCGGTTGCGCAACGTGATTGAAGAAGTTGGACAGCACGTTGAGCGCCACATGTCCGACGATCTCGGCCAGTTCGGCGTCGGTGACACCGGCGGCACGGGCGTCCGCGAGGGCGGCGTCGTCGACCCGGCCGCCGCTGTCCATGATCGCGCCGGTGATCCGCAGCACCTGGTCCATGTGCGGGTCGCCGGCGTCGCCGCCGCGGCGGGTGGCGAGCAGCTCCTGCTCGCTCAGACCGACCTTGCCGCCGCGCAGGGTGTGCGCGGAGACGCAGTAGGTGCAGTCGTTGCGCTGGGCGATGTAGAGCGCCAGCTGCTCGCGCTGCCGGGCGCTGAAGCTGCCGCCGACCAGGGCGTCGCGCATGGCGAGGTAACCGCGCAGCGCGGCGGGGCCGTTGGCGAGGGCGGCATAGAGGTTGGGCAGCTTGCCGAGCTGCTTGAGGGTGCTTTCGAGCAGCTCGCGCTGCTCCTCGTTGGCGGTGTCGACGGTCAGTTGGGGCAGGCGGGGCATGGAGCTCTCCTTGAGCCGAACCAAAGACGGAACTGATCGGTACCATCGTGACGGTACCGATCGGTTCCGTCTTGCGCAACGGGAGGCGCTCGATCCGGTACGGGGATCCCGCCACAACGGAACCGAGTGGTACCGTCTGGTATGGCCACGAACGCTAAAGAACGGCTCCTCAGCGCCGCGGAGCGACTTTTCTACGAGGAGGGCATCCGGGCCGTCGGCATCGAGCGGATCCTGTCCGAGTCCGGAGTGGGCCGCGCCTCCTTCTACCGCCACTTCCCCAGCAAGGACGACGTGGTCGTCGAGGTGCTGCGGCGCCGTGACGGCATGTGGCGCGCATGGCTCGACGGCCGGATCGAGGCGAGCGGACGCGACCCGGAGGAGCTGGCGCTCGCCCTCTTCGACGGACTCGCCGAGCGCTTCGCCTCGGCCGACTTCCGCGGCTGCGCCTTCATCAACACGATGGTCGAGACGGCCGACCCCGAGAGCCCGGCGCACCATGTGGCCGCCGAGCACAAGGAGAAGGTCATCGCCCGCCTCGACGGACTGCTCGCCGAGGGCGGCTACCGCGAGCACGAGACCCTTGCCCGCCAACTGGCCCTGCTCGGCGACGGCGCCATCGTCACCGCCCTGCGCGAGGGCACGACCGAGGCCGCGGTCCGCGCCCGCGCCGTCGCCGCCCTCCTCCTGCGCGCCGCCGAACGCGAACCGGTGCCGGACCCCTCGTAGGCGGCACCACGGGCGCGGCACGGCGTCGGGGCCGGGCACGGCGTCGGGGCCGGGCACGGCGTCGGGGCCGGGCGGGCCGCGACGGCCCGTCCGGCCCCGAGGGTTTCGGCGCCGTTCGCGCGGGCGCCCCGCTACGGGACGACCACGCCGCCCGGCCGCAGCGCGCCCCGGCGGACCTTGCCGGAGCGGGTGCGGGGCAGGGCCGGGACCAGGTCCACGCCGCGCGGGACGAAGACCGGGGCCAGGCGCTTCGCCGCGAGGGCGATCAGCTCGGCCTCCAGCAGCTCCGCCTGATAGGCGTTGCGCGCCTCGACCACGGCGTACGGGGCCAGGCCGCCGTACTCGTCGCGGCAGGGGATCACCGCCGCGTCGGCGACCGCCGGGTGGGTGCGCAGGACCGCTTCGATCTCCATCGGGGAGACCCGGTGCCCGTACGACTTGAACACCTCGTCCATCCGCCCGAGCAGCCGGATCGACCCGTCGGCGCAGCGCTCGCCTCGGTCGCCCGTACGGTAGAGCCCGTCCACGAAGGCGGCCGCCCCGGCGCCCCGTTCGGCGTACCCGCGCATCAGCCCCGGCGGGCGCTCCGTCAGGTCCACGCACACCTCACCCGCGTCCCCCGTCAGCCCGGTCTCCGGGTCGCGCAGCACGATGCGGTAGCCGGGCAGCGGGTGGCCCAGCGGGGAGATCGAGGGCGGGGTGTCGGGGGCGCGGCCGATGAGGGCGGTGGCCTCCGTCTGGCCGTAGCCGTCCCTGACCCGCACCCCCCAGGCCGACTCGATCCGGTCCGTCACCTCCGCCGTGAGCGGCTCCCCCGCGGCCGTCGCCTCCCGCAGCCGGGGTGCGCCCCGGCCCTCCGTCACATACGGGAGCATCGCCCGCCAGGCGCTCGGCGGTGCGCAGAGGCTGCTGATCCGCTGGGTGGCGAGGACCCCCGGCAGCACGGACGGCGGGAGGCCGCCGTCGGGCGGCGCGACCACGGTGGCGCCGGCGGTCCAGGGGACGAAGAAGCTGGACCAGGAGTGCTTGGCCCAGCCGGGGGCGGACAGGTTGAGGTGCCGGTCACCGGGGCGCAGCCCGCTCCAGTACAGGCTGGAGAGGTGGCCGACGCCGTAGCCGGCGTGGGAGTGCTCGACGAGCTTCGGCAGGGAGGTCGTGCCGGAGGTGAAGTAGCAGAAGGACGGGTCGGCCGCCAGGGTCGGCCCGTCGGGGACGAAGGGGCGGCGCCGGTCGGGGTCGCGGGTGTCGGGGTACCCGGTCCAGCCGGGCAGCCCCGCCGCCCCCGGCGCCATCCGCAGCCCGGGAACCGGCAGGCCGCCGACGAGGTGGATGAGTTCGGGGGCGCAGACGACATGCCGGATGGCGCCGCGCGCGACCCGGTCGGCGGCCTCCTCGCGGGTGAGGTCCTGATAGCCGGGGACGACGACCGCGCCGAGCTTGATGCAGCCGAGCAGGGTCTCCCACAGTTCCGTCCGGGTGCCCAGCAGGATCAGCACCCGGTCGCCCCGCACCACCCCGGCCTCGGCCAGCGCCACCGCCAACTCGTCCGACCGCGCCGCCATTTCGGCGAAGGTGACACGGTCGACCACCGGGACCGCGCCGTCCCGGGCCGGACGCCCGAGGATCTCCAGGGCGGTCCGCTCGTTCCCCTCGGCGACCACGTCGAACCACTCCAGGGCCCAGTTGAAGTGCCGGGCGCGCGGCCACCGGAAGGCGGCCGAGGCCGCCTCGCGGTCGCCGCGCAGCCGCAGCAGCAGGTCCCGGGCCGCCCGGTACTCCTCGTGCGCCGCCGTCCCGCGGTGCTCGGCGTACGCGGCGCCGCGCCGCACGGTGACACTCATTCCGCCGCTCCCATCAGCGCCCCGGCGATCGCGTCGGCGTCCTTGGTGAAGGACCCCCAGGGGCCGGGGCGTCCGCTGCCGACCTGGGTGAACCAGCGGGTGTGCTCGCTGGGGATGCCGAGCACATGGGTGGTGGTCTCCGGCTCGCCGTCCACGCCCACCGGGTGGAACGGCGCGTCGGTGCAGTCGAGGCCGCCGGTGACGAACTCCCCCGTGCCTCCGGTCGTGTTCACGAAGGGCCGCACCCGCCCGTCGGCCAGCAGGCCGCGGATCAGCGGATCGCGGTCCGTGGTCACGTCGGTGGTGGGCACCCGCGCGTCGACGAGGACGTCGAGGGTCGTCCACGAGTTCTCCACCCGCGCCGACTCGACCGTGAAACGCCCCTCGACGGCGTCGGTGCCGAACCGGGCGTCCGGGCCGACCGGTTCGAGCACCCCCGCGGCGAGCAGCGCCAGGAACTGCTCCGAGCGCAGCTGCGGCGGCCCCGTCGACACCAGGGCGGCGACCGGCCCGAACTCGGCGAGGAACCAGCGGTGCGAGGCGGGGGTGAGCCCGCCGAAGTCCACCACGCCGCGGATGGTCTGCCGGACGTCCCGCAGGACGTCCGCCGCCGCCTTCATCGGCCCTTCGGCGTTGCCGAGGCGGGCGTCGCCGAGGTCCGCGCGCAGCCACTCGGTGAGCGCCTTGTGGAACTCGGCGGGCGAGCCGAAGCGACGGTCGCCGAACGGCCGGGCCAGGGCGGCGAGACCGCTGAGCGGCAGCGGGTCGATCCGGTAGCCGGCGGCGAGCCGCTGGAGCACCGTGAGCTCCGGGGCGGAGAAGAGGGCCTCCTCGGCCCGCTCGGTGAACTCCCGGGCGGTGTCCGGCCCGTGGGCCTGCCGGATCCGGGTGGCGAGCAGCACCGTGTTCACCTCGGCGAGCAGCCAGGGCAGCACGGAGCGCTCGAAGTCGAGCGGAGCGTGCTCGGCGCGCAGCCGCGCCATCCGCTCGGGGGTGAAGAGCACGGGGCGGTAGCGGTGTCCCGGCTCCTTCTGGTTGACGCCCCGGGTCAGCAGCGGCACTCCGCCGCGGGAGCCCGCGAGGATCCGCGGCTCCTTGCCGCTGGGCAGGTAGACGAGACCGTCGCCGCCCTCCGCGAAGGTGCCGCCGCGGCCCAGGGTGAGCTCGGCGAGCACGTCGTAGAAGGTGAGTCCCATGCCGATGACGCCGACCCGGGCGCCGGCCGGGACGTCGGCCAGCGGCATCTCGTTCGCGGAGCCGCCGGGCACGTACCGGACCGGGCGGGCGGGGGTCGAGTGGGTGCGGGCGAACCGCTGCCAGGAGCGCTGCTGTTCGTCGAGCTCGTTGACCGGGTGGCCGGTGGTGAGCACCAGGCGGTCGACGGTGAGGACGTCGCCGCGGTCCAGGCGCAGCCGGTGCGTCCCGTCGGCGTCCCGGGTGCCGTCGGTGCCGTCGGTGGCGTCCGTGCGGTCGGCGCGGTCGGTGCGGTCGGTGCGGTCGGCGCAGATGACCCGCGCCTGCACCCGGTGCACGGTCAGGCAGGGCGGCAGGGTCGCCTCGATGCGCTCCATCACGTACGCGAGGTAGCGGCCGTAGACCCGGCGCGGCGCGTAGCCCTCCGGTTCCGCGTGCGCCGGGTCGTCCTCCGCCCACCACTCGCCCAGGCTGGGCCCGGCGCCCGGCCGGTGCGGACCGGCGTCCGTCGGGCCGGAGAACATCGTGACCTCCTGCGCCGGGGTGTTCATCAGGAACCAGGGCGACTGGTCCGTGCGCCAGATCCGTCCGGCCCCCGCCTCGTACGGATCGATCGCGTACACCTCGATCTTGCGGCCCGGCGGCCGCTCCGCGCACTGGGCGGCGAGCCGTTCCAGCACGGAGAGGCCGCGCGGCCCCATCCCCGCGAAGGCCACCCGCAGCGGCGGGCGGACCGGGTCGGCGAGGCAGCGCTGCACGGGCGGCGGAGCGGGCTCGGGCGGCGGGTCGGTCTCGGCCGCCAGGTCGTGCTCGCGGGCGACCCGGCCGAGCATCCCGGCGAGCTGACGCGAGGTCATCGGGGTGGTCCTCCGGCTGGTGGTGAGCAGCGGCAGGGCGCCCAGGTCGGTCCACTGGAGCCGGCCGTCCGGGGCGATCGCGGAGCGGGCCTCGCCCCGGTTGTCCGGGTGCAGGCAGAACGGCACGTCGAGCAGCCCCCGGTCGAAGGCCTTCAGGAGCGCGACGCCGAGGTCGTCGGAGAGCGCCAGGACGGCGCCGACCAGGGCGCGGGCCTCGGCCAGGATCTCCTCGGTCTCCGCCCCCGCCGCCGCGGCGGCGCCCGGTCGGGCGCGGGCCGCGCGGGCCGCGTCGGCGGCGACCCTGAGCGCGGTCAGGTTCTCCGCCACGGTCGGGATGCGGTGCGCCTCGGTCTCGGTCTTGACGATGAGCCGCTGCGCCCCGCCGCGTACGGCCAGTTCGGCGCTGCGGCGGAGCAGGAGACGGGCGCCGGGCACGGTCCGCGGGTAGACGCCCATGTACGTGTAGAGCACGAGGTGCCGGTCCACGGCGGGCGGCAGCAGCTCGTCGGCGAGCAGCCGCAGCGCGGCGAGCGCGCCCGTGTCCTGGGCGGCGTGGGTCTGCTGGGCGTACGAGAGGGAGACGCTGGTGGCGCCGTTCTGCGCGAAGAAGAGGCACTCCAGGACGGAGACGGCGACGAGCATCGAAGGCGGGCAGAGCTGTCCGAGCAGACAGCCTCCGAAGGACTCCAGATGGGCGCGCCGGCCGCGGTTGCGGCTCTCCTCGGTGAGGAACTGCACGGAGTCCCGCCAGGCGGCGACGGAGTCGGCGAGCGGGGTGCGGCCGTAGGGCAGGCAGTACGAGACGGGGCCGCCCTCGCTCGCGGCGAGGCCCGCGGCGGTCATCGTGCGGAAGATGGCCATCGGATCGGCGGAGCCGTGCCGGACCTGGACCGGGGTGCGGCGGCCGGCGGCCGCGGCGACCCGGGCGGTGGTCTTCGGACCATGGCTGACCAGGGGGAAGCCGTTGAGCGGGCGGCCGGTGCGCAGGGCCGCGGTGGCGGCGGCGTGGTCGCCGACGCGGGTGTAGCTGTCGATGGTGAGGGTCGCCACGGTCCGCTCCGGGAGGTCGGCGACGGCGGCGACGCCGGCGGCCATGTCCTCGGGGGCGACCATTCCCATGCGGGGCTGGACCACGAGCTCTCCGGCCTGGGCGGCTTCCTGGACGAACGTGCCGAGATCGGGCTGCGCGGCAGGGGTCACGCCGCGGCCCGCCCGGTACAGGCGCCTCTGGGCCGGGCGCCGCTCCGCGCGGGCTCGCCGAGCCGCCTCAGCAGCGCGGTGGGTGCGGTGCCGTCGGGGAACACCTCGTCGTAGCCGGCGTCGAGCAGTTCGGCGGTGCGCTGCTCGGCGCCCTCGGGCGAGATGCCGAGGAGGCCGCCGATGACCAGGGGGATGTCCCGGGTCCGCCGGTCGGCGCGCAGCGCCCGGGCGGCGCGCAGCCCGTCCTGGTGCCCGTGTCCGTTGACGGAGGACAGCACGACGAGGTCGGGGCTGGTCATCCGGGCGGTGTCGACGAGGAGCTGCTCGGGCACGCACGGTCCGAGGTTGAGCACGGAGTGCCCGTGCTCCTCCAGGAACAGCTGGAGGTGGACGAGGTTCCAGGTGTGCGCGTCGGACGATCCGGTGGTGAGCAGGACCCGGCGGGGGCTGTCCGGACTGAGCGAGGTGGGCATGGGTGTCTCCCGTTGCGGTGCGGATGCGGAAGGTGTGGAGCGGGTCGGGACCCCGGTGTGCGGGTCCGCGCGAAGGGGCGCCGTGCGCGCGGGGGCGCTGTGCCCATGCGTTCCGACCGGGGTGGAACGCATGCCCACAACGCCCCCGGGTGTCAGGCCGCGGAGCCGGGCGCGCCCGCGCCCACGCCGGTGGTGATCTCGCCGGCGAGCGGGGTGCGCGGGGACGCCGGGCGGGCCCGGACCGCGAGGACCGTGCAGCCGGTCGCGCTGGACATCTGGTGCCGGGTGCCCGGCTCCTCGACGACCAGGTCGCCGCGGTGGAAGCGGCGCCCGTCGCTGTGGTCGAGGGTGCCGTCGAGGACGAGCATCAGCTCGTGGCCCAGGTGCTCGTGGAAGTCGCCGTGGGCGCCGGGCGGGAAGCGGAGCAGGAGGGATGCGGAGTCCTCCTCGCCCGCGTGGCCGGGGCCCCACAGGACGACGAACTCGACGCCCTCGCGGCCGGGTTCGGTCCACGGCACCCAGGGCAGCTCGGTCTGGTCGAAGCCGTTGCGCAGCACATCGCGGTAGACGGTGACGTCAGGCATGGGTGGTGACCTCCGCGGGGGTGCGCTGGGCGACGATCGACGGGATGCCGTCGGGGCCCCAGGGCTGCGGGCCGTTGACGATGGGCGCGCCGATGAGGGAGCCGAACTCGCGCCAGGCGCCGTCGTAGTTGCGTACGTCGGGCAGGCCGAGCAGTTCGTGCAGGACGAACCAGCTGTGGGCGGAGCGCCAGCCGACCCGGCAGTAGACGACGGTGGTGCCGTCGGCGGGCAGCGCGCCGTAGGCCGCCCGCAGCTCCTCGTCGTCGCGGAAGGTGCCGTCGGGGTGGATGGCGGTGTGCCAGGGGAGGTGCTGGGCGGAGAGGGCGTGGCCGCAGCGGACGCCGACGTCCTCGGGGACGCCGGGCGGGGTGTTGCTCTGCCCGAGGTACTCCTCGAGGGAGCGCACGTCGAGGAGGGTGCGGCGGCCGATGTGGTCGAGCACGTCCTCGCGGCGGGCCCGGATCGACTCGTCCGCCGCCGCGGGGACGGGGTAGTCGGTGCGCGGCCGCTGGGGCGCCTCGTGGGTGAGCTCGCCGCCGATGGCCTCCCAGCGGGCGCGCCCGCCGTCGAGGAGGCGCAGTTCGCGGTGGCCGTAGAGGCGGAACTGCCAGTAGCCGGCCGCGGCCCACCAGTTGTTGTTGCCGCTGTAGAAGACGACGGTGTCCTCGGCGGTGATGCCGTGCCGGCCGAGCAGGGCGGCGAAGGCCTCGGGGCCGATGACGTCCCGGCGTACCGGATCCTGGAGGTCGCCGGTCCAGTCGAGGCGGATCGCGCCGGGGATGCGGCCGGGACGGCCGCCGCCGTCGTTGCCGCCGTCGGTGATCTCGACCAGGACGAGGCCGGTGGGCTCCGCGAGGTGGGCCTGGAGGGCCTCGGTGCTGACGAGCAGGGCGTCTCGGGTCATCGGGTTCACCACCAGTACGTCGGGTATTTGGCGATCACGCCCGCCTTGGAGGCGATCAGGCCGATGAGGACGAGCAGGGCGCTGCCGATCGCGAGGAGCACGAGGAAGCGCAGCGGCGCCGGGTGCTGCAGGACGGCGAGGACGGCGGTGGCGGCGGCCGGGGCGTGGACGGCGCGCAGCAGCAGCATCAGGCCGACGCTGAGTCCCGCGGCGACGGCCGCGACCCACAGGGTGTGCCCGAACAGGGCGGTGGCGGCCAGGCCGAGGACACCGGAGCCGACCTGGCCGAGGAGCACTCCCCGGGGCTGGGCGGGCGGCAGCGCGGGCGTGCTGCAGACGATCATCGCGGTGGCGGCGAGCGGCGCGATCATCAGCAGCTGGCCGGTGGCCTCGCCGAGCGCGACGAGGACGAGGAGCGAGACGGCGGTGGCGAGGGTGCCGAGGACGGCGGCCTTGGCGCCGGGGAAGGGCGGTGCGCCGCTGCCCCCCGTCTTGGGCGGGTTCTGGGTCTGGGTCATCGTTCTTCTCCTCAGCGGTGCATGCCGGTGAAGTAGCACTGGGCCTGGCGGTGGACGACCCGGCCGATCCGGTGGCCCATCTCGATGCCGGGCTCGTTGTCGAAGCTCCAGTGCATGCCGCCGTACACCCGGGAGATGCCGGCCTGGTGGGCGGCCTCGCTGAAGGTGGGCCAGGTGAGGACGACGTCGGTACGGGGGGTGAGGCCGGGCTCGACGGTGGAGGCGCCGGCCTTGAAGCGGTACGAGTCGCCGAAGGCGTCGGTGCCGGTGAAGCGGCGCAGGAACTCGGCGGCGGCGCCGGAGAAGGTGCTGTGTCCGGAGACGGTGGCCGGGAACGGCGGCACGGCCACGTACGCCTGCCAGTCGACGCCGTCCAGGGTGACGGTGCCCTGGCCGGGGCCGCCCCAGGCCCGGATCCGCCGGCCGCGCTGGTCGTACGGGACGAGGGTGGAGGGCCGCGCGAAGTCGTACTGGGCCTTGACCGCCCAGGAGCCGATCGCGGCGTCGCACTCGGCCATGTTGAGGCCGAAGAACAGCTTCGCGTCCTGGTCGACGTCGTACCCGTCGCGCGCGGAGACGTAGCGGCCCCACATCTGCTGGGCGCCGGGCGGGGTGACGTCGTCGTTGAGCCAGAACTCGGCTATGCACTTCTGCTCGTCCGTGAGGTTCGCGCTGATGTCGAGGAGCTCCTCGATCGCGGCGGTCATCCGGACCGAGGGGTAGGCGGGCGGGGCGGCGACCGTGAACTGGTCGGGGCGGCTGAGCGCGAAGGGCTGCATGACCGCGAACTGCGGGGTGAGGTAGCGCTGGGTCTTGCCGCCGACGATCAGCGGGCTCCAGTGGGCGGGCTCGACGACGATCGACGGGTCGAAGGCGCCGGCGGTCTGCGGCGGGTTCTTGGCGACGTAGCCGGTGGTGTCGGAGTACGCGGGGGTGCCGAGCTGGTTGGCGCCGTCGGCGTGCCGGTAGTCGAGGACGGCCTGGGCGGTGCGGCGGCCGATCCACGCGGGGCTCTTGGGCGCCGGGTCGGTGAGTGCCGGGTCGTAGCCGAGGCTGCGCAGCATCGAGTCGATCGCGACCTTGTACTCGGGGAAGAGGTCGAGCAGGGCGAGGTGCGCGGCGTAGCTGATGGCCTCGTTCTTGTTGTCCAGGGTGCGCTCGGCGCGGGGGCGGCGCAGGGAGCCGCCGTAGCGGGTGCCGGTGGCGACGCGGTCGTAACAGGACCAGGCGTCGTAGATGCAGTTGTGGATGATCGCCAGGGCGCGGGCGTTGACGGTGGCGGGGCCGAAGCGGTTTCCGGCGGCCTGGTAGCGGCCGAGGATCGCGTCCATGGCGGCCTGGTTCCAGCGCACCACGACGCTGGGGTCGGCGACGGCTCCGGGCGCCCGGCGGCCGGTGCGGGTCTCCGCCTCGAACCGGGTGGCGGGGGCCGCCGCCCAGGCCGTGCTGGTCCCCGAGGCGAGCGCGAAGGCGCCCGCGGCCGCGGCGGAGGCGGTGAGCACCCGGCGCCGGGTCAGCGGCGCGCGGGCCGCGGGGGTGGTCGGGGCGGTGGAGACGGGTCGCTGAGACATCCCTGGGTTCCTTCGCGTGCGGGGCAGGAGCGGACGAGCGGTTCAAACGCAGTTCGAACAGAGCTCAGGCTGGCGAGATCCGTTCGGGCGGGGCAACGGCCTATCGGCTTCTTCCATCGGAGGCATGCAAGGAGTCGATGGGCGTCGCCGTGGCCCCGGCGAGTGGCTAGCGTGAGTCGACGCCGGACGCTGTCGCCCCGTCGCCAGGCGGGCGCCGGCGGAGTCGGTGGGACGGCCCGCCGCGCCACCGAGCGGGGCGGGTACGCCGTGCCGCCCGAGGGCGGCACCCGGTCCCGCCCCCTGGAGCGGGGCGGACGGCCGGGGCAGTGCGCAGTGGCCGGTTCCCGCCGGTGCCGGGGCGCTTTCCGCGCCGCGGTCGGACCGGGTCCGTGCGGCTCCCCCGCACCCGGTCCCCGGCCCCGGATCCCCCGCTCCTTGCCTCCCGGCATCCGCACCACCGACCCGGCTCCCGGGTCCACCCCGGTCATCCCGGCCACCCCGGTCGCTCCCGTCGCCCTCGGCGCGGGTGAGCGCCGCGGGCCGCCGGCCGCCGGTCGGTCCACCCGGACGCGCGGCCCCGGCCCGCCCGAGGCCGCCCGCGTCCGGCGCCCGCGAAGACCTCACCGCTACCGATCCCGCACCGATCCGTCTGGAGTGGCCGCGCATGACCGTTTCCTCGCAGCTGACCCCGTCCACCAGGGAGTCCGGGCGCCCGACGCCCCCGGCCCCGCGCCTCGACCGCTTCGACCGGCTCGCGCCGCACCTGCACCGCTTCGGCCTGGTGCTGCTGCGGGGCGGGCTCGGCGGGGTCTTCGTCTGGTTCGGGGTGCTGAAGGCGATCGGGCTCAGCCCGGCGGCCCGGCTCGTCGTGGACGTGATGCCCTTCGACACCGGCGGCTGGTTCGTCCCGCTGCTCGGCTGGGCCGAGATCGCCCTCGGGGTGTGGCTGGTCACCGGGCGGGCCCAGGCCCTGCTGCTGCCGCTGCTCGGCGGGCATCTGCTGGGCACCTTCGCCGTGCTGCTCGTCACCCCGGGGCTGGCGTTCGACCACGCCAATCCGCTGCTGCTGACGATGGTGGGCGAGTTCGTGGTGAAGAACGTGGTGCTGTTCGCCGCGGCGGTGGTCCTCACGACCCACCCGCGCGCCGACACCTGAGCGGTCGCGCTCCCCGGCCACTGGCGCCCATGGCACTGAGTGTGTTTTGCTGAGGGTACTCAGTGCCAAAGTGCCACAAGCATTGCTAGGGGAGCCTCAGACCATGGCCAAGGACTTCGACCTGTATCGCCCGTCCGAGGAGCACGACATGCTCCGTGAGTCGGTCCGTGCGCTGGCGGAGGCGAAGATCGCGCCGTTCG